>JAZSKN010000005.1:0-14548 GCA_045534895.1 Acutalibacteraceae bacterium
GCAGTTAACGATACTTCTTCCGTTGTTGCGACCGGCTATGCCTTCTCAGAAGGCGCAGGTGATTTTGCCACAATGGTAAAGCTCACAAGAACCCTTGCGATTATTCCTACCGTTATTACCTTTGCTTTTGTGCAGCTCCGCTTAAAGCGTAAAGAAGCACTTGCCAATAGCCAAAACGGAAGTGAACTGAAGGCAAATTTCAGCATTGCAAAGATATTCCCTTGGTTTATTCTCGGATTTCTTGCAATGTCTATTGTAGCAAGCGTGTTCCCAATTCCTGCCGCTGTTGTATCCGGCACCAAGAGTGCAAGCAAAATCCTTATGGTATGTGCATTGGCAGCCATCGGTTTGAACACATCCTTCTCAAGTATGAAGAAAGCCGGTATCCGTCCGATGATCCACGGTTTTATCATCTCGGCGTTGGTCGTTGTCGTTGCGTTGTTGGTAGAAATGGCAATGGGAATCGTATAAAGAGAAATAACACTATAAGAGAGCAATGAATAAATTATCCGATGCGAGTTACATGGTATTATAAACTACAATTTATCGAATTGTTTTGTGTCGACATCTAAATCGGTGCGACGAGCCAAAAAATCTCAGTTTCCCGTATGGGAGACAGAGATTTTTCTTGTTATGAGAAAGATTTTAACCAACCAACGACCGACGGGTTCCCGGAGTGACATCGCGACCGCCGCCGGTGGCGGATGAAGGGAGCGTAAGGAAGCGCCGCGGTCAAAGTTCATAGGCGCTCCAAGCCGTTATGAACTTTGGGCACCGCAAGAGGGCAAGCGGCAAAGCCGCGCGATAATTGGTTCAAGTCGTCCCGCAACCAAAAATCCTCATTCGTAAGAATGGGGATTTTACTTTTTCACTTTTTACTCTTTACTTTTCACTAATCACTGTGCTTTTATATAGAGGATTTTTGGAAGTAATAAGTAATAGTGAATGGTGAATAAGTGTTTTTGCAAGGCATAGCCTTGCAGTTTTTACTTTGAAGAAGTATAATAAGTTTAAGAGGTTATAGTGATGAAAGAAAGTCCTTTGATGATAAAATCAACGTATAACAAGATACGATATTAACTTTTTTAAATAATTGGATAATTCTACGTTTCGTTTGTTTCTACTTCTATATAATTTTAGTAAAATATATTGAGAAGGAGAGTGTAAGATATGGATCAAATAAAGATAGGTAGATTTATTGCCAAACTTCGTAAAGAACAAAAAATGACACAACTTGAGTTGGCAACAAAAATAGGTGTTAGCGATCGTGCTGTTTCTAAATGGGAAAATGGAAGAGGCATGCCAGATATATCGCTTATAAGTTCATTATGTGATGTTCTTGAAATTTCAATAAACGAACTACTAGAAGGCGAACGACTTGAAAGTTCTCAAAAACTAATAATTGCACACAAAAATTTATTTCATATTCTTGATGAACATGAACACGAAAAAAGAAAATCAAAAAAAATATTTGTGATAGCTTCGGTGCTTTTGATAATAGCAATTACTATGTGCACTATGCTTACTCCTATGTTATATGCCTCGCTACGTGGCGAGGGTTATTCCTTTTCGGCAGCCCATGCCACACAGCTTGCCGATTCTTTATCCAAGGCCGTTACAGACCACAATTTTTCAAAAGCCGCTAAAACTATTGGATTTGAGAATCAAGATAGGTCGATTGCCGAAAAAGAGTGGGTTAACGCAATGGAAAAACTAAGTGATAATGGATTTACAATCAGACAACTTGTGGTTTCGCCAATGATAGAAGATGACCGATTTGTGTCGGGCAATGCAATGATGATAGTTTATGATTATGGGAGTGACAGAAAATATGTGTTTGATTTTTTTGTTGCGCCTCAGGACGGTGGCATTTCTTTTGGTGGAACTCGAGGAACCCTTGAAAATAGTTTTGATGGACGTGAACTAGAAATCGCTTTGCTTATTTATGAAGCTTTTTGTACATATTACGCAGGATGATATCTTTTTCGGTGCTACAAGCCAAAAAAACTCAGAACACCATTTGGTGTTCTGAGTTTTTTGTATAAGAACATTATTAATTGTTAAGCAACTGCTCAATTTGATTTTTTACCAGTTGAAACGCTTGTTCATTTTTGCCGCCGTTTAAAATGATGTCGGCGAAAATTTTGGTCGGTTTTACGTAGGTGTTGTGCATAGGCTTAACGGTAGACAAATATTGATCAATCACACTATCAAGGTCGCGTCCGCGCTCCACCATATCTCGTCGTGCACGGCGTAAAATTCGCTCGTCGGCATCGGTTTCCACGTAAATTTTAAGGTCCATACACGCGCGTAGTGCGGGGTCGTAAAAAATAAGAATACCGTCAATCAATATAATTGGTCGAGGCTCAATTTTGGTAACCTTATCACTCCGAGTGTGCTTGGTAAAATCATAGACGGGGCAAAGGGCGGCTTGTCCGTTTTTTAGTTGCTCTAAATGACGAACCATAAGGTCAAACTCTAATGCTTCGGGAGCGTCGTAGTTAAGATGTGCCCTCACTTCGAGCGAAAGCTCGTCGTGCGGAAGGTAGTAATTATCACAGCTAATAAGCGAAATGTGCTGTGGAAAAGCCTCTTTAAGTCGTGAAGCAAATGTAGATTTACCTGACCCGCTACCGCCTGCAATACCTATAATATATGGCTTCATATTTACGTGCTCCTATAATTTGATGTTGACTTTACAATACAAGTATACATTAGAACGCGCCGTAGTGTCAAGTGACTTTGTCTTGCGTATTTGCATATACGGTAGTATAATAATATAAAATGTAAAAATGGGGGTACACAATGACTGCGGCTCAATATATCAGCGGTGTTTTGTTTGATAATAATTTAGATAAAAGATCATATTTAAACAGTTTGCCCGTTATAAAATTTTTGTCACAAGAAAGAGAGCTGCGTTTTGATTCGAACGTGACCTTTTTTGTTGGTGAGAATGGCACCGGAAAATCAACGCTGCTTGAGGCAATTGCTGTAGCATATGGCTTTAATGCCGAGGGTGGTTCAAAAAACTTTACCTTTTCTACCAATGCTACACACTCTGAATTGCATGAGCATATTAAAATTGCAAGGCGCAGCTATGCAAAAGACGGTTTCTTTTTAAGGGCCGAAAGTCTTTACAACGTGGCAACCAATATTGATGATATGGACAAGGAAAACTCGTTTGACCCATTTATTATTGATAGCTACGGCGGGGTATCGCTTCATAATCAATCACACGGCGAAAGCTTTATTTCTATTGTGCAAAACAGATTTTTTGGCAACGGACTTTATATATTAGACGAACCCGAGGCCGCTTTGTCACCTATGCGACTGTTAACCCTAATGTCCGAGATGAATACGCTGGTTAACAAAAATTCTCAATTTATAATTGCAACCCACTCTCCAATTTTAATGACCTTTCCTGCTTCGCAAATTTTAGAGTTTTCGCAAGAGGGTATAAGGGAAGTGAACTACCAAGATACCGAGCATTTTAACATAACAAAACGGTTTTTAGAAAATCCTGAAAAGATGTTGCACTACTTGTTAGATGATGATAACACATAAAAAACATCCGATAGCACGTAAAACTGTTATCGGATGTTTTTTGTTGACTGTATAGAGTAAAAATTGTATAATATATATGTATAATTATATTTGGAGGTTATTATGGATATTAAAAAAATACTTTCATACGTAGACCACACTCTCTTGGCGCAAAATGCCACATGGGATGAAATTAAATTACTATTAGATGACGGTATCAAATATGGATGCGCATCCTGCTGTATTCCTGCTTCATATGTAAAGCAGGCAAAGCAATACGTAGGCGACCGTTTGGCAATTTGTACAGTTATTGGTTTTCCAAACGGCTATTCTACAACCGCTACAAAATGCTTTGAAACCGAGGATGCAGTGGACGGCGGTGCTGACGAAATTGATATGGTTATAAACATTGGTTGGCTAAAGGATAAAAAATACGACCTTTTACTTGAAGAAATAAAAGCAATTAAAGCTTCTTGCAAGGGCAAAATATTAAAGGTTATTATCGAAACCTGTCTTCTTACCGATGAAGAAAAAATTAAAATGTGCGAAATTGTGTCGGCTTCCGGTGCGGATTTTATAAAGACCTCAACCGGTTTTTCTACTGCAGGTGCTACACGTCACGATGTGCAAATTTTTGCCGACAATGTGGCAAGCCATCTAAAAATCAAGGCGGCAGGCGGTATCTCATCACTTGAAGATGCCGAAGATTTTATAAACATTGGTGCTACAAGACTTGGCACCAGCAGAATTGTAAAAATAGTAAAGGCTATGGAAAAAGGTGAAGAAAATGACAAACAAGACTCCTCATATTGATTTAAAAAATGATATAGGCTTTGGCAAAACTGTTCTTATGCCGGGCGATCCACTAAGAGCAAAATACATTGCTGACAATTTTTTGACGGATGCTGTGCTTGTAAATGGCGTGCGCGGTGTAAACGGTTACACAGGCTACTACAAGGGCGTAAAGGTATCTGTTATGGCAAGTGGTATGGGTATGCCGTCTATTGGTATTTACTCTTATGAGCTTTATAAATTCTTTGGCGTACAAAATATTATACGTGTAGGCTCTGCCGGCGCTATTAACGAAAACGTAAAGGTTCGCGATATTGTTATGGGTATGGGTGCTTGCACCAACTCTAACTTCATTTCACAATACGGTATGAATGGTACCATAGCGCCTATTTGTAATTTTGATATGCTCGATATCGCCAACAAAATTGCAAAGGCAAAAAATCTTAACGCTCATATTGGTAACCTTTATTCATCAGATACTTTTTATGACGATACCTTCCCTTCAAGCAATTGGGGTAAAATTGGATGCCTTGCTGTAGAGATGGAGGCCGCAGCCCTTTATACCACCGCTATGCGACTTGGTATGCGTGCGATGGCTATATGCACAATATCTGATATACTTTATCCGCCGTTTACTGCGCTCCCTGCAGAAGACCGCGAAAAAACCTTTACTCAAATGATGGAGCTTGCGCTTGATTGCGCTGTAGAGTATGAAAATCTACCGCATTTAGAGGCAAAAGATTGATATGAAAAGGGTATTTTTAATTGTTCTTGATAGTTTTGGTATAGGTGCTATGAATGATAGCGAAAGCTATGGTGACGTGGGCGTTAATACGCTTTTATCTATATCAAAATCAAAAAAATTTGATGTAAAAAATTTAAAAGAACTGGGACTTTTTAACATTGACGGTGTAAGTTGTGGCGAAATGGTCGAAAATCATTCTGCCGCCATTGGTCGACTTGCCGAGTTATCTCGCGGTAAGGATACTACCATAGGGCACTGGGAGATAGCGGGCATTGTGTCTAAAAGTCCGCTACCAACCTATCCTGACGGTTTTCCTGCCGAAGTTTTGGATGAGTTTTCTCGTCGCACGGGCAGAGCGATTATTTGCAACAAGCCGTATTCGGGCACCGAGGTTATAAAAGACTATGGCGATGAGCACATAAGCACAGGTGCCCTTATAGTTTACACCTCGGCTGATAGCGTATTTCAAATCGCAGCTCATGAGGACATTGTGCCTTTAGAAGAACTTTATAGCTACTGCCGTATCGCACGCGAAATACTTGTTGGTGAGCACGGTGTAGGCCGCGTAATTGCTCGTCCGTTTGTGGGCGAGTCGGGTAATTTTAAAAGAACGTCAAATCGTCACGACTTTTCACTTGCACCACCTGCTAAAACTATGCTTGACTATATTAAGGAGAGCGGTCTTGATACCATATCTGTAGGTAAAATTTACGATATTTTTGCAGGCGCAGGCATCAGCAAATATGTGTATACTACGGGGAATGCCGACGGTATGGCAAAAACAATTGAATTTGCAAAGCAAGATTTTAACGGACTTTGTTTTACAAATCTTGTTGATTTTGATATGCTTTACGGTCACCGTAACGATGTTGACGGTTATGCCGCAGCTATAAGCGAATTTGACAGGTGGCTTACAGAATTTTTACCACTGCTTCGCGAAGATGACATTCTTATTATCACTGCCGACCACGGTTGTGATCCTGCATACACTGTAAGCACCGACCACTCACGTGAGTATGTTCCACTAATAATTTACGGTAAAAATATAAGACCGCAAAATCTTGGCACACGTGAAGGCTTTTGCAACATTGGTAAAACGGTGTGTGACTATTTATCAATCGATGCCAACATTAATGGCCAGAGTTTCTTGTCAGAAATAACAAAATAAACATACGAGGTGTAAATATGAAACAATATCATATCGCCCTTTCAGAAGAACATAGCGCAAAGTACGCTATTATTCCGGGTGACCCCGGCAGAGTAGAAAAAATTGCCGCTTTTTTAGATGATGCTAAGCAGGTGGGTAATAACCGTGAATACAACTCGTATTTAGGTTATCTTGACGGCGAAAAGGTTCTTGTGGTATCTACGGGTATTGGTGGACCTTCTTGCGCTATTTGTGTAGAAGAATTGGCAAAAATAGGTGTTGATACATTTATTCGTGTTGGCACTTGCGGTGGTATGCAGCCGGAGGTTGCACCGGGTGACGTTATTATTGCAACGGGTGCCATCCGTCAAGACGGTACAAGCCGTGAGTATATGCCAATAGAATTTCCTGCAGTAGCAGATTTTAAGGTTACAAGCGCGTTATATCAGGCGGCACAAAATCTTGGTTACCCCAATCACGTGGGCGTAGTTCAGGCAAAGGACAGCTTTTACGGTCAGCATTCGCCTGAGAGTATGCCAACAGCCCCTGAGCTTCTCGCCAAATGGGACGCTTGGAAACGTGGCGGATGTTTGGCAAGTGAAATGGAGGGCGCAACGCTCTTTATAGTAAGTGCCGCGCGCGGTCTTCGTTCAGGTGGAGTGTTTCACTGCGTATGGAATCAAGAAGTTTCACAGTCGGCAATGCCAAAAGAACGAAAAGAAGACACATCTTGCGCAATAAAGACAGCCATTGAGGCAATTCGCATTTTAATAAAACAAGATAAGGAAAAATAATTTATGTTTGAAGCAGTACTTGACTGTATAAAAAATTACGATACTATTATAATTCATCGCCATTCTCGCCCCGATGGCGACGCTATGGGAAGTCAAATTGGTATGAAGCATATCATTTTGGAAAATTTCCCGGGAAAAACGGTTTATATGGTTGGTGATAGCACCAATTATTTAAGCTTTATGCCCGACAGCGTTATGGATGAGATTGACGATAGCGTATACAACGGTGCGTTGGCAATTCTTTTAGACTTTGCTTCCCCGCATCTTGCGAGCGATGACCGCTATACATTGGCAGAAAAGACAGCGCGTATAGACCACCATATTTACTGTGAAACCTTTACCGACGTAGAGGTTGTAGACTCAAGCTTTGAAAGCTGTTGTGGTATGGTTACAGAATTTGCGGTAGAAAGCCGACTAAAGATAAACACCACGGCCGGCGAAGCTCTTTACACCGGTATGCTCACCGATTCGGGACGCTTTCGTTATGATAGCACCACGTCTCGCACGTTTAAGCTTGCATCAGAGCTTATTGATACGGGATTTGACAAAAACGAACTTTATCGCAACCTTTATGCCGATAATTTTGAAAGCAAATTACTTAAGGCGAAATTCACTTTGAAAATTAAGTTTACTAAAAATAATGTAGCTTATATCTACACCACACGCGAAGAAATGAAAGAGCTTGGCAGTAGCGAATTTTCTATATCGCGCGGTATGGTGGCAACTATGGCCGACATTAAGGGCGTTGATATTTGGGTCAACTTTACCGAAAGTGACGAGGGTGTGCTGTGCGAATTGCGCTCAAGCCGCTTTAATATAAACCCTATTGCCGTTAAATACGGTGGCGGCGGTCATCAAAAAGCAAGCGGCGCTTGTGTACCCGACCGTGAAACCGCTATAGCTATGCTTAACGATTTGGACGCTATTCAAGGAGAATATAATGAACGAAGCAATTAAACAACAAATACTCCAAAAAATAAAGGAATATGACAAAATCTTTTTGTTTCGTCATATTCGTAATGACGGCGACTGTGTGGGCGCCACAAAGGGTTTAAAACGCATTTTACAGCTTACTTTCCCTGAAAAGCAAATATATCTTATTGATGATGACAAGGCAGAATATCTTGAATTTTTAGGCCCCGAAGATGAGCCTGTAGAGGACCAAGAATATACTGATGCTTTGGGTATTGTGATTGATACAGCAAGTGAAAAGCGTATTTCTAACACAAAATATACGCTTTGTCGCGAGCTTATAAAAATAGATCACCATATTCCGCTTGAAAATTACGGTGATATTATGTGGGTAGAAGAAAATCGCTCTTCTGCTTGTGAAATGATTGCCGATTTTTATATTACTTTTAGTAATGAATTAAAGATTGACAAGCAGGCCGCAACATATATTTATACAGGTATGGTAACCGATTCGGGTCGATTTAAATACGAGGGTGTAAATGGCGAAACACTGCGTTGCGCAGCAGTATTACTCGACCAAGGTGTAGACACCGAAACGCTTTATGCGCACCTTTATCTTGAAGCGTTTGGCTATCTTAAATTTAAGGCAGAAATTTACCGCCGTATGCAAATCACCGAAAACGGCGTTGCGTATATATATGTAGACAAGGCAATGCAAAAAGAGTTTGATTTAACGCTTGAGCAAGCAAGCGCTTGCGTTGGCACACTTGACTCTATACGTGGCGCAATTGCCTGGATGGTGTTTATTGAAAACGGTGATGATGACGGTTCTATACGTGTGAGACTTCGTTCGCGCTTTGTGGCAATTAACCCCATTGCCGAAAAATATAACGGCGGTGGTCACGCTATGGCAAGCGGAGCCACGGTATATGGTTGGGATGAAGCCGAGCGACTACTTGCCGATGCCGACGCCCACGTAAAAGAATATAAAGAAACTCATGAGGGTTGGCTATGAGAATACTTATAACAAATGATGACAGTATATCGGCAGAACAATTAATTCCGTTGGCAAAATATTGCCAAAAATTTGGTGAGGTTACCGTAGCTGTGCCTAAATTTGAGCAGAGCGCTAAAAGTCACGGCATTAATATACACACACCTTTTGAGGTAATAAAGCAGCAGATTGACGGTATAACCGTCTATGTGGTTGACTCAACCCCTGCCGACTGTGTGCGATTTGCTGTGTTGGGACTTGAAATGCCATACGATTTGATTATATCGGGCATAAATCGCGGTTTTAATATGGGTACAGATATGCTCTATTCGGGTACTGTTTCCGCGGTGCGTGAAGCAGGCATATTGGGCATTAAGGCTATAGCATTATCTACAAGCCCCGAATACTATGACAAGGCGATAAATCATCTTGATACCGTATTTGATTATATGTTTGGTAATAAGCTTTTAGAAATACATAATTTATACAACGTTAATATTCCGCCTGCGTCTTGCGAAGTAAAAATTACACGTCAGGGCGGACCGTATTTTTCGGACAGTTTTAAAAATGTTGGCGGAGATATGTATACGGCTTGCGGTAAATGTGTTTACCAAAAGACCGATGACCTAACCATTGACACAAACGCGGTAATGGCAGGGTATATATCTATATCGCCAATAACCATAAATATGACCGATAAAGATATATTTAACAAATTGATAAAATAAAAAAATTCGAACGGACGACCAATGGTCGCCCCTACAATAAATTTTGATGTGTAGGGACGTGCAATGCACGTCCGTTTTTATTTTACCAAAACAAAAAAGACTCACCGAAGTGAGTCTTTTTATTTTGCTTTTAATTAGCGTTTTTTACTTGTGTAAAGTATTACTGCGCCGGCAGCGATAGCCATTGCTACAGCAGAACCAACGTTGTTGCCTGTTACAGGGCTTGTGGTATCATTTGTTGTACCGCCTGTGGTGGTGTCGTTTGTTGTGCCGTCGGTTGTAGTATCGTCATTAGTTGTGTCGTCGCCGCCTTCAACTGCAGGAGCAGCCTTAAACCAACCGTTCTTCATTTGGGCAACGCCATTGTATTGACCTATTATACCGTAAAGTGTAACGGTATCACCTGCAACGGGTTTGTTTTCCATTTGAGAGTAGCTAAGGGTACCGTCTTCGTTCCAAGAACCGTAAACAGTAAGCTGGTTGCCTTCATCGTCAACGAGGTAAAGGTTACCGTAGTCTTCGTTGTAAACTTCAAGAATTGTACCTGTTACATAGTATTTGTTTTCGGTATAAACGTTATGTAATTTTGATTCGCCAAGAGCTATAGCATCTTTAATAGAAAGAACGCTGTCAGCCTCGGGATCGGTATCTTCAACATCAAGCTCGCCTGCGGTGAAGTCTATAATCCAACCGTTCTTAATTTGAGCGGTGCCGCTGTACTGACCAACCTTACCGTAAATTGTTACTGTGTCGCCTTCATCAGGCTTGCTTTCCATTTCGCCATAGCTGGTTTCACCGTCTGCACTGTATGTACCATAAAGTGTAAGGGTGTTGCCTTCTTCGTCAGCAATGTACATATTACCGTATTGTGTATTGTAAACGGTTAATACAAGACCTGTTACGTAATACTTTTCATCGGTATATGTGTTGTGCTCTTTAGAAGCACCAAGCTCGAGAGCCTCTTTGATTGTAAGAGTGTTTGTTGCATCAGGAGCAGGAAGCTCATCCGGTTTTTCGGGCTCTGTAGGAACATCGGGAGTTTCGCCGCCATCATCGGGTGTGGTTGGTACGATTTCTAACAATATAGCGTTTGCTAATTGACCAACGCCGTTATATGAACTACGGTTTGCCTGTACCTTAACTGTATCGCCAACAACAGGTTTAGTTTCCATTTTGTCATAACGATTGCCGTTTTCATCATTTAAACCGTACATAATGATTGTTTCGTCGGTAGAATCATCCTTAAGAATGAAGTTGCCGTATGTTGCCCACGTGTCTCTATATGTGTCAACAATTTCAGCTGTAACGATAAATTTATCTGCGCTATCAGCCATAGCTAAAACTTCAGCAATTGTTTTTTCGGGAATTTCAACAGGGGTATCGGGAACATCGGGTTCTTCAGGCTCTTCAGGTGTTTCGCCACCGGTAGCGCCGCCTGCTAAAACAATTGTAATAGAATCCCAATACATTGTGTAGCCAAGGTCGTGCTCGAAGTGGAAGTATGTATAAGTTTCGGCATCAGGTGTAATGGTGTATTCCTTTACGCCTGCTTCGGTTGAAAGTTTAGTTGAGTAGGTGTATGCACCTGCTTCGGTACCGAATGAGAAGATTTCTGCATCGGCATTAGCATATGTTACATCTTTAGTAGAAGAATAAACAAGCTTAATTTCTTTAATAGGTGCGCTAAATGCAGCTGTGTTCCACAAGGTAGATGTGTTACCATTTTTATCTCTTACCTGGATACCGTCACCGTAGTTACCTAACTGAATCCACTCAAAGTCTGCGCCGCCAACAGTAGCGGTAGAAGCACTGTAGCTTTGTGAACCAAGGCCTAATGAATCAACTGTTAAAGCAATTTCGCTTGAAACAGGAGCATCCGGAACTACAGGTGTTTCGGGTTCTACAGGAACATCAGGAGTTTCTGATGAGCTGCCGCCTGCTAAAACAATTGTAATAGAATTCCAGTACATTGTGTAGCCAAGGTCGTGCTCGAACTTAAGGTATGTATAAGTTTCAGCATCAGGTGTAATGGTGTATTCCTTTACGCCTGCTTCGGTAGAGAGTTTGGTCTCATAAGTATAAGAACCTGCCTCGGTACCAAATGAGAAGATTTCTGCATTAGCATTTGCGTATGTTACATCTTTTGATGAAGAGTAAACAAGCTTAATTTCTTTAATAGGTGCGCTAAATGCAGCTGTGTTCCAGAAAGAAGATGTGTTACCGTTTTTATCTCTTACCTGGATACCGTCACCGTAGTTACCTAATTGAATCCATTCAAAGTCTGCGCCGCCAACAGTAGCTGTAGAGGCACTGTAGCTTTGTGAAGCAAGACCTAATGAATCAACCGTTAAAACGATTTCGCTGGTTGCGTTGTCTGCAGATGCGGTGAATACCATTGCTGATAAAAGCACGCATACGCAAACAAGAACTGAAAGAATTTTTTTCATTGCGATTTACTCCTTTTCATTAAAATTTTTTGGTGGGATTGCCCCATAATCGCTTTTACAATTATACCCTTTATTTTAAAAAGTGTCAATAGCAAAAGTGTTTATTTTTTACCATATATTGATACAAAATTACAAGTTATTACAACACCTATTGTTTATGTAAACTAAAAAACAGCAACGATTTCTCGTTGCTGTTTTGGGTTAATTAATTATTTGTAGAAATGGCACTCGTAGCCTTCTTTTGCTGTGTCTGTACAACCAATGGTTACGTAGTCGCCGTATGTACCAAATGCGTATAGGCTTGTTTCGCCGTTCTTAGTGCGTTCAACAACAAGTGTTTTCTTTTCTTTGTCATATGTGAAAACAACGCCTGGTTTGTCAACGTAAACTGCATTTACATGAGCGCCGGTCTCTTGCATATCAAGATATTTCTTTTGACCGTTAATCATTGCGTATACATAGTAACCGCCGTTTGCGTTTTCAAGATATACGTCAACAGCTACTGCAGAAGATGTGCTGGTTGACATATAGTAACCGTTCATACCGCCTACTGCATAGTATGTAGCGTTTTTCTTTGTCTGCAAGAAACCAAACTTATATGCTGTGCCAACTACAGGGTTGTCAACTACGCTAAGGTTTTTAGCTTCTTCTTTACCTACAACAAGCTTTGTAAGTACAACTTCTGTCTGGCTTGCTTCATCCCAAGTAAATTCTACTGTACCTGATGTATCAGCCTCGTCATAGTAGAAGTTTTTAATAACGCCCTTAACTGTGATGGTGTCACCGGGTTTTAGCTTGCTGCCGCCGCTAACGCTACCAACCTTCATATTGTAGCAAGTTACATTTTTGCCGCCAACAGTAATGATTGCTGTAAGGCTGCCGTACTGTTCGTTATATTCTTTAGTGATGCTGATTACCTTACCGGTAAGCTGTGCAATGTAAGGAGTTGTCTGGTTTTTACCAAGAGCAAATGCATCTTTAAGAATCTTTGCCTGATCGGTAACAAGCTTTAATGAAGTAGTAGTGTTATTGTTGTTATTGTTACTGTTATTATTGTTATTATTATTGTTGTTATTGTTATTGTTATTATTGTTATTGTTGTTATTACCGCTGTCTGAACCGGATTTATTGAATGTTACCCACTGATAATGTGCTTCAAGCGGTGTCTTTCCGTTGTAAGCATTGAGCCATTCATTTACTCCTCTGCCAGGCCATGTATTCATCATAATTCTGCCCGGAGTCTGAGGAATATTGTTGTATGCTGTGTATACAGCCTTTCCGTCAACGTACCATGTGATATGGTCAGGCTGCCAGTCAAATCCGTATGTATGGAAGCCCTCTGATGCATCAAAGCCGAGGTCATACATATATTCGTGACCACCTACACCGTTTGTGTAGTAGTTGAGCTGTACCTTTGTTGTATCCTTACCGAGAATTTCGATATCGATTTCATCCCAAGGATTATCCTCTGAAGGTCCTGTATATGTAAAGAATGATGAAACTACACCGTCATTCTTTATTGCCTGCATTGATGTTTCATAGTAACCGTAGTGATAGTGGTCTGCTGTTCTGTATTCAGCACCTGAATAATTATACTTGCCTGTGTAATCCTTATCAATTTTAAGAGTAAGCATATTGTTATCAAGGCTTGTATTTTCTTCATACCAACCACAGTCAAACGGATCGCCGTTTTCCCATCCGTCAGAAGCGAAGAAGAGTGGTGTTGCGCCCTTTCTGAAATCTGCAGTCATTGTAGCGCTTGTGCTCATTGGTGTGCCGTAATCGGTAATTCCGTTATTTACAGTATTTCCTGAGTTGTTATTGTTATTGTTGTTATTTCCGCTGTTATTATTTCCGCTGCTCTTAACTGTAAATGTCACATCATCAAGATAGAACGGAAGAATATCAGCATCAGTAGGAGTTTCTGTATAAGCTGACTGAACATAGAGTGAAATAGCAGTTGCACCGCTTGGGATTGAGAAATCTGATGCAAGCTCTGACCATTTGCCTGAACTGCATTTTGCATCTGCAACAGCGTCATACTTTGTTTCACCGTTGAGGTCATACTGGAGTCCCATTGAGAAATCTGCTGTTGAATACTGATTGCTGTTATAACCTACGAAAGCGCTGATGTTGTAAGTTCCGCCTGCTTTAAGTTCATCGCTTGAAACTGCAACGCCATGCCATGAAGCTGTACGGTCTGTAACGTAGAGAGCCTTGCTTCCGCCGTGAACGAAGTCTGAAACAAATCCATATTTAACAGTACCTCTGCCTGTCCAGTCTGTTCCGTTATTTTCGAACTTATCGGAAACGCCGCTGCCGCTGCCGCTTGGAGCAGTGATCTGAACATTGCTACCTGTGTTGTTATTGTTATTATTGTTATTATTGTTATTGTTATTATTGTTATTGTTATTATTGTTATTGTTGTTATTACCGCTGTCTGAAC
>JAZSKN010000088.1:0-34504 GCA_045534895.1 Acutalibacteraceae bacterium
CGTACCATTACTGATACAAGACCTGAACCGATCTTTTCAGTACCGATAAGCTCTACGTTTGCAGCCTTTACCATTGCGTCTGCAGCTTCAATTGCAGCTACAAGACCGCGGGTTTCTACCATACCTAATGCTTCGAGTGCCATGCGTGTTACCTCCTTTACCTCGGGCTTTGTTTCTGCCACAGCTTCTGCAGGCTTTTTAGCCGTAGCTGTTTTGGCAGTTGTTGTTTTTTTAGCAGCAGTAGACTTACTGCCTGAAGATTTAGAAGTAGCCATTATTTAGTACCTACTTTCTTTGTCATTCGCGAAGCGCTTAACTCTAAAAGGCGTTGAACCTCTTCATGAGGACTTGCAATAACTGCATATGAGCAGGGCTTTTTAATTGCGTTTGCTACCGCATTTTCAACAGCGGCAGTAACCGCCGATACCTGACCCTCTACAACAACCGTTACAAGTCGTCCGCCAAGCTTACGCTCCCAGGTTACAAACTCTACGTCTGCCGATTTGCACATAATATCAAGACAATCAATAGCAGCCGTTACGCCTGAAACCTCTATAAGTCCTATAGACTTCATAAGTTATTACCTCTTAAAATCTTGTGATTAGAATTTAGGGAGAATTTTTTCTACATCGGCGTGTGGTCTTGGGATTACGTGTACTGCTACAAGCTCGCCAAGACGTGAAGCGTTAGCTGAACCTGCTTCTACAGCAGCTTTAACTGCGCCTACATCGCCGCGTACCATAACAGATACGAGACCTGAACCAATTTTTTCTGTGCCGATAAGTGTTACTTCTGCAGCCTTTACCATTGCATCAGCAGCTTCAATAGCAGCTGTAAGACCGCGGGTTTCTACCATACCAAGTGCTTCTTTCATTTTTGTATCCTCCAAAAAATGTTTTTTAGTTTATAATTTTTTAGTTTTTATCAAAAGCGTTAAGCTTTAACATAGGTTCTGTGTCTTCTTCGGTTCGAGTAATAATATGACTGGCAACAACGCCTGTTACATTTTCGGCGGCTTGCTTTGCAGCTTCCATTGCAGCTTCTACTGCATCTACCGAACCGCGAAACTTAATTGCTACAATAAGCGGAACCTCTAATTCGTCGGCGTTGCCGGGCTTGTTTTTGTCAAAATTTTCGACTGTAACGTCTGCCGCTTTACAACCTGCGTCGCAAGCCACAAACGCCGCCACTAACCCGAACACCTCTAAAATACCTGTAGCCTTACCCATAAATGTTCTCCTTACTTATTAACGATAGCAATTTTAAGACCTTCCATTTTAAGATTGGTCTTGAATGCCTCGTCAATTTGTTCAAGAGGATATTTGTGAGTAATAAGTTTTTCGATAGGAAGACCTATTCCCTTTGCGCGCTTTAAGAAATCAAAGGTGGTTGCATAATCGCGAAGGGTGTATACCCAAGAACCAACGGTTGTAATCTCTTTAGAGCATATATCAAAGTGTGGGTTAATTGTTGCGTCGCCACCATTGATAAAGAAACCAAGCTCGCAAAGTCCACCGCCGTTGCGGATAAACTTATAAATGTTGCTGTGTGCTATTGGTGAACCGGTACACTGGAATGCAAAGTCAGCCAAGTATCCGCCGAATGCATCCTTAACACCGTCCGCCAAAGCCTCGATACCCTTGTGGTTTTTGAAGTTAACGGTTGCATTTGCGCCCATTTCTTTAGCAAAGCTAAGACGCTTTTCCTCACCGTCTACAGCAACAATGTTTTCAATACCCATTGTACGAAGAACTGCGATACAAATAAGACCGATAGGTCCGCAGCCTTGCACTACAACGCGGCTGTTAAATCTTAAAATTCCGGTTGTTTTTGCACGCTCTACTGCGTGAATAAGTACGGCACAGGGTTCGATAAGTATTCTTGAATCGAGATCAAGATCACTTACGTTAAATATTGTAGAGCCACCGCGAACAAGTATGTAATCACTAAACCAACCGTTTAAGTGAACATCATCATCAGGAAGAAGACCGTAAACGTCGGCGCCACCAACATTTTGTTTGTTAAGGTCATACATTGTGATATCAGGGTTATCCTTAAATATCATACAAGTAACAACCTTGTCGCCAACCTTAAGTGGTTTACCGGCTGAGTCAACCTTTACGTTTTTACCCATTTTTACAATTTCGCCTGTACCCTCGTGACCAAGTGCTACAGGAATAAGACCAAATGGATCGCGTTTGTATTCGTGAGCATCAGTACCGCAAACACCACAGCCCTCAACTCGAACCAAAACATCATCGTCACCAACTGTTGGCATCGGATATTCTTTGATTTCAAACTTCTCAAGACCTGTAAGCATTGCAACGTGTGCCTTTGCAGGAACCGAACCGCTTGCCACAGGGGCAGAAGCGCTTACGCCGTTCATACTGTCAAGCACCTGACGTACTATTTGCTCTATGTTGGAAGAATTTATATCCATTATAGATACTGTCCTTTCTCAAAAATTTCTTTACCATATGCGGCCAGAGCCGTATCCTGCTCTTCACTGCCGCCGCTGACACCAAGGCCGCCAATTATTTCACCCTTACTGTTTTTCAGCGGCTCACCGCCACCAAAAATCACAATTTTACCACCATTGGTAAACTGTATTCCGTAAAGCGAACCGCCCGGTTGGGCTAAAGGCTTTAGTGTACTTGTAGACATTTTAAGCGATACCACCGTAAATGCCTTTTGCACTGCTATATCATAGCTTGCAATATATGCGTCGTCCATGCTTTCCACCAGAACCGGATGAGCGGCTCTGTTAGATATTGCAACGACCGCCTTAACACCCATTTGCTCGGCACGGGCTCTTACCTTTTGGGCAAGTGAATGCGCCGCACTTAGTGTTATATCATCTGAAGGTTTGATTTTGCTTACCACTGCCTCGACAATGGCTTGCATGGCCTGTTCATTCATCCTTATTTACCAAGCTGTTGGAGTACACGCTTTGTAATCTCGGCTACCATGTCAGCATCGCCCTTACCACATGAGCAGTTACCGCCGCAACCGTGGCAGCTTGGCTTGCCCTCTTTTGCATTAGGACAAAGATCTGCAGGATGCTTACCCTTAAGACCAAACTGACGACGAATTTCATAAAGACGCTGTACCTGTGATTCAGAAAGCTCTTTAGCGCCACCAAGTTGTTTAGAGATGTAAAGAAGCTTTGCATAAAATTCTACAGATTCCATTTTGTGATATGCAGCAAGAAGAGAATCTGAGAATGTAAGTGCACCGTGATTTTCAAGCAAAACTGCGTCAAATGACTGTAAGTACTTTGAAACAGCGTCAGGAATTTCTTCGGTAGAAGGTGTGCCGTATTCAGCGATGGGCACACAACCAAGAGCAATAACTGCCTCAGGCATAATAGGCTGTGTTAGCGGAATACCTGCAATAGCAAAGCCTGTTGCATACATAGGATGAGCGTGAACAACCGAATTTACATCAGGACGCTCTTTGTATACACGCATATGCATCTTGATTTCAGAAGAAGGCTTAAATCCCTTGTTAGCCTGAAGAACCTTGCCGTCGCGGTCAACCTTACAAATGTATTCAGGAGTCATAAAGCCCTTACTAACACCTGTTGGTGTGCAAAGAAACTCATTGTCGTTAAGCTTTACAGAAATGTTACCGTCGTTAGCAGCAACCATTCCCTTGTCGTAAATACGCTTACCGATGTCGCATATTTGTTTTTTAATTTCATACTCGTTTACCATGATAATTTCTCCTTATTTTTGAAATTTTGCTTTAGTATATTATGATAATACCACACAAGCGCGGTAAAGTCAACATAAAAAAGGTGTATTTTTTGGATTTTATCGTTATTTTTGTGGTTTTTTGTGGTTTTTAAGGTGGTCAAGCACTTGTTTTATGCCCTTTCCTGTTTTTGAATCAACATAAAACACTGTTTTGCATCCCGAAAGTCTTAACCAATTTTCAGCACGGGAAGGATCCGCCTTGTCACATTTGGTAACAATACCTATTACCTCGCGGTTTACCATACAGGTAATATTTGGTGGAAAAAGCGAATACTGCTCGTCGGCTGCAATCAAGAGTGCCACAACATCGGCTTCGTAGGCATAAAGACAAAGCGCCGCGCCAAGATCGTGATTTTCGGCATATTCGCCCGGTGTATCTATCAAAAAATCACCGTAATCTATATACTGTGTTTTTTGATAATGTGTTTTTTCACCCTTAAGTGCTTGTGTAAGCGTTGTTTTGCCAACACCGCTACGCCCCATAAGTATTAGTTTTTTCATTAGGTCTTTGTCACTTCACAAACCGTGAACCCAAGTTTGTTTTGAACATAGTCGGTAATTGCAACAAGCGATGCTTCGACCTCGGATACAGTACCTGTAAGAATAACCGTGCCGCTAAAGCGGTCAACAAAACCCAGTTCGGCACCCGAAGCTTTAATTGCAATATCGCCCGCAATAATTGCCGTTTCACTTGGTGATACCGTAATAATGCCTATGGCTCCCTTGTGGTCTGCCGCAGGGTCAAGACCCAATTTTTTATAAAGAATATCGTCAGGGTTAGCAATTATATGCGCAAGTGTAATCTGCTTACCCGGAACAAGCTCTTGAATAATTCGAGCCTTATCATTATCAAATTGCATCTTCAACCTCCTATCTGCACTGTAAGACCAAACTGCTCTGCAGTTTGTTTAAGTACTTCCATAAGTTCATTTGTTGGCGACTTTATATCGCCCATACCGTACTCACGACCAAGACCCGTGTATTTATCGCGTCCCATACTGTGATACGGTAGTAAATGTATTTCATTTACGTTTGGCAAGTCGGCTGCAAAGGCAGCAATCTCTGCTATTTCGGCAACGGTATCATTAAACGTTGGTATGACCGGAACGCGAATGATAAGCTTGTTAGCAGAACTTGCAATTAATCTTGCATTTTCAAGAATTTTTTCATTATGCTGAGTTGTAAATTCTTTATGCTTATCACTATTTATGTGCTTAATATCCATAAGCACGGTGTCAAGATATGGCAAAAATCTTTTAATAACGTCAGCGCTTGCAAAGCCTGTAGTTTCAATAGCGGTGTTTATACCGTTTTCTTTGCAAGCCTTAAGCAGTGCTACCGCAAAATCGGGTTGCAAAAGACTTTCGCCACCCGAAAGAGTAACTCCCCCACCTGAACGGTTGTAATAAGGTCGGTCCCCAAGAACCTCTTTTAAAACCTCTTCAACCGTAACGTCACGGCCCATCACCTTGGGTTTGCCGTTTTGCATCATTGTTTCAATCTCGTAAGATTGTGACTCAGGATTACAACACCAGCGGCATCTAAGGGCACAGCCTTTTAAAAAGACTATAGTGCGAATACCCGGTCCGTCGTGGGTAGAAAAACGCTGAATATCAAAGATTCTTCCCCTTACAGAAAGATTATCTATCATCAAAAACCTCCCTGCTCGGTACGCGCGATAATGTCATCCTGCAACGAGCGAGAAAGGGTTGTAAACAATGCGCTGTAGCCCGCAACACGAACAACCAACGATTTATATTTATCTGGATTTTTTTGCGCATCGCGCAAGGTTTCGCGGCTTACAACGTTAAATTGCATATGCATACCCTTTTGGTCAAAGAAGCCACGCACAAGCGCCACAAAGCTTTCAAGTCCGCCGGGACCCGCCAGTGCGCTTGGATGGAATTTCATATTAAACAGCGTGCCGTTTGACGCAATAAAGTGGTCAAGCCTTGCTACCGAGTTTGCCGATGCAGTAGGACCTTTAACGTCTCTGCCCGCCGCGGGACCAACACCGTCTGCAATTGGGGTAAATGCCAATCGACCGTCGGGGGTAGCGCCTGTTTGCGCACCCAAGGGTACGTTTGCCGATACAGGATAAAGTCCTGCCTGGAACATACCGCCGCGTGGGTTTTTGTACTGTTCAAGCGGCTTTGTATATGTATAAGCAACGTCGCGTGCAAACGCATCAACGTCGGTTAGGTCATTACCGTATTTTGGAAGTTCTTGAATAACATCAAGCAATTCGTTCCAACGCTTTTTATCTTCATCTGATGCGGGATTTTTAGACACTGCAAGGTAGATAGATTTTATATCTTCTTCGGTAAGTGATTTACCGTTAGTCACAAGCTTATGAGCAACTGTTTTTGTAAGTTTTTCAGCAGTTGCCGTGTCCATATCCTTACCAAAATTATTATCAAGCGCCGCTTTAAGTTCACAAAGCTTGATAATCTTTTTATCATAAACAAGAGTTTTAACAGCTAAAAGCGCGTCGGTCATATTGGCTATACCAAAGCCCTGAGGACCGGTAAAGTTGTAAACCGCGCCACCCTCTTGCAAGCTTTTACCTCTACCAATACAGTCCTCTATCATACAAGACTGGAACGGCAACGGGCAACGACGTGCGTGCGCAATATCAATAGCGTTATCGGCATTTACAAGCAGTTTTATAAAGTAATTCATTTGCGCTTTATATGCATCATAAAACTTTTCAAAAGTGGTAAATTCGTGTAACTCGCCCGTACGAAGTCCTACCTGAACACCCTTGTCAACACCGTTAGAAAAGACAAGCTCAAGTGGGCGACACATATTAAAGAATGCCGCGTCGTGCCAACCGTCAGTTTTGGCGGGAGCCTGTGGCTCAACACAACCGATTATGTTATAGTTACGGGCATCCTCAAGCGTAACTCCGCGACTCATAAGCGAGGGAATAATAACCTCATCATTATAGTAAGCCGGAAGGCCTACACCGGTTCTGGTAACCTCTGCCGCACGGAGTAAAAACTCGTGTGGACTACCGTTCCAAACGCGAACCGAGAACGAAGGCATAGGAAGCATAACGTGCAGCGTTGCGTTAATGCACATGAACGACACGTCGTTTGTAGCGTCGTTGCCGTATTTATCTTGTCCGCCTGCAATAAGATTTTGGAACAGGCTATAGCCCGCAAAGCCTTCGGCCGAAGCCGCATCACGAACCTTGTTAAGATCATTAAGCTTAACCCAGATACAGTCAATAAGCTCTTGCGCAAATTCGCGTGTAATTTTGCCCGAATTTAAATCCTTTTCAAAATAAGGATTCATATATTGGTCAAATCTACCGGGAGAGATTGAGTGTCCGCTTGATTCAACCTGTAGAAGCATTTGTATGAACCAAAACGACTGACAAGCCTCATAAAAGCTTTCGGCACCGTAGCGTGGTACGCGCGCACAGTTTGCCGCAATTTTTAAAAGCTCTTCACGACGGTTTACATCAACCTCGTTTTCGGCCATTTGCTTAGCTAGGGTTGCATATCTGTCGGCGTAATTTATAACAGCATCACAGCTAATTATTACCGCTTGTAAAAACGCACTGCGCGAAGCATAGTCAGCATCGGCTACGTCAAGTGCCGCAAGAGCATCGTTTGCCTCGGCGATAATTCCCTTATAGCCTTTTTCTAACACCTTGCCGTAATCCACGGTAAAGTGACCTATACCGTTATAAAAATAGTTACCCACCGTAAATATGTTATGTTCTATTGCGCAAAGTGCCTCTGGTGACATAAACGCTGTTGCAAGTTCGCTTGTGGTTTTACCCTTCCAATAGGGATAAACCTCACGAAGTCTCGCCTTGGTTTCTTCTGAAATATAAAACGGGTCGGCACTTCGTGTAGCCACGGTATCAAACTCAGCCTCAAGCCACTCGTACGAGTACTCAGGAAACACTTGACAACCACGCGGCGCTTTTGAATTGCTACCTACAATAAGTTCCTCAGGACGTATAGTTATGGGTAAATGCTCAAGTATGTGTGCAAAAGCTTTTGCCCTGCGCAATACTATAGGTTGTCCCTCGGTTGACTTATAACTTTCGGTTATAAGCACTGCACGGTCGGCCTCTATCTCGGGCATCTTTGCATAAAGATGCTCGATAAGGCGATCAATTCGCGATGATTTTTGTATATTTTTTGTATATGTGTATGGCATAAGACAATACCTCACTTTACTAATTACTTGCATTTTACACCAAAACCACACGATTGTCAATAGCAAAACCACATAAAACAAGAAAATTTCAATAAAAACAAAGATTTTTTCACCATTTTATTGCATTTTTGGTTAAAAACTTTTCCTTTTGCACAAAAAACAACAATCAGACCACCGTTTCAAATAAAAAACGGTAATCTGATTTTGATTGGTTTATAACCTATTAAATAATCCCTTGCCCTATTCACCTTTGTATTTCTTTCGCGTTGCGATTCCGCCGCGTATGTGCCGCTCGCTCTTGTTCTTTTGCAACACGGCGTTAACCCCGTTATAAAGCTCACGGTTAATACTGTGCAGTCTCTCGGTAACATCTTTATGTACTGTTGACTTGCTTATTTTAAAAACCTTTGCCGCGGCGCGTACCGTAGCTCCGGTATCTATTATATATTCACCCAAAACAACAGCTCTATCTCGCGAAAAATCTCTCATACAACCAACTCCTAAAAGGACTTAGTTAATTGTATGAGAGATAATTTTTAATTATGCCATTTGGCTCATCAACGGATGTATCATATTGTCTAAATTGGGACGATAAGGTTATCTCTGCCGAAAGCAGAAAAACGGTCACTAATGCAGAACACGGCGTGATACGCCGTGCAAAAACGCTTTAACATAACAATGCTTCACCTTGCGCTATAAATAAATTCTTGACTTTTGTGTATTAAAGTGTTAATATATCTGCATACTAATAAACCTATGATTAAGAATAGTAACCTTAATTTGACGTTTGCAGAGAGTTGCCGACGGTGGAATGGCAATAACCGATGTTATGGTGAATGGACTTATGAGGGCGACCGAACAGCATTTTGCTTAGTAGTAATCGACGGTAGGCACCCGTTATAGTGCGACTTATATGTTTGTATAAGTATGAGGCGGATGATTTTTTCATCAATCAGGGTGGCACCGCAGGATTTTATCTTGTCCCTTAAATTTTTTAGGGATGGGATTTTTTTATTGCCTTCTCCTTGAGGAGAAGGTGTCACGAATGTGACGGATGAGGTGTAAATATGACCAAAATCGGAATTAAATTATTAACTAAGCGATGGCGAATTTGTTTTTTGATTAAAACTTAAACTTAAAACAAATTGTTTATAAGGAGAAACTATTATGAAACTCAATAATGTAGATTTTGATACCTATTTTAACAACTACCCCGACAAAAACGGTTATTTTGGCAAATACGGCGGCGTTTATATTGAAGATAAGCTAAAAGACGCCATGGTAGAAATTACCGAGGCTTACTATTCGATATGTCAGTCGCGCAAGTTTATTGCCGAGCTTAGAAGAATCAGAAAAGGAATTCAGGGCAGACCCACACCGGTATCTCACCTTGAGCGACTTTCTGATGCTTTAGGCGGCAAGGTACAGCTTTACGCTAAACGTGAGGACCTTAACCACTCGGGCGCGCATAAGCTTAATCACTGTATGGGTGAAGCGCTCTTGGCAAAATATATGGGCAAGAAAAAAATCATTGCCGAAACAGGTGCAGGTCAGCACGGTGTGGCACTTGCTACTGCGGCGGCTTATTTTGGCTTAGAGTGCGACATTTATATGGGTACTGTTGATATTAAGAAACAAGCTCCAAACGTAGCGCGTATGAAAATTTTGGGCGCAAATGTTATAGAGGTTACCCACGGTCTTGCAACACTTAAAGAGGCAGTTGATGCGGCATTTGACGCTTACAGCAAAGAATATAAAGATTGTATTTACTGCATTGGTTCGGTTTTAGGTCCTCACCCATTTCCTATGATGGTGCGTGATTTTCAAAGTGTTGTTGGCATTGAGGCACGTGAGCAATTTATTGATATGACAGGCCATTTGCCATCTGCCATTGTCGCTTGCGTTGGCGGCGGCTCTAACGCGGCAGGTCTTTTCTCGGGCTTTTTAAATGACCCCGTTGACATTTACGGTGTTGAACCACTTGGTCGCGGACCAAAGCTTGGCGACCACGCCGCAAGTCTTAAATACGGTACCGAGGGAATAATGCACGGCTTTAACAGCATTATGCTTAAGGACGAAAACGGTGAGCCTGCGCCTGTATATTCTGTAGCAAGCGGTCTTGACTACCCATCCAGTGGTCCCGAACACGCATTTTTACAAGAAATTGGTCGAGTTAAGTATGACGTAATTGATGATGAAGAAACTATTGATGCCTTCTTTAAGCTTGCACGCCTTGAGGGCATAATACCTGCTATTGAGTCTTCACACGCAGTAGCCTACGGTATGAAGCTTGCAAAAACTATGGATCACGGCTCGGTTCTTATAAATCTTTCGGGTCGTGGCGACAAAGATATGGACTACGTAATAGAGAATTACGGTATACGCTAACATAAAACGCACAATGCATATTTTATTATGTATTGTGCGTTTATTTTATCTTGAATAAATTATATTTGTTTGATATAATAATTATAATTGTATTTAAAATCAAGGGGTGAAATAAGATGACCTTTACTGAAAGCAAAAAAATGTTACTTAAGCCGCAAAAAGAAATGAAAATGCTTACATTTTTGATAGCGCTTGTTACTGCCGCTTGTCTTTTTGTTCCTTATATGATATTAAGTGAAGGTTATTTTACATTTTACGGCGATTTTAACGTTCAGCAAATACCGTTTTATCAAATGTGTCACGGGGCAATAAAAGCCGGTAACGTAAACTGGAACTGGGCTACCGATTTAGGCTCTGATTTTATAGGCTCTTATGCATTTTATTTGCTTGGCAGTCCGTTTTTTTGGATAACGCTAATTTTTCCCAACAGTTTTGTTCCTTACCTTATGGGTCCGCTTCTTATTCTTAAATTTGCTTGCGCCGCACTTACGGGTTATTTATATATTCGGCGTTTTACCAAAACGTCCTATGCCGCAAGCCTTGGCGGTTTGCTTTATGCTTTCTCAGGATTTTCTGTATATAACATTTTTTTCAATCATTTTCACGAAGCGATAATTATTTTTCCGCTTTTGCTTTTAAGTATAGAACTTCTTCTTACCGAAAACCGTCGCGGCATTTTTGCCGTTACAGTAGCCCTTTGCGCAATTACAAACTACTTTTTCTTTTTTGGAATGGTGGTTTTTTGCGTAATATACTTTTTTGCGCGTCTTTCGGTTAAGGCAATCAGCGTTAAATTTTCTCGCTTTTTGATTTTTGTTTTTGAGGCGGTACTTGGTCTTGGAATATCTGCAGTTTTATTAATACCCGCCCTAAACTCCATTATGGGCAACGAACGAATCACCAACATCCTTTTAGGTTGGAACGGTATAACCTATGGCAAAGAGCAGATATATTTGTACGTTATCCAAAGCTTCTTTTTTCCGCCCGACCTACCTGCGCGACCGGTATTTTTCCCCGAAGCAAATGTTAAATGGTCATCGGTTGCAGGCTGGCTGCCCGTGTTTAGTATGACGGGCTTTTTCACCTGGTTTAAATTGCGCGAAAAAAGTTGGATAAAGCGACTTTTGGCAGTTTGCGCGCTTTTCGCTATGATACCGTTTTTAAACAGCGCGTTTTATGCATTTAATACTGCTTATTATGCAAGATGGTTTTATATGCCTATACTAATAATTGCATTGGCCACAGCAATGCTAACCGAAGATAAGCAGGTGGATTTTTCTTACGGTCTTAAGTGGACTGCGGCAATAACCCTTGCGTTTACATTGGTTATTGGATTCTTCCCGCAAAAGACGGGAGACGAAAAGCTTATCTTTGGTCTTTATACCCAAAGCAAAGACGGTACGTATATTTTACGCTTTTGGATAACGGCATTAATTGCTATTCTTTGTCTTCCAATACAAAAATTATTATTTGAAACGTTAAAAGAGAGTAAAACAAAATTTTACCAACGCGCCATTGCGTGTGTTTGCATTATTTCTATAGTTTACGGCAACGTATTTATTTCTTTTGGGCGTACTCATTCTTACGATATTAAAAAAGTTGTAATTGACTCGCTTATCGAGGGCGAGATAAATCTTGAAGATGATACCAATTTTAGAATAGACACCTATGACTGCGTTGACAATACAGGTATGTTTTTGGGACTGCCAACAATAAACGCTTTTCATTCGGTTGTGTCACCTTCAATTATGAAGTTTTATGACTACATCGGTGTTGAGCGTTCGGTAGCAAGCCGACCCGACGTTGACGTTGCGGCTATACGCTCTTTGCTCTCGGTAAAATATTTGTTAAACCGCGCCGACGGCGACAGCTTTGTTGACGAAAACGGTGAAACGCTAATGCCGGGATTTAAATATTTAAAAACCGAAGGTAATTACTACGTTTATGAAAATCAAAACTACGTACCCTACGGTTTTTCGTATGATTATTATATGAGCTACGACTTTTGTGATGAATACAGCAAAAGCAATCGCGCCCGCCTAATGCTAAAGGCAATATTACTAACAGATGAACAAATTAAAAAATACGGCGATTATATGACCAACATAAAAACGCTGCAGCATAGCGGTATAGAAACAACAAATACCGTCACGCTAAGCGTCTCCGATTATGCCATTTCTACCGATGCCGACGCACTGCGAAAAACCGCCGCAAGTAGTTTTTCGATAGATAATAACGGCTTTAGCGCAACGGTTGAGCGCAACAAAAAGTCGCTTGTCTTTTTCTCGGTACCATATAACGAGGGTTGGACTGCCACAGTAAACGGTAAGTCCGTAGACGTAGAAGAAGTAAACTCGGGCTTTATGGCAGTGGCTGTACCGCAAGGCACATCGCAAATACGCTTTACCTACAAAAATACCGGCCTTGCACTTGGTATAACAATCACTTTAGGCACAATACTTGTGTTTGCATTATATTTGCTGATAGCCTTTGTGTATAAGCAAAAGCATCCACTTAATCCCGAATACCCCGAAGGCGACGACTTGCTCAAAACGTGGCAAAACGACGACAATGATACATCTGATAATTCTGCCGGAGCAAGTATACCGCTAACAAGCATTTTAGATTCTTTGCAAGAAGATATGCCTTCTGAACAAAATGCTTTTGACGGCGGATTCACAATAAACGAAAGCATATTTGACGATAACTAATAACTGGTGAGGTCACGTAAAATGAAACTTAAATATAAATTTGTAATTAATAATGTTGCGGGCGAAACCATAGCCGTATCGGTTGGCAACACACAAGGTAGTTTTAACGGATATATAAAGCTTAACGACACCGGCGCTTTTATTTTTGAACTTCTTAAGGATGATATTTCACGCGAAGAGCTTATAAAAGCCGTTCTTAACAAATACTCCGATGCTAACGAAAAGGATGCAGCCGATAGTGTTGATGAGTTGATTAATAATTTAAGCAAGGCAGAGCTTTTAGTATGAAGACGTATGATATTAATTCGGTAGAGCAGGCGCTTAAAACGCAAGATACCGTTGCTTTTCTTACAAGCGGCGCAAGTATGCGGCCGTTGCTTAGAACGCACAAGGATATTGTTGTTATTTCAAAGCCTGTACATCCGCTTAAAATCGGCGAAGTGCCTCTTTATAAAAAAAGGGGTATTGAAAAACTTATTTTACATCGTATAATTAATATATTGAACGATGGAACATACGTAATTCGCGGAGATAATACCTATCACAAAGAGTATGTTTCTGAGGATGACGTTGTAGGTGTTATGATTGCGCTTTACAGAAACGGTAAATACATTAACTGCAATACTTCTAAAAAATACAAGGCTTACGTACGGCTAAATAAAATATTATATCCTGTAAGATGGATATGGAAAACAAAAATCAGGCCAATGTTAGGTCGATTAAAAAGAAAGCTTAAAGGAGATTAGCTGCTTATGTTTTTTGGCGATAAAAGACCAATCAAAAAAATGCAATCTTACGACGTTGTTGTTGTAGGTGGCGGTATTGGCGGTATTGCCGCAGCAGTATCTGCCGCGCGCGAAGGCGCGAAAACCATACTTCTTGAAAAACAAGTGAATCTCGGTGGATTGGGCACGGTAGGTCTTATTTCATGGTACGAACCGCTTTGTGATGGCAACGGCAAAAAAATGATTGCCGGTATCGGTGAAGAACTGATAAAGCTTTCTATTAAATATGGATTTGATAATCTAAACGAAAAGTGGGGCGGTCAAAGCAAAAACTACAAAAACACTTGCCGCTATGCAACGTTTTTTTCTCCAATGTCATTTTCGTTAGCACTTGATGAATACGTGCGCGAAAGCGGCGCTGACATTCGTTTTGATACCTGCGCTACATATCCCGTAATGGACGGCAATACTTGTCTTGGCATTGTAGCCGAAACGGTAAGCGGAAAAGAATTTTATCCCGCAAAAATGATTATTGATGCTACAGGCACTGCAAGTGTTTGTCACAACGCGGGTATACCCACAATGAACGGAGAAAACGTACTTGTTTATGTGTCGCACGGTTTTGGCAAGGAAGAAATTGAAAATTATGACAAAGAATTAGATTTGCTCAAATTTAGAAAATGGAATTGGTCTGCATCTACCAGCCTGAAAGACAAAACCAAAGCTGATTTGAAGGATAGTTCGGGCACAACGTCGGATTCGGTCAACGAATTTATGCGCAAAGGCAAAACTGCCGCTTTAGAATTTGTAAAATCAAAAGACCGAAATTCATATGAATTATCCTGTATACCAACAATGCCGCAGTTTAGAATGATAAGACATATTATAGGCGATACCATGCTTGACGGCAGCGAAGACGGCAGAACAGACTTTGCCGATAGCGTAGGTTGTTTTAGCGATTTTCGCAAGAGCAACACACATTATCAACTGCCGTACAGCACCCTTTATAATAGGCAATTTCCAAATATTTTAGCCGCAGGAAGAATAATATCGGCGCACGGAGAGGGTTGGCAGGCAACACGCGTTATTCCTGTATGCGCACTTACAGGTCAAGTAGCGGGCACTGCGGCAGCGCAGGCCGCAAAAACCAATTGCGCCTGCAGTGATATTGACCTTACCGTATTGCGTAATACTCTTAAAAACAACAATTGCATACTTGAATTTTAAAATATTGTTTATAGCGCTACCCCACAAAAATTTATGTATGTACACAATAAGCAATAACCCCCTTGCCAAGTGGCGAGGGGGTTATTGCTTATGCTTTTAATTTTTCTCTTTTTACTTCTTCTTGCTTTAGTTTATATATTTCTTCGGTTGCAAAGCTGAGTTTGGTTATAACGTTTTGCTTTGCAGGATAACAATAGAACGAGTCCTTATCGGTAGAAATATCAACACAGTCAAACGGCTTAATATAACAGTAGTCATACTCAACGTGCAGACCAATTTGACCTAAAGGTTTACGCTCTATCTTGTAATCCTTGCCGCGATAATGACCTTTAAGTATAAAGCCGTTATTTATATCGTGGGTTAGTGTCGCCTCACCCAAGTGCATAAAGCGCCAACAACGCGGCAAAGAGTATACGTCTACCTTGTCTTCAAAATGATAAGTGCCGTCCTTAATTTGTTTTCGCACCTCGCTACGCTCCCACTCGAACCAATCGGGCACGTGGCTAAATTCGGTTTCTCCGTCGTTAGCTTGTAGGTTTCCATCTTCTAAGAGAGTCCAACGCTTGCCACACTCTTCGCAAAAAATTTCTGCGCCCTTAGAATTCATTTTGTGCTCGGTTTTGCACGCAGGGCATTGATAAAGAATTTTGTGCAGCCCTTCAGCGCGGAAAGGCTCGTTAATTTTTATACCGTTCTCTTTTTGATAGCGGTATTCGTCATACTCAAGCGATTTACGCACTACATCATTAATTTCTTCCACCGACATTTTTTCGACATCTTCAGCGGTAAGAATTTGTGTAAAGGTGGTATATAGCGGCACCTTACGCTTTTTTCTAAAGTTCCAAAACGGTGTACGCAAATGATTGCCGTGATGCACAATACACGCTACGGGCACCTTGTTCATTTTTATGAGCTTACCAATAGCTTCGGGTAGTATTGCGGTAGTACCATCAGGGCTGTAACGCGCCTCAGGATACATACAAAAAACGTCACCCTTTTGCAGTACGCGACGAATGGATTTTACAAGATGCAAATCGTTTGTAAATTTACGCTTGCAAATAGCACCAATAAGCTCCATAAGCCAAGGCCTGCGATAGTACCCATCTATAGATACAACGTTATTTATTCTATGTGGATAGGTGGCAATTGCCGCAAGCTCGAAATCCACAAAATACTGATGGTTGCTGAGTAGTATATAAGGTGGTTTTAAATTTTCTACATTTATTTTTTCTATCTTTTTTTCTTGCCCTATAAGCATTATTTTACTTAAAATAAATATAAGCCAAGTTATTATAAGTGGCTGACGAATGGGATATTTTGATGTATTATAACTTTTTTTATTTTTGTAATTTACTTCCATAAAAACCCCTGAAAAATTTATTTTTTAAGTTTATTAATTATTACAACAGGTAGGTACATAACACCAATTACAATAGGTAGCAGTATTGGGAATGCCCACTGATGCGCACCAAATATGTTTTCGAACAATACTAAAAAGCTTATGTCATCTGTCCGCATTAAAAACATAAAGTTTGTATCACATAAAAAATTCACGCCTAACACAACAACACCCATACCAAGCAGTAGCAAAAGGCATTTAGGTACCATTTTAACTTCGGGCTTTATATCGCCGCCCGCCACTAACATAAGTGGATAAACCGCCAAAAGAATGTGTATGGTAAAGCTATGTATGTGCATAAAATTTCCCGGTGGCAACGCTGTCCACGAAGGAGTAAGCAAAGCAATAATACCTGCCGGCACGCAAATTGCATAAAGAAAATTATTTACAATCTTTGGTTGTTTGAATATATGAAATGCCACCAAAAATACATTTATACTGCAAAGATGAAGCGGCAAATAGCTATGCTCGTATCGGTTGCCAATAATTAAAAACAGCCATTTCCAAGCTTCGTCAAGCAATATAAGTGCCGCTATAGTAATGCGCATAATATTACGTGCTTTTGTTGATAAACTGCGATATATAAATGACAGCGATACTGCCGCTACAATAAACGCACCAAGCCATATTAAATGTGTTAAGCCAAAAAGGCTAAAACCCGCGCCCTCTTTTATGGTTTCTACGGTATCTAAAAACATAAATCCCACCTCAAGAACATATTAACATAAATGTCGATAAATGTCACGAAAAAAATCGTTGATATGTATTTTTAAAGAGTGTATAATATTTTAAAAAGGAAGTGTTGTTATGAAAAAGGTTTTAGTTGTAGTAGATATGCAAAACGATTTTATTGACGGCGCATTAGGCACCACCGAGGCACAGGCGATTGTAGATAAAGCGGCAGAAAAAATTAAAAACTTTGATGGCTTAATTTTTGCAACGCTTGATACACACAACGCGGATTATATAAACACGCTTGAAGGCAAAAAATTACCCGTACCACATTGTATAAAGGGCACAAAGGGATGGGAGCTTAACCCAAAAATCGAAGCGGCTTTAAAAACTCACAATTATACTTTGTTAGAAAAACCAACGTTTGGATCGCTTGGTTTGGTAGACGAAATATATAATGCAGTATATCTAAAGGACGATAAAATTTCAGAAATAACGCTTATAGGTCTATGTACCGACATTTGCGTTGTATCTAATGCATTGTTGCTTAAAGCTAATTATTTAGATGTAGAAATTTTTGTAGATTCCTCTTGCTGTGCGGGTGTTACGCCACAAACGCACAACGCCGCTCTTGAAACAATGAAGTGTTGTCAGATAAACGTAATATAAAAGCAAAAACCGATACGTTCCAAACGTATCGGTTTTTGATTTATAGATTTATACATTTACCAATTCTTTTTTGCTTTGTCTTGCCTTTTTGATTTTATTAGCAATTACCAACGGTAATGACATTAACAGCATAATTATAGGCAGTAATATCGGAAATGCCCATTGATGCGCCCCAAATACATCTTTAAACATCTGTAAAAAACCAATGCCCGCTGTGTCCATCAGAAACATAAAGTTTGTGTCAAATATCAGGTTGAGTATAAGCGCGGGTATTGCAAAGCCTATAAGCAACAATATACATTTAGGCATTGATTTAAATTCGGGCTTAAAGTCGCCGCTCGCTACCAACAAAAACGGGTACAGCACTAAAAACATATGTATTACAAAACTGTGAATGTGAAAAAAATTAAGGCAGGGCATTTTTACCCAATCGGGAGTAAGAAGCGCAAGCATAGCGCCCGGTATACCTATATAGTATAAAAAGGCTTCAACCGTTTTGTTACGTTTAAAAATACAAAATGTTACAAGCAATACGTTTATACCGCACAAATGAAACGGCATATGCCCTATACCAAAATCCCCTATTGCAAAGGCAACGCAATTTTTTACAGTCTCCATTGTAATAACAACCACCGCAACACCTATGCGCATAATATTGCGCCGTTTTGCATTAAGCCGTTTATACACTATTAAGCTTACTGCGCACAGCACAACAAAAAAAGTTAACCATAAAATGTGGGTAGTGCCGTAAAGCTTAAATCCAACGCCTTCGGGAATATTTTCTTCAGCAACAAAAAACATAAATCATCACCCAAAAATATAATACCACATCTATGCCACCTTGTCACTAAAAAAATTAGTACTTGCAAAACACTTAAAAATATATTATATTATATATTTAGTATGCAATTTTTGCTGCTTACCTTGGAGGTTAAGATATGGCTAATTATTTAAAAATGAGTAAAGATGAGTTAAATGCCGAATACAAATTGGCAAAAGCCGAATACGAATCACTTCGCTCTTTACATTTAACACTTGATATGTCGCGCGGTAAACCCGGTGCCGACAATATGGATCTAAGCGAAAAAATGTTTGATCTTGTAGGCAACGATACCGGTTTTAAAAATATAGACGGCATAGACTGTCGTAATTATGGCGGTCTTGACGGCTTGCGCGAGCTTAAAAATCTTTTTGGTGAAATTTTAGGTCTTTCACCCGATCAAATAATTGTTGGCGGAAATTCTTCGCTTAATATGATGTTCGATACTATTGCTCAGGCAATGACTCACGGCCTTGGCGGCAAGCCTTGGTGCCGTGAAGACGGCCTTAAGTTTTTGTGCCCTGCCCCCGGCTATGACCGTCATTTTGCTATAACAGAATACTTTGGCTTTGAACTTGTACCCGTAAAGCTTAATGCCGACGGTCCTGATATGGACGAGGTTGAAGAGCTTGTTAAAAACGAAAAAGTAAAAGGCATTTGGTGCGTTCCAAAGTACTCAAATCCTGAAGGCATTACCTACAGTGACGAGGTTGTTCGTCGTTTTGCGGCATTAAAACCCGCTGCAAAGGATTTTAAAATATTTTGGGATAACGCATACTGTATTCACGATCTTTATGACGAAGGCGACAATCTGCTTAACATTTATGATGAATGCGTTAAGGCAGGCAACCCCGATTTGCCCATAATTTTTGCATCAACATCTAAAATTACCTTCCCAGGCGCAGGTGTGGCAATAGCGGCAGGTAGCCCAAATAATGTGGCAATACTTAAAAGCCGTATGAAATTTCAAACCATCGGTCCCGACAAGCTTAATCAGCTTCGCCATTCGCGTATGCTCACTTCGTCTGCCGACCTTTATGCTCATATGAAAAAACACGCCGGAATCATTCGTCCAAAATTTGAAAGTGTTTTAACCGAGCTTGATAATCGTATAAAAGATACCGGCGTTGCGCATTGGACCAATCCTAAGGGCGGATATTTTATAAGCCTTTACGTGCTGCCCGGTTGCGCTAAACGTGTTGAGCAGTTGTGCGCCAATGCAGGACTTATTCTTACACCGGCGGGCGCCGCATATCCATACGGCATTGACCCTACCGACTCTAACTTAAGAATTGCGCCAACCTACCCAAGTGCAGATGAAATAAAAACTGCCGCCGTGGTACTTTGCGCAGCAATAAAGGTTGCAACACTTGAAAAAATAATCGAAAACAAGCGTTAATTAAATTGACATTATCTTGTCAATATATTATAATTAAAAATATAAAAAACTTTTAATTGGAGGTTTCAAAAAATGAAGTCTAAAACTTCCCGCAAGTCGACCTTTTTTGTAATACTTGCACTAATTTTAGCGCTTACTTATCTTGCTTTTTTTGGTGTTGAGAATTACTATGGCGACATCAGACAGGTTTATGTTAAGGGTGCTAACGACATCCGTTGGGGTATTGATATCCGCGGTGGTGTTGAGGCAGTGTTTAGCCCTGACAAAGAAGATGTTGAAATTACCGACGAGGATATGGATTCTGCTAAAGCAATCATAGAAACACGTCTTGTAAACAACAACATCACCGACTATGAGGTTTATACCGACCGTTTTAACCATCAAATCATCGTTCGTTTCCCTTGGGCTGCCGACGAAAGCGATTTTGACGCGCAAAAGGCTGTTCAGGAATTGGGTGAAACCGCAATGCTTACATTCTGCGGTAATCAAACTCAGGACGACGTTATCCTTAAAGGCGCCGAAGACATCAAATCTGCTCAGGCAGGCGTTGACCCCGAAAATCCAACTGTTCCGCTTGTAGTTCTTGAGCTTACAAATGCAGGTAAGGCTAAATTTGCCGCAGGTACACAAAAGTACTTAAAACAGCAGATATCTATCTGGATGGATGACACTATGATTTCTGCTCCAACAGTAGAAAACGTAATTACTGACGGTGTTGCAACCATTACAGGTATAGGCACTGCCGAAGAAGCAAAAGATCTTGCAGACAAAATCAATGCGGGTTCGCTTCCGTTTGCACTTACCGTTGATGAGAGCAAACTGCAAATAATTTCTCCATCCCTTGGTTCTGACGCGCTCAACGTAATGGTTATTGCCGGCGCTATAGCATTTGGTATTGTTTGCCTTATTATGATTGCGCGCTACCGTATAAACGGCCTTGTTGCCGCTATTGCACTTTTGGGTCAGCTTGCAGGCTCTATCGCTTGTATTTCGGGCTTCTTCCCCGCTGCCTCAAGCTTTACACTTACAATACCGGGTATTGCGGGTATTATACTTTCAATCGGTGTTGGCGTTGACTGTAATGTAATTGCTGCCGAGCGTATTCGTGACGAATTTAAGCGTGGCAAGCCACTTGACGCCGCAATTAACTCGGGCTTTAAAAACAGTCTTTCAGCTATTATTGACGGTAACGTTACAATCGTTATTGTTGCGATCGTACTTATGGGTGCATTTGGTTCACCCGACAGCCTACTCGCAAAGGTATTCTCACCAATTATGTCTCTCTTTGGTACATCAATAACCGGTTCTATTTACTCATTCGGTTACACACTTCTTATTGGTGTTATATTCAACCTTATTATGGGCGTTCTTGCTTCTAAATTAATGGTTAAGAGCATCTCTCAGCTCAGATGCATGAGAAATCCTGCCCTTTACGGAGGTAAGAAAAATGGCTAATAAAACAATTAATACTAAAAAATGGTTTAAAATTTCGGCAATTGTATATGCAATTTTAATTGTTGCAGGTATTATTATGACCGTTGCTTTTGGTCCTAAGCTCGACATTAACTTTAGCGGCGGTACCAAAATTTCTTACTCATACAAAGGCGATATTGCTGAAAAAGATTTTGAAGACAAGGTTGCTACTGTTCTTGATAAAGAATTTTCTGTAAGCAAAAACACATCTCTCGCAGGCGACGTTAATTCTTATGTAATTACACTTGCAGGTAAAGATTCTATTGCGGCAGAAACACAAGAAAAAATTACAACCACCTTACAAAAAGAATTTAAAGATAACGATGTTAATCTTTACGATTCTAACTCGGTAAGTCCTACTATTGCAGGCACTTTCTTTATTAAAAGCTTGGTTGCAGTTCTTATAACGGCTGTTCTTGTTGTAATTTACGTAGGTATCCGTTTTAGAAAAATAGGCGGCGTGTCGGCATCTCTTACTGCTTTTTGCGCGCTTATTGTTGACCTTCTTACCGCGTTCTTTATTTGTGTAATTTTCAGATTACCAATTGATATGAACTTTATGGCAGTAGTGCTTACTATTCTTGGTTATTCTCTTAACGATACAATCGTTATTTATGACCGCGTTCGTGAAAATAAGCGTATGTTCCCGGATATGCCACTCAGCGAAAATATGGATAAGAGCGTATCTGCCACACTTGTGCGTAACATTGTTACTACCATTACAACCGTTTGCGCAGTACTTACAATAGTTGTTGTATCAGAGCTTTACGGTCTTACTTCACTTCGTTCATTTGCAATTCCTATGGCATTCGGTCTTGTATCAGGCTGCTTCTCGTCACTATTTATATCAGGTCCATTATGGGTTATGTATAAAGAAAAGAAGGCAAAATAATTATGTTTTTAATCCCCCGTGCACACGGGGGATTTTTTATTTTACAATTTTTCCGTCGCTATTTATACGTGGTTGATCTTTTCCTGTTTTTAGGCTCGTTAACCACTCGGTTGTAAAGTTTTGGGGGTCTGACTCATTAAACCGCACTACCCTACCGCCGCGACAAATATTGTCACTATAGCAACCTGTAGATAATTTTCCAACAAAGCCTAAAAGTATACCTTGATACGAGCCTATAAAGTTATTGCGATGGTTGTGACCAAAAAACACCGCCCTTATATCGCCCTGATTTAAAATAGCATCAAACATTTTTGCATCGCTATTAATATTGGAAGTATGAACATTAATCTTGTTTATTTGTTTACCGTCATTTGTAACGTAACCTTTTAAGTTGTAGTTTATTTCGTTTGCTATACCATAAATGGTTTTTTTATCACCATAATACATTTCAAGCATTTGCGGCAAGGGTATGTGCATACACAAAATTGATGTAATTGCATTACCATTATTTATTGCTTTAAAGCCTTCGGATTTGTTTTTATACCAATCTACCTGTTTCTTTGTAAGACCTGTATATCCATCCTGCGTTTTTGTTCCGGAGTCCATAGCATAAACCATAAAAACAATTTTTTGACCATCGTTAGAATATATAGGCAACACATAGTTCATAGGTCTGTCTTTTTCGTAATTAATATCGGTCGTACTCACCGTAGAGTTTAAGCAGTTATTATAATCTGTAAACATTTTATAGTGCTTATAATCAAAAGGATCGTGATTGCCGTTTGTTGTAGACCAACATATATTTCGCTTTTCAAGCGGCGTGACAAACATCTGCCACATATCTTTAGGAATTATGTTGTGCGAGTTCATATCTCCGTTTATAAGCACAAAATCAGGATCAGAACGGTTAACAAGGGTTTCAAGTTCTCTCTGCGCTTCGTGCCACTGCTCGACCGTGTCACACTGTGGATCAGATACCACAAGTATTGTAAAATCGCCGTTTTTGTTACATAAAAGTTTTTTATCATTTTCGCTTTTAACACCCGACGTAAACAACAAAGCAAAAACCAATACAAAGCCCAAAAAGGCCGATATTTTTTTCATTTTTTCACCTGCGCGATTTTTTAAAAATATTATATATATAACATAACCCCAAATAAATCTCGCATAATAAGAAAATGTTGTAAAAAAGCAAATATATTTTTATTGAAAAAAGACTTATAATAAGATATAATATAAAATTGATGATTACCAAAATTAAGGAGAATTAAATAATATGAAACTTGGTATGGTAGGACTTCCACACGTTGGTAAGTCAACTCTTTTTAATGCTATAACAAACGCAGGCGCTCAATCGGCTAACTATCCGTTTTGCACAATCGAGCCAAACGTTGGTATGGTAAGCGTGCCTGATGAAAGGCTTGAAAAACTGGCCGAGATTTATAATCCTGACAAATTTACCCCTGCTGTAATCGAATTTGTTGATATTGCAGGTCTTGTAAAGGGCGCATCTAAAGGCGAAGGTCTTGGCAACAAGTTTTTAAGCAATATTCGTGAGGTGGACGCCGTTGTACACGTTGTTCGTTGCTTTGAAAGCACCGATATTATTCACGTAGAAGGCTCGGTTGACCCACTTCGTGATATTGAAACCATAAATTTAGAGCTTATATTCTCTGATATCGAAATTACACAGCGTCGTCTTGACAAAGCCACAAAGGCGCTTAAGGGTGACAAATCTATGCAAGCCGAGGTTGACTTTTTAAAGCGCCTTATTGCCCATCTCGAAGAAGGCTTGCCCGCACGCTCGGTAGAAATTACATCTGATACCGAAGCCGAGGTTTTGGCAACCACTTCACTGCTTTCTGCAAAACCTGTAATTTATGCTTGTAATATGAGCGAGGACGACTTTAAAAACGGCATTGACACCAACGAAGGCTATAACGCTGTAAAAGAAGCGGCAAAAAAAGAAAATGCAGAAATTCTTCCAATTTGCGCAGCGCTTGAAGCCGAGCTTGCAGGCCTTGAGGCAGAAGAAAAATCAATGTTTTTAGAAGACCTTGGTCTTGAGCGTTCGGGTCTTGACCGTATGATTCAAAAATGCTACAGCCTTTTGGGGCTTATCTCTTATCTTACCGCAGGCAAACCCGAGGTTCGTGCTTGGACTATCGAACGCGGCACCAAAGCACCTCAAGCGGCAGGCAAAATACATACCGACTTTGAGCGTGGCTTTATTCGCGCCGAGGTTATAGCCTACAACGACTTTATGGCTTGCGGTGGAAATATGGTTACCGCTAAAGAAAAAGGTCTCGTGCGCAGCGAAGGCAAAGAATACGTTATGAACGATGGCGATATAGTTCTTTTTAGATTTAACGTATAACTTTAAAAATATCATCCAAAAATATTTTGGGTGATATTTTTTGAATAAAGCAAAATGCAACTTAACTATTTTTTCTGTTGGCGCTATAGGTTATGCCCTTATCGAATTATTATGGCGCAGGCGCACACATTGGTCTATGATGTTAGCCGGCGGAGTATCTTTTTTAGGTCTATCCGCCATTTCATCAAAATTTAAGCGTCTATCCCTTTTTAAAAAAGCTTTATTAGGTTGTGCTTTTATAACCGGCGTTGAGTATATTTTTGGCTTTATATTTAATATAGTTTTAAAGCGTAATGTTTGGGATTACAGTAAAATGCCTTTAAATATTAAAGGACAAATTTGTGCGCTTTATTCTTTTTTCTGGTTGATATTAAGTATTTTATTTATTCCCCTTTCTGACAAAATAAAAAGCAAAATCAGGTGATGCTATGACAAAGTTTTTGCGTAGAACTTGGGCAGAAATTAACACCGATGCCCTGATACATAATTTTAATATAATTAAAGATAAGGCAAATACCTCCGTGTGCGCTATTGTTAAAGCATGCGCTTATGGCCACGACGTTAACATAGTTGCACCCGTTTTACAAAAAGCAGGTGCTGATAGCTTTGCCGTATCCAACATAATAGAAGCGATAGAGCTTCGCTTAGTTGGTATTACAAAGCCAATTTTAATATTAGGTTATACCCCAACAGAATATGTTTGCGAACTTGCAGAATACGACATTTCACAATGCGTGTATTCGCTTGATTATGCAAAAGAGCTTTCTGAAATTGCTATAAAAAACAATAAAACGATAAAAATACACATCAAGCTTGATACCGGTATGTCACGTATTGGTTTTGACTGCCGCAGTGATGCTCTATGCGGTATTAACGATGCTGTGTTTGCCGCAAAACTTGACGGTTTTGTATTTGAAGGGGTGTTTACACACTTTGCCGTATCGGACAGAAATACTTTAAATGATGACGGCTTTACCGATGATCAATATAACCGTTTTTGTAAGGCTGTTAGTGTTTTAGAAAGAAACGGATTAACCCCTAAATATAAACACTGCTGTAATTCGGCAGCATTATTTCAAGACAACGACAAGCATTTAGATATGTGTCGAGCCGGCATTGTGCTTTACGGTCTTAGCCCCGATGCCAACCTTGAACTAAAAGCGAACTTTTTACCGGTAATGGAATTTAAAACAGTTGTTTCACAGGTAAAACAAATTAACGCCGGCGATACAGTAAGCTACGGAAGAACCTTTAAAGCTGAAAAAAATATGACCATAGCTACTGTAAACTGCGGCTATGCCGACGGCTACCCACGTTTACTTTCAAACTGCGGTTATGTTTTAATTAATGGCTGTCGCGCAAATATTGTTGGTCGTATTTGTATGGATCAATTTAGTGTTGATATTACTGATATACCAAACGTAAAACGTGGTGATGAAGTCTTGTTGTTTGGTAAAGATTTACCTGTAGAAATACTTGCCGAGAAGATTAACACAATTAATTACGAAATTGTTTGCGGTGTATCAAACCGCGTGCAGAGAATAGTGAAAGAGAAATTATGAAAAAATATATTCTTACTTTAGACGAGGGCACCACGAGTGCACGCGCAATAATTTTTGACCTGTGTGGCAACATTGTATCACTCGCTCAAAATGAATTTACACAAATATATCCTGAGCCTTCATATGTTGAGCATAACCCTATAGAGATACTTTCGGCACAGTATTCTGCCATTACGGAATGCATTATTAAATCGGGTCTTGCGGTTTCTGACATTTCTTGCGTAGGAATTACCAATCAACGCGAGACCGTCATCGTGTGGAACAAACACACGGGTGAGCCTGTGTATAATGCAATTGTATGGCAATGCCGTCGCACAGCACCTATTTGTGAACAATTAAAATCACAAGGACTTGAAAAATACATCTTAGATACAACCGGTCTTAAAATCGATGCATATTTTAGCGGCACTAAAATCAAATGGATACTTGATAACGTTGATGGCGCACGCGATGCCGCTAATCGTGGAGATTTACTTTTTGGTACGGTAGATACCTGGCTTATGTGGAAATTATCGGGCGGTAAAATTCACGCCACCGACCAAACAAATGCATCTCGCACAATGCTTTACGATATACATAATCTATGCTGGGATAAAAAACTGCTTAAAGCTTTAGATATTCCCGAAAGTATGTTGCCTACCGTTCAAAAAAGCGGTAGCGTTTACGGTGATATAGATATTATGGGTGTGTCGCTTTCGGTTTGCGGTGTTGCAGGCGACCAACAATCAGCGTTATTTGGTCAAAACTGCATATCTGAAGGCGATATAAAAAACACATATGGCACAGGTTGCTTTTTGCTTATGAATACAGGCAACACGGCTGTAAAAAGTCAAAACGGTCTACTTACAACCATTGCCGCAACCACCCAAAATCAGCCGACACAATACGCTCTTGAAGGCAGTGTGTTTATCGGTGGAGCAGTTATACAATGGCTTAGAGATGAAATGAAGCTTATTGAAAACGCCGCGCAAAGCGAGGACTGCGCCAATGCCGTGCCCGATAGCGCAGGTGTATATATTGTTCCCGCCTTTGCAGGACTTGGCGCGCCATATTGGGATATGTACGCACGTGGCACAATTTGCGGTTTAACACGTGGCACAGGTCGTAACCATATAGTACGCGCCGCGCTTGAATCAATTGCATATCAAACAAATGACCTTATTTGCGCTATGCAAAACGATTCGGGTGTTAGCGTTACAAATCTCAAGGCTGATGGCGGCGCCGCAAAAAACAAATTTTTAATGCAGTTTCAAGCGGATATTTCGAACACGCAGGTTATTTGCCCCAACAATAACGAAGCCACCGCGCTTGGCGCGGCTTTACTTGCCGGCATTACTGCGGGTATAATAAGTGATACAAACAATATAAACTGTACCGCCACTAAATTTATGCCGCAAATGTGCGATACTGTAAGGCAAAATAATATTTCAGGCTGGAAAAACGCTATAAAAAGCACTATTTCTTTTACAAAGGATTGATATAAATGAGCTTTACTGTAATAGAAAAAAAGATTTTATCAAGCGATCAAAAAAACACCCTTTCGGGCGTTATGTATGTGCCAAGCGGTGAAATACTTGGTATTTTTCATTTGGTACACGGTATGACCGAATACATTGACCGATATACCCCTCTTTTTTCTGCACTTGCAAACGAAGGCTATTTGTGCGTGGGGTTTGACAATTTAGGTCACGGCAAAACAGCCGCACAAGAAGATTTAGGCTTTATAGCCTCTAAAAACGGTTGGAGGTTTATGGTAGATGACGTAAAGCTTTTTGCCGATAGCATAAAAATTGATTACCCGGATTTACCGTATATTTTAATGGGGCACAGTATGGGCTCGTTTATAACCCGTATAGCAGTATCAAAATATAACGACCTTGCCGATAAATATATTTGTTGCGGAACAGCAGGCAGCAACCCGGCTTCAGGCGCAGGTATTGCTCTTTGCAATATTATAAAAACATTTCGCGGCGAACGCGCCATATCTCCTTTTTTAGAAAATATGGCTTTTGGGACTTATAATAAACGTTTTGACGGCAACACAAAATATGAATGGCTTACCAAAGACCGTGAAATTATAGATAAATATTCAAAAGACAAGTATTGCACGTTTCACTTTACCGTATCAGCAATGCGTGACCTTATGACACTTTTAAAGCTTTGCAACACTAAAAAATGCTTTGCTGACACAAAAAATGACTTACCGATATTGCTTATTGCAGGTGATATGGACCCTGTTGGTAATTATGGTAAAGGGGTTACCGAAGTTTACAATAATTACAAATCGGCTAACGTAAAAGCTGTTTCTATGATTTTATACAAAGATTGTCGTCACGAAATACATAACGACAGCTGCAAAGAAAAAACAATCGAAGATATTTTAAAATTTATATCGAAATAAAGCAAAAAAGTCACCGCTAAAAATTAGCAGTGACTTTATCTTTTTTATTGTTTTTATTAGTATGCAACACCCTGTGCAATCATTGCATCTGCAACCTTTTCAAAGCCTGCAATGTTTGCGCCTGCAATAAGGTCGCCTTCCATACCGTACTTCTTAGCGGCATCCCAAGAATTCTTGTAGATGTCAGCCATAATCTGATGAAGCTTAGCGTCAACCTCTTCGGCAGTCCAGCTGTAACGCATTGAGTTCTGACTCATTTCAAGACCTGATACTGCAACCCCGCCGGCATTTACTGCCTTTGAAGGAGCAATAACTACACCCGCAGCCTTAAGAACCTTGATAGCCTCGTCTGTAGATGGCATATTAGCAACCTCGGCATAATATTTAACGCCGTTTGCTACGATATTTTTAGCATCTTCTTCGCCAACCTCGTTTTGAGTAGCACAAGGCATAACAACGTCAACCTTTTGCTCCCAAGGACGCTTGCCTGCAAAGAAAGGAACACCAAACTTGTCAGCATAATCCTGTACCTTATCGCGACCTGATGCACGCATTTCAAGCATAAAGTTAAGCTTTTCTTCGGTTACAACACCGTCAGCATCATAAACGTAACCGTCAGGACCCGAAATGGTAACAACCTTACCGCCAAGCTCTGCAACCTTCATTGCAGTACCCCAAGCAACGTTACCGAAGCCTGAAATCGCAAAGGTCTTGCCCTTAACCTCTTCGCCAAATGTCTTAAGCATTTCCTGTACATAGTAAACAGCGCCAAAGCCTGTAGCTTCAGGACGAATAAGTGAACCGCCAAATGAACGGCCCTTACCGGTAAGAACACCGGTAAACTCGTTGCGAAGACGCTTGTATTGACCATAAAGATAGCCTACCTCACGAGCGCCTACGCCAATATCGCCTGCAGGAACGTCGGTATCTGCGCCGATGTGCTTAGCAAGCTCGGTCATAAAGCTCTGGCAGAATCTCATAATTTCGCCGTCTGAGCGGCCACGTGGGTCAAAGTCTGAACCACCCTTACCGCCGCCCATAGGAAGACCGGTAAGGCTGTTTTTAAAGGTTTGCTCGAAACCTAAAAACTTCATAATAGAAGCATTAACTGTTGGATGGAAACGAAGACCACCCTTGTATGGGCCAATAGCAGAGTTAAACTGCACACGGAAACCGCGGTTAACCTGAACTTGACCGTTATCATCAACCCAAGAAACGCGGAAAGTGATCATACGCTCGGGCTCTACCATACGCTCGATAACACCGTGCTTTTCAAATTTTGAGTCCTGTGCTACAACAGGCTCAAGTGACTCAAGCACGTCACGAACAGCCTGTAAAAATTCGGGCTCATTGCCGTTACGCTTTTCGGTATCGGCATAAACTTTGTTTAAATATTCTGACTTAAACATAATATGTACCTCCATACTTTAAAGTGTTAAAATAATATACTATATACTACTACTATTTTTTTTTGCAGTCAATAAAAAATTTTTAAATTTTTAAATTTTTTTGCAATTTAACACCATTCTTCTTGACAAAAGTCAAAAAAATCGTTATTATATACTATTGTAAAGCGTTGATAAGGACAGTAACCTTACCTTGCATCTTTTAAGAGAGTGACTTCGTTGGCTGAAAGAGTCACAAGATGCTGTGGGCCGAACACCACCTTTGAGCGCTGTGGGGTAACAACCGCAGACGAGTAAGTCGCGTTAAGACTAAAAAGTGCCGTAAAGCATTTTACGGAATGTGGGTGGAACCACGGAGAGTATATTACACTTCGTCCCTGTATTTTACAGGTGGCGAAGTTTTTTTATTTTAATTTTATTATGAAAGAGGATAGATTTTTATGAAAATCATTTACAAAGATGGTACTGTCGCAGAGGCAGAAGCTTCAGAAGAACTTGAAGTGCTACGTCACTCTGCAGCACACATTATGGCGCAGGCTGTAAAGCGCCTTTACCCACACGCCGATTTTGGCTATGGTCCCGCAACCGAAAAGGGCTTTTACTATGATATCGACCTTGGTGACACCAAGCTCGGTGATGAAGATTTAGCCGCTATTGAGGCAGAAATGAAAAAAATCACGAAAGAGAATTTGCCTATTCGCCCTTACGTTTTATCTCGTGAAGAGGCTATCGCGCACATGCAAGAGCTTGGCGAAAAATACAAAGTAGAGCATATTGGTGATTTGCCTGAAGACGCCGAAATCAGTTTCTTTAAGCAAGGCGATTACGTAGATATGTGTACAGGTCCGCACCTTTGCTACACAAAAGCACTTAAAGCATTTAAAATTACAGGTCAGTCAGGCGCTTACTGGAAAAATGACAAAAACAACAAAATGCTTACCCGTATTTACGGTACTGCATTTAAAACCCAAGAAGAGCTTGATGCATACTTAAAAATGGTTGAAGAGGCAGAACGCCGCGACCACAACAAGCTTGGCCGTGAGCTTGGTTTCTTTACAACAGTTGACTCAATCGGTCAAGGCTTACCAATCCTTTTACCAAAGGGCTCACGTGTAATTCAGTTATTACAGCGTTGGGTTGAAGATGTTGAGCAAGAGCACGGCTATTTGCTTACAAAAACTCCTCTTATGGCTAAGCGCGATCTTTACCGCATTTCAGGTCACTGGGATCACTACCTTGACGGTATGTTCGTTTTGGGCGACCCACATGACGAAGAAAAAGAATGTTTGGCAATGCGTCCTATGACCTGCCCATTCCAATATCAAGTATTCCTTAACGCCGCACGCAGTTATCGTGATTTGCCAATGCGTTTGGGCGAGACCTCTACCCTTTTTAGAAATGAAGACTCAGGCGAAATGCACGGCCTTATACGTGTGCGTCAGTTCACAATTTCCGAAGGTCACTTGGTGCTTCGCCCCGACCAGTTAGAGCAAGAATTTGCCGACTGCTTATCACTTTCTAAGTATTTCCTTGAAACTGTAGGTCTTCTCGAAGACTGTACCTTCCGCTTCTCACAGTGGGCTCCAAACAATACAGCAAAATACGAAGGTACTGCAGAACAATGGAATGCCGCTCAAGAAACAATGGCAAAAATACTTGAGCACTTGGGTGTTGAGTATGAAATTGGTATTGACGAAGCCGCTTTCTACGGTGCTAAGCTTGACATTCAATATAAGAACGTATTTGGCAAAGAGGACACTATCGTTACAATTCAGATAGATATGCTGCTCGCTGAAAAGTTTGGTATGTACTACACCGATGCTGACGGTCAAAAGAAATTGCCATACATCATTCACCGTACAAGCCTTGGTTGCTATGAGCGTACACTTGCATACTTAATTGAAAAATATGCCGGCGCGCTACCTACCTGGATTTCACCTGAGCAGGTTCGTATTCTTACAATTACCGACCGCGCTAACGACTATGCCGAAGAAATTCGTGCACAGCTTGCCGCTAAAAAATATCGCGTAACTGTAGACGATAGCCAAAACACACTTAAATATAAAATCAGAAACGCACAGCTTGAAAAGGTGCCATATATGATTATTTTGGGTGACAAGGATATCGAAAACAAAACAGTATCTGTTCGTCACCGTTCGGGCGAAGACCTTGGCGCAATACCAATGGAACAATTTGAAGCAATACTTGCTGATGTTGTAGATAATAAGCTTAAAAAGTAATATGCAATAAACACATTAATAGCACCTACTCGTTATTTAAAGTAGGTGCTATATTCTTTCGGTGTGTTTTTAATTTATAATCCTAAAAGTTGTTTCTTTTTGCCTTCGAACTCCTGTTGCGAAATTATACCACTATCAAGCAATTCTTTATACTTTTTTAATTCATCTGCATTACTATTTGAAACCGCTTGCTATATTACTATAACAAGCGATTATTTTTACTTTAATTCAACATCCCAGTTGTTGATATACTGCAAAAGAAGTCCGTAATCTTTATTATTTATCTTTGTGTCTTTATTAACGTCTGCGGCATCGGCATGTATTTTAACCGACCATTTGTTGATGTACTGTATAAGTAGGCCCAAATCTTTGTTGTTAATTTCTTTGTCGCTATTTATGTCACCGCTTAAATATGTCAAACCGCAAATATTACACGTTTTATCTTGGGTGCTATCATAAATATGCTTGATATCCCTTACATCGCCGCAAACATTGCATTCATCATCGCACGCACTACTATACTCGTGCATCTCTGCGTTAATACAGCTATTAAAAAACCAGATTGCATCGGTTAAATCGGTATTTTCCGTACCAATTGTGATGTTTAATTTATTTTCTTGGCTACCTCGATAATAAATATAATTAAGCACGTTGCAAATATCAAAGGCGCTATTTTCTATACTTGTAACACTATTGGGTAATGTTATACTTTTAAGTTTGGTACACTCATAAAACGCGTATTTGCCAATACTTGTAACACTGTCAGGTATTGTTATGCTTGCTAATTGCATACAACGTGAAAAGGTGCGTTCGCCAATACTTGTAACACCGTTTGGTAATATTACGCTTGCAAGGCCATAGCAGCCTGAAAACGCACTATTACCTATGCTTGTAACGCTATTTGGTATTACTATACTTGTAAGACCTTCACAGCCTACAAACGCGCTATTTCCTATACTTATAACACCATCGGGTATCGTTATGCTTGTAAGCTTGCTACAGTAAGAAAATGAATAATCGCCTATGCTTTTAACAGCGTTACCTACAGTCAAATTCTCAAGCTTATCGCATCTGTAAAATGCATAATTACCTATACTTGTAACACTACTTCCCATTGTTATACTCACAAGGCTTCCACAATCATAAAATGCCTTTTCCTCTATTGCAGTTACACCATTTCCTATTGTTGCGCTTGTAAGGCCGTAGCAATACTCAAACGCACTATCACCTATACTTGTAACGCTATCGGGTATTGTTATACTCTTTAGGTTATCGCAACTATAAAATGCCTTTTCACCTATGCTTATAACGCCGTTTCCTATTATAATGTTTTCAAGACTATCACAGCGCTCAAAAGCCGAATCATCTATACTTGTAACACAATCGGGAATCGTTATGCTTTTAAGCTTGCTACAATTTACAAACGCACTATTGCCTATGCTTGTAACGCTGTTTCCTATCGTAACATCTGTAAGACTTTCGCAATTACCAAACGTCATAACATCTATTTTTGTGACACCGTTACCTATTATTACAGTTGTAAGATTTTTGCAATCAAAAAATACACACGCGCCCAAAAGCGTAACGCTATCAGGTATTGTTACACTTGTAATTTCCATACAATCAGAAAAACCTCTGCCGGCAATTCTTGTAACAGGATAACCACCCAATGTAGACGGCACAGTAATACTACCACTAACAGATTCGGTTACATCAATTATATAAGCCTCGCCTTTATACACATTGTAAGTATAGTAACCCTCGGTATCTGCACTTACGTTAAACCCGAATACACCAATTGATAAAATAATAGACAATATCAAAATAAAAGATAATAATTTTTTCATAGCATTACCTCCTTGTTTTCAAATTAAGTCTACCACGAATAGACTCGATTGTCAAGTGGACCTTTTGCATAAATTTTAGCGCCTGCTATATTGCTATAGCAAGCGCCTTAGTTTATTTAATACTATTAACCTTATACAATAGGTACCACAAATGCGCCCTCGCCGTACTCAAATTCAAAACGATACTTGCCGTTTTCATCAAGCTCTGCAATTTTAGGCGTGCCATTAAAGCCTTTGCCGCCGTAAATTGCTATTTTACTGCAATCCTTAAAGGTAATTGTAGCAATATTATTGTCAATACCCTTTTGCGCATAGTTTACAAGCATATACGCCTCGCCATACTCTTTGCTGACAAAGCG
>JAZSKN010000058.1:0-46742 GCA_045534895.1 Acutalibacteraceae bacterium
GTACCTAAACGGTTGGGATTATACCGATATTGTAGTGCAAGCTGCCGACATTAACGGCGACGGTGCTGTTAACAACCGCGACTACGGCATACTTATGCGTTATCTTAACGGTTGGGATATAGAATTAAAGTAAAACTGCAAATTTAATTGAAAAAATAAAGATTATAGTGTGCTTTGCACAGATACAGGGCGGTTGATTCGTGAATCAACCCTACACGGTAATTTATCTTTTGTTGTAGGGGCAATTCACGAATTGCCCGTTGTATAATATTTGTTATATAAATTTATTTTTATGCGCGGGGATTTGTCCCCGCCGTTTTTATTGCATAATAAACTAAGGCACACTTCGCAAGGAAAGTGTGCCTTTTATAATAATTGCTTTAAGCTATTTAAATTTAACCTTCGCTACGCGTACACATAGGCTTTGTCCGTAAGAAAAGCCTGTAAAGTTTACAAGCACCTTATCATCTTTTTGGTTAAATTCAAGCTCTTCGTCGTTGTCCATCCATTTGATAGACTCGATTTGTTGGTCAAATTTATCAAGTGCTTTTGCGCCGCCTTCTTCAAAACCAAGTGACACGTTTACGTCGCCTGTGCCAAAGCCTAAATCAAACTTGAATATGTAGGCGGTTTTTTCGTCTTTAATATCTTTAAGCACAAACTCTTTCTTATCGCTATAGGTGATATACGGTCTACCGTTATAGATAGCGGTGCCGTAGGTGTTCATCCAACGGCCAATACACTCCATAATACCTTTTTGCATTGTAGGCACAGTGCCGTCAGGATTAGGACCAATATTAAGCAAGAAGTTGGCACCAACCTTGCGGCAGTTGCAAAGACTTTCAATAAGTGTTTTAACAGGTTTAAAGTTTATGTCGTCTGCCACACCCCAGTGGTCGCATAGTGTTTCACACATTTCGCCTGCCATATACTTAGGCTTGCCTCGGCGGTCAAGCGGCTCTGCCATACCACGCTCAAAGGTAACCGAGTCGATCTCGCTATTTCCCATTTCGCCACGTGCTTGAAGTCCTGTATTATTTATAACCATAGCCTCAGGCTGATAATGATGTATCATTTTATAAAGCTTGTCTTCCTGCCAGTCGGCATCAGGCTTTGACCAGTTGCCGTCAAACCATAAGCCACCGATTTTACCGTACTTGGTGCAAAGGATTTCGACGCTCTTGTATAGGTAATCAAGATACGCTTCAAAATTATTTTCAAAATCGGGATGATGCCAGTCGAGTGTAGTGTGGTAAAAGAAGGGGACAATATCTACCTTGCGACATTCTTCGACAAATTCGGCAATTATATCGCGACCTGCAGGGGAGTTAAGGGCGTTAAAGTCGGAAAGACCGCGTGGGTCATAAAGTGAAAATCCCTCGTGATGACGGGTAGTAAGGCAAACGTATTTGCAACCGGCTGCCTTGGCTGTAGCAACAATATCGTGCAGACCTACACAATCAAAGGTTTCGGCAAGCTTTTGATATTCTTCCATATTCTGACCGTTGAATTTATATTTATAGGTCCACTCACCACTGTTAAGCTGTGAGTAAAGTCCGTAATGTACAAACATACCAAAGCCTAATTGCTCAAAATCTTTGATATACTGTGGTGCTACGGGTACTTGATTATTCATGGTAAAAACCTCCTTTGTTTATTTATTTATTCCAACGTATCCTGTTTCTTCAATGATGTATTGACCCTCGTCTGAAAGCATCCAGTCAATCATTTTGTGAACATTTTCGTTGGGATTGTTTTCGTATGTAACTGCATATAGTGGTGTAATAATAGGGTAAGTGCCGTTTTTAATATTTTCTTTTGTTGGTTTTACACCATCAATTGCAATCATTTTAATGTCAGGATTTTTAATTATTCCTTCTACATAAAACCTAAATGAAAAACCTATTGAAGTAGATTTGTTTTTGTAATCGGCAACCTCTTCAATTATGCCACCCATACCACCTACGGCAGTTTGGGTAGTAGGCTCGATTATAGGTGTGTCGCCCATAAGCCTTATAAGCATACTCTGGCTACCGCTACCTTCATTGCGTTGAAAGGGAACTATTTCCTCATTTTTGCCTCCAAGTTCCTTCCAATTGGTGATTTTGCCTGAATATATGCCTTTTATTTGTTCAAGTGTAAGGCTTTCAATGGGGTTATCCTTATTTACAAAGAATACAAATGCTTCGTGTCCGATTTGTGTGTATTTAAATGTAGTTCCTTTTTTTAATGCTAATTCAGTTTGCTCCTTTGAGGGTGCGGCACCTATGAAAATATCGATACATTTTTCGCCAAGAAGCTTATATCCGCCGACGGTGTTATTGTATTCAAAAACGCCATCATAAAGCTCGGTCGTGTTTGGATACGTTGCATTCACAAACGCTGAATAAATAGGGAATACCGCCGCAGCACCGTCGATTATAGGTAACTGTTCTTTTGATAAGGATTTGAAGTTAAGTAATTTGCTTTCGGTCTTAACAATTTTTGAATTTTTGTCAAACGGCATATATTCGTGAACATTTATACTTGGTGTCACGTCAATTGTGATTGACTCATTATACTTTCTAATACCTGTTTGTGTGCCTAACAAAATCAAGAAACACAATATAAAGGAAATATATGCATATAGGTAATATTTTTGGTTTTTAAGCCAAATCAGTGGTACTGCAAGTGGTAAAATTAAAGTGCCTAATATAATAGTGATTGTCCAAAAACCGCCAAAAGAAAGATATAAAAGAGATAAAAGAGCAACAATTGGACAAGCAAGTACAATAAGTACTGTTAGTATGCATTTTATTGCTATGGTTTTACCGGTCATTATAAGCACCACCTTTTTTTGTATTATATCATAGCATAATTATGTTTTCAAGTTAGATGCCTTGATTTTTTATGATGTATTAAATAAAAATAATACTTGATTTTTGCAGAGACATACATTATAATTAGCAAGTCCAATGCAGATGTCGCGTAGCTGGTCGAGCGCGCACGATTGGAAATCGTGTAACTATTAAAAGTAGTTCGAGGGTTCGAATCCCTCCATCTGCGCCAGGTAAAAAGGCATCCGTGAGGGATGCCTTTTTATATTTTTTTAAGGGTGATATTATGAAAAAATTACAAGTTGTTATTGATTTGTTTTTAACTGTTATAGCATCGGTTTTGTCGGCAATAGGACTTTATGTTTTTGTTAATCCTGCCAACTTTGCCCCAAGCGGTGTCGACGGTATTGCTATGATGCTTGAAAAGTTAACCGATGTTAATATGGGTTATATTTCTTTGGCTATAAATATACCGCTGCTTATTATGGCGTGGTTTTTTATAAGTAAAAAATACGTTGTTTATACCACGATTTTTACAATAATTTCATCGGTTATGTTAATACTTGTAGAAGAGTTTGATTTTTATCAGTACATATCTAAAAATAACGCTTGGATTGCCGTGCTGGCTTCGGGTGTTATACTGGGTGCTCGAACTGCTATTATGATTAAAATAGGCGGTTCTACGGGCGGTGTAGATATTATCGCTACCGTTGTTCAGCAAAAAAGACCGTACCTTAACATAGAAAGTTTAATTTCAATATTTTGTTATATAATAATTGGCATATCATTTTTTGTATATGGCAACATCGAAAGTGTTATTATGTCGGTTGCTCAAATGATGATATTTAATATTGCGATGAACTCTATACTTAAAACCACACGTAACGCTGTAGAAGCGCGTATTATTACCGATAACCCACAGGAGTTTCGCGATGATATTATCAATAATTTAAAACACGGTGCCACCATAATTGACGGCGAGGGTATGTTTACGGGCGACAGCAAAAAAATTGTTATAACAATTATAAACGTAAGACAGATGAATGAACTTATAAAAATTTCTAAAAAGCATCCCAATTCATTTATATATTTCAGTGAGGTAAATGGTGTTTGGGGTAATTTTAGATGGAATAAAACCGACGAGGTAAAATAAAAAATTAAAAGTCGCTTTCGGAGCATTCCGTTTGCGACTCTTTTATTTGTCATAAACAGCGAGACATTTACATAATATTTATCAGTTAAAAATTTTGAATGTAAAGTTTCGGAGGAATATTGTATGGCAAATAAAAGTATATATGAAGACATTGCTTTAAGAACGGGCGGGGATATATATTTAGGGATAGTAGGCCCTGTTAGAACGGGTAAATCAACCTTTATAAAGCAGTTTATGGATAAACTTGTTATGCCCAATATATCTGAAGAGTATGAAAAAGAACGCGCCAAAGACGAGCTGCCGCAATCTTCATCGGGAAGAACAATAATGACAACCGAGCCTAAATTTATTCCCGAAAAGGCGATTAATATAAATATTGATAATGCCGCTAATATGAATGTGCGTCTTATTGACTGTGTGGGTTATATTGTTCCAAGCGCGCTGGGGTATATCGAAAATGACCAGCCGCGTATGGTAAATACACCTTGGTATGACGAGGCAATACCATTTAATATGGCGGCAGAAATCGGCACCCAAAAGGTCATTGAAGAACACTCTACAATTGGGCTTGTAATTACAACCGATGGTAGCATAAGTGATATACCGCGCGGCGAATATGTTGAGGCAGAGGATAGGGTAATAAACGAATTAAAGCAAATAAACAAGCCGTTTATTGTTTTGCTTAATTGCCTTGAACCGAGTAGCGATACAGCGTTTGATACGGCGGAACAAATTTCTAAAAAGCACGGCGTATCAGTACTGCCTATTAACTGTCTTGATTTAACGCAAGGCGATATAAAGCAAATATTATCGCGCATACTTTATGAATTTCCCATTAAAGAAATAAATGTTAATTTTGCAAAATGGATTAATGCTTTACCAATAAATCATTGGCTTCGCGCCGATATAATTAAGGCTTTAAAATCGGCAGAGGGCATCAGGCACATAAGAGATATAAACTTGTTTAGCGAATGCATAAATGAGAGCGAGAATATAACCGAATGCAGTGTAAAAAATATTGATTTAGGTCATGGCAAGGCAGAAGTGTGTATAGATGTTAAGAAAGAACTTTTTTATAAAGTACTTGCCGAAAATACAGGTCTTGTTATTAACGACGAAATGGAGCTTATGAACAGCATTATTGAACTGTCATCCATTAAAGATAAGTATATGCGTGTGCAAAATGCGCTTGAAGAGGTAGAGCGTACAGGTTATGGTATTGTAATGCCTGCTATCGAAGAGCTAACTCTCGAAGAACCCGAAATTGTAAAACAAGGCGGTAGATATGGCGTGCGTCTTCGCGCATCGGCTCCGTCAATACATTTAATGAAGGCTAACATTACTACCGAGGTAAGCCCAATTGTAGGCAGTGAAAAGCAATCTGAAGATCTTATTATGTATCTGCTTAACGAGTTTGAAGAAGATCCTGTTAAAATATGGGATTCAAATATTTTTGGCAAATCGTTACACGAGCTTGTAAATGAAGGCTTGCATAGTAAACTGGCAAGAATGCCCGTTGATGCGCGTATGCGAGTGCAAGAAACGATTGAACGAGTAATTAACGATGGTTGTAATGGATTGGTTTGTATTATTCTTTAAATAATTTTCTCTTGCAAAAACATATATTATATGTTATTATTAAAAAAATGTATGTTTTGCGAGGTATTATATGAAAATAAACGTATTTCTAAAACTTGCGATTTTATCACTACTGTGCGTGGCGCTTCTTGTTGCGTTTACAGGCTGTAAAGACGATGAAATATATGCCGGTTCAGATGATTTTCAGTCTTACCCTGAGTATTGGAATAATTTTAACGACGATAACGGTGATATTTATATCCCCGACAATAATGGTACCTCAAGCAATAATTCATCAGACACTTCCGGTGACGCTTCTTCAGAAGACACTTCTTCTGAGGATTTTACCGTTAACTTTGAAGAAGATGATGACGAGAATACGTCTTCGACAACAAAGCCCGACACCGACAAGGACGGCACACCGGACGATACAGATACCGATGATGATAACGACGGCATTACTGATGACAAGGACCCCGATGATAACAACAACGGTACCCCCGATGATGAAGAAAAACCAGACTATGGCAATCAAGGTCCGCTTGTATTCTTTTAACACATAATAAACAAACACCGTACTTTTATTTTTAAAAGTACGGTGTTTTTGTATCATTTTTTACTTTTTACACTTGAAAGTGGGTTAGAGTCTATTGCGTTTTTAATTTGGCTGTCAGATATATGGGTGTAAATTTGCGTGGTACCAAGATTAGAATGACCCAAAATATCTTTAAGCACGCGTATATCTACGTCGCCGTGTTGGTACATAAGCGTAGCCGCTGTATGACGAAGCTTATGTGTAGAAAGCCCTTGACCGCCAAGACCTGCTTTTTCAAGATAAGTCTTTACAATATGCTGAACAGTTTTATTGCTTAGTCTTCTTTTATTGCGGCTTATAAACAGCGCGTTGCGGTCGGCATAATTAATTGCGTCGTTTGGTCTTACTGCAAGGTAGGCCTTAATTGCCGCATCACACGCGTCGTTTATATATACAATACGCTCTTTGTTGCCTTTACCAAGCAGTCGCATTGTGCCATCAGAGCGAATATCGCTTAGATTTAATCCACACAGCTCTGACAAACGCATACCGCAGTTTAAAAACAGCGTAAGTATGCAGTAGTCACGTTCTTTGTTAGGACCGTCAACCACCGATAACAGTTCAAGCGAATCCTCCAAGCTTAAATGCTTTGGCAATGCGTTTTTAACTTTTGGTGATTCAAGCATTTCGGCAGGATTGGTTTCAAGCAGGTGAATTTGTGATGTTAAATACTTAAAGAAAATACGCAATGTAGAGGTCTTTCTCGCGCGTGTTGCCGCGTTGTTACCGCGCTCATCCTTGCAAAACACTATAAACGCATATAAATCAGATATTGTTACCGTGCTTATTAAATTAGCATCTACCGATGTAATTTCAATTTCCTCAAACGGTGTTTTTGGGTCTACCTTACCGCGAACAAGCAATAAATATCTAAAAAAGGTTTGCAAATCCAAATAATACTCGTCTACCGAACGCGATGATTTGCCTTTTATTGTTTCGTTATAGGTTAAAAAATCGCGTATTATAGGAGGGCATGATAAAAGTATTTCGTGTTTCATATTGTAACTCCTCCCGTTTAATGCTATAATCAATACGTATATTCTAACATTTTAATACCAAAAAAGCAATATTAAACATTTCTTAATAATTTAATGCCTTTTATCTTAAAAAATTTTTATTTAAAATGTGTATGGAGGGTGAGGGTAATGCATAATATTTTAGTTTGCGATGACGAGCGCGATATAGTAAGCGCTTTAAAAATTTATCTTGAATCTGATGGGTATAGAGTGTTTACCGCCTTTAACGGACAAGAGGCTTTAGAAGCTTTTGAAAAAAATGAAATACATTTAATACTTATGGATATAATGATGCCCCAGATGGATGGCATTACAGCGATGGTAAATATAAGAAAGGACAGTAATGTTCCGGTAATATTGCTAACCGCTAAGAGTGAAGATACCGATAAAATTTTAGGTCTTAATGTAGGCGCCGACGACTATATAACAAAACCGTTTAATCCCGTAGAAATGCTTGCGCGTGTACGCTCGCAAATACGCCGTTATACCCAGCTTGGCGGTAGCGCGTCAAAAGTGGGTGATGATGTATTAACTGTTGGCGGCATATCTTTAAACGATGCTTCAAAAACCGTTACCGTTGATGGCGAAATTGTAAATCTTACACCTACTGAATATGAAATATTAAAGCTACTTATGCGCAACAAAGGTAGGGTAATGTCTCAAAAAGAGATATACGAGAGTGTGCGTAACGAAATGGCGTTTGGCGCCGAAAATACAATCGCCGTACATATTAGACATCTGCGTGAAAAAATAGAGATCAACCCATCAGAACCACGTTATTTAAAGGTTGTATGGGCGCACGGATATAAGTTTGAAGGATGATATTGTATGAAAAAATTTATTGGCAATACTGCGCTTAAAATTTTAGCGGTTACATTGTCTCTTATTGTGTTTTTTACAATGCTTATATCGGTTGTAGGCAGTGCTGTGATGTTACTTTGTGACTTTTACACCAGAGATTTTGAAACCTTAGAAAAAAACATAATGCAAAATCTTGCTAAAAAAGAGATATACAATCTTGTCGCTCTTTATGATAACAGTGATGAAACCGTTAAAACATATTATGAAGACAAAAACGTTTTATACAGCATTAAAAATATACATTCGGGTGAGTTAACCTCTAACTTTGCAGGGCAAGACTGCGTTGCATCTTATTCTACAAGTGAATTTATAACCCGTTTTGTAAGTGGCGAAGCCGGTGACATTTATTACGACTACGGCGACGTTAAGTATGATTCATATACCAGTCAGTATTACTTTTATGCTAAAAATAATGTTGTGTACAAAACTACACAAAAGGCAGAATTTACAATCTATATTCCGTACGATATGCAGTTTACCGACCGCTTTTTCCTTATGGATAAGCTTATAAATGTTGGTTATAGAAATCGCTACACAGCAATATTTTTAGCAATTTTATCGCTTGCGCTTTGTATTGTAATTTATAGTTATTTGTTTATCTCGGTAGGGCACCGAAGCGATAGTAGGCATATATGTGTCGCGCTTTTTAACAATATTCCTGCCGATATTTTAAGCGCCATTGTTTTTGCTGTATTTTTTGGCGGAATATATTTATTTACCGAGCTTAACACTTTAGTAATGGCAATTGCGGCAGGTTCGGCAATTATGGTTGCGCTTTACTTTGTTGCGCTATGGTATTTGTTAAGTATTGTTGTTCAGATTAAAGCAAGAATTTTATTTAAGCATACGTTTATATATTGGATTTTTAAGCAGTTAGCTAAATTAGGCAAAGCGGTTAAACACGTTTATAAAAACATTACTACAATTTATAAAGTGCTTTTGGTGCTTGCTGTATTTTGGATATTTTTGTTTATATTTACCGCATTTAACGCGTACGAAAATGACAATCTTATTATAGGATTTTTTGTCATTGCGGCAATTGCGTCTTTAATAATTTTGTTTGCGGCAATTGCTTTTCAACGCGTAAAGCAGGGTGGAGAAAAAATAGTAAACGGCGATCTTGACAATAAAATAGATACGCAGTATATGTTTGGAGATATTAAAGATTTTGCCGACAGTCTTAATAATATTAATCAGGGCTTGCAAACGGCAATTGACGATAAAATGAAAAGCGAGCGTTTTAAAACCGAGCTTATAACCAATGTATCACACGATATTAAAACGCCGCTTACTTCTATTGTAAACTATGTTGATCTTATAAAAAAAGAAGATTGCAGTAACGAAAAAATTAACGAGTATATAGAGGTTTTAGACCGTCAATCAATACGACTTAAAAAATTGATAGAGGATTTGGTAGAAGCTTCAAAAGCATCTACAGGTAATCTTACTGTCGACCTTGCAAGATGTAATCTTGCTGTGCTTATTAATCAGGCTTTAGGCGAATTTAGCGAAAAGCTCGAAACTTGTAACCTGCAGATTGTACAATCGATTGACAGCCAAGATATTTATATATTGGCCGATGGCAGAAGATTGTGGCGTGTGTTTGATAACCTACTTAGCAATATATGCAAGTATGCATTAGGTGGCACACGTGTATATGTTGATTTAACCAAACAACAAAATCACGCAGTAATTACATTTAGAAACATATCTAAGCATCCGATTAATATGTCGGGTGAAGAGCTTGCCGAGCGCTTTGTACGCGGTGATCGCTCGCGCAATACCGAAGGCAGCGGCTTGGGTCTTTCTATAGCAAAAAGTCTTACCGAATTGCAAAACGGTGTTTTTGAAATAAGCACCGACGGTGACCTTTTTAAAGTAAAACTTATTTTTGATATTATAAATTAAGGACTAAATTTTATGCAACAATTTCAAATGTCAAATCTTGAGCGGCTTATGCTTAAAAGAAAAGCACAACGTAAAAAACGTTTGAAAATTCTTTTAATAATTATGCTTGTTGCAATATTGATAGTGGGTAGTGTATTTTGCATAATATTGCGAAAAAATGGCGGTAGATTACCTAAAAGGCCTCTTAACGTTAAAACACTTGAGGTTCCGCAATATGTAGATACACAGCTTTTAAATATTGGTCTTGCACGTACAGGCGTTAAGCTTATCGAGATTAATAATATAGTCATTCATTATGTTGGTAACCCCAACACTACTGCGCAAAACAACCGTGATTATTTTAACAAAACGGATACTACCGTTTGCTCGCATTTTGTGGTAGGTCTTGACGGTGAAATTATACAGTGTGTACCGCTTAATGAAAAATCAAACGCAAGCAATAACCGTAATCTTGACACCATTTCTATCGAGGTTTGTCATCCTGACGATACTGGCAAATTTAACGATGCTACATATGACTCGCTTGTAAAACTGACAGCGTGGCTTTGTGACAATTCGGGTCTTAAGGCTAAAGACGTTATTAGACATTATGATATTACCGGCAAAGAGTGTCCAAAATATTTTGTTACAAACGAATCTGAATGGAATGCTTTTTTAAATGATGTTAAGGAAGAACTTAAAAACTATTAGATTAAAGAGGGAAATAAATGCTTGAAATTAAAGGTCTTTCAAAAATCTACAAGCCTAAAAAGGGAGTACCTGTAACGGCATTAAAAAATGTAAATTTAAAATTATCTGATACAGGAATGATTTTTTTACTTGGTAAATCGGGTAGCGGCAAATCTACCTTGTTAAATCTTTTAGGTGGTCTTGATCGTTACGATGACGGCGAAATCATTATAAATGGCGTATCATCAAAAGATTTTAAGCAAAGTCATTTTGACTCTTATCGCAACACTTACGTAGGTTTTATTTTTCAAGAATACAATATTCTTGACGAGTTTAACGTTGGCGAAAATATCGCTATTGCTCTTGAATTGCAGGGTCAAAAGGCAACCGATGAAAAGATTAATGATATTTTAACTCAAGTTGACCTTGAAGGATACGGCAACCGCAAACCCAACGAGCTTTCGGGCGGTCAAAAACAACGTGTTGCCATTGCGCGTGCGCTTGTTAAAAATCCCGAAATAATTATGGCCGACGAGCCAACCGGGGCACTCGACTCAAATACCGGTAGGCAGGTGCTTGATACTTTAAAAAAGCTTTCGAGTGAAAAGCTGATTATTGTTGTATCTCACGATCGTGAATTTGCCGAAAAATATGCCGACAGAATTATCGAGCTTGCCGATGGAGAGGTTATAAATGATGTAACCGTAGATAAAAAAAGCTCAACCGATACTTCGACAAAAAATATAGAGTTTTATGAAAATACCATCAATATAAAAGGCGGTTATCATTTAAGCGAAGATGATCTTAAGCGTATAAACGAATATATTGACAGCATAAAAAATAAAGACTTAAAAATAACGGTTAATGAACAAAAAACCGGTAATTTTATTGCAACTGATGAAGACAAAATAATTGCAGATAAAAGTAAAACCTTTAGACTTATAAAATCAAAACTGCCATTACGTAACGCCTTTAAGATGGGTGCAGGCGGACTAAAACATAAAAAGTTTAGACTTGTTATTACAATTTTGCTTTCTTGTATAGCGTTTGGACTTTTTGGCCTTGCCGATACATTTGCTGCATACAATCACATTAAGGTTTGTACCAATTCGATTTATGATTCGGGCATAGATTATGCTGCCGTTGTAAAATCTCGTAGGTATGGTGAGCGTTGGTATGATTATAATAACCGTCTTTCACAGGATGATTTAAATCAAATTAAGTCGAATGCCGGCGTTACGTTAAACGGTGTGTTTGTGCCGCTTGGTTCTGATTTATCCTTTGCTTCAAACATTAATTCCGAAATAAGCACAAGTGAAAGTGAACATGAAATTTTTAACACCTATTTTTCGGGCTATACCGAAATAACAAGTAAAAAGCTTAAAAGTTTTGGGTATAACTTGGTCGCAGGCAGGTTGCCTGACGGTAGCAAAAACGAAATTGCTGTCAGCGACTATATTTTTGAGGTCTTTAAAATAACGCAATATACCGATGGCACTCTTGGTAAAGATTCCAAGGGGAATGAGGTTGTGATATACAAAGATATCAAAGAGTATAACGACCTAATAAATAAGACAATCACAATAAACAATGTTAAGTATACAATAACCGGCATTGTTGATACTAAATTTGACCTTACTCGTTATAAAAGCCTTGTCGAAAAAAAGGATTACCAAAGCTCTGCGCAACAAATAATTGATTATGCGCTTGCAAATGAGTTTTATGCGCATAAGGATAACAGCCTTGTCTCTATGATAATGGTAGGCGAAGGCGCAATTGGCAAAATAATCGAAGCCGAACCCCCGATTTTTAATATAAATAAGGGATACTTGTGGTTTCACGGCAATGAATTTAATATAGATCCAAACTATCTTACTACAGTTGATAAAATAAACTTGTCAGATGTTGTTTGGGTAAACGATTCAAAAACAACTTTAAGTGATAAAGAAATAATTGTTTTTGAGCCTTGTATAGAATTTTGGGATACCGAAAATGCAGTTCATACTGATGACGGAAGCATCGATTATGCTAAAACGCTAAAAAAGAACAACAAAACCTCTATCAGCAAAAATATGTTTGAAGATGAGGAATACTCTGACCAAGAGGGATATACTGTTGTCGGTGTAATACCCGCTAATGAAAAATACAGCAAATTCGATCGCACCGCTGTTGTGTCGGCTTCTTTGTTTAAAGAATTTGTCAGCGATGATGACGGTATATACACCTCAGCCATAGGCGCAATGCCAACCCAAAAGGATGCAATAAAAAATCTTGTGTCTTTTTGTTACAACAACGATGATGATATAAGATTTCCGCTTCAAAATGCCGCTACATTTGAGCTTGATATGATTAGCGAAGAGCTAAAAGAATTTGCAAAAATATTTATGTATATCGGTCTTGGCTTTGCACTGTTTGCCGCAGTTATGATGGCAAACTTTATTGGAACAAGCATATCCTATAAAAAGCAAGAAATAGGTATACTTAGGGCAATTGGCTCGCGCAGTAACGACGTGTTCAGAATTTTCTTTTCTGAAAGCTTTATAATAGCAATTATCAATTTTATTTTGTCGGGAATCGGCGTATTTGCCGCAACACAAATTATAAATGCTGTTGTGCGCAAAGAGGCAGGAATTTTGATTACGTTTTTAACATTTGGCGCAAGGCAAATTGTTTTGCTTTTGGCCGTAAGTGTATTTGTTGCATTTGTGGCAAGCTTTATTCCCGTATACAGAATAGCATCTAAAAAACCTATCGACGCTATAAGAGACAGATAAAAAAACTCCCCTGATTGCATTTTGCAAAAAGGGGAGTTTTTAAGTGCTTTTTTGTGTAATTAAAAAATTTATAGCATAGCCAAAATATCTTCTTTAGATCTTAGACCCACAGCCCTTGCAACTTCTTGCCCGTTTTTAAATACAATTAGCGTTGGTATGCTTGCAACACCATATTTAATTGCAATTTGTGGGTCGGTATCTACGTTTACCTTGCCTACGGTAATATCATTTCGCTCGGAGGCAATTTCTTCTATAATAGGGGCAATCATTTTACATGGACCGCACCAATCGGCATAAAGGTCAACAAGAGTAGTGCCCATAGCAATTTCGCTGTCAAAGTTTTGTTCGTTTAGTTTTTTAAGCATTTATTCACAACCTTCTATTCTTTAGTTTTATAGTATAGCATACAATGGCAAAAGCCTTCAAAATCGGGGTCGGCTATCTGTGCTTTAAATTCTTCACAAATGCATTTAAATTGCGGCAATTTACCAATGCGGCAAGGGCAAAAACCGTCTTTGGCTTTAAGCCCCTTCTTAACGCGGTCAACAACCTCTTTATCCGGATTAAGAATTACTGCCATAGTATCACTTCCTTTTTTTATTTAATGATGTTATTAACGATTTTAGCGAGAATGATACACAATTCTTCATAAATGTCGTCAGGCAAATTATGCGGAGGCGCTGTTTCAAGACATAAACCGCCCGTATAATTTATATCCTTTAGCGCTGCAGAAAAATCGCTCCAATCAATTCTGCCAAAGCAGGGTAAAAGATGTAAATCTCTATCAGGAATACTGTCGTGAATGTGAAAAGCGCGAATTTCGTCTCCTAAATCGCGTACCGCCGTCGATACCGACAATTCGGGAAAAGTAGCAACGTGACCCGTATCAAGACAAATTTTGAAGTTGGGGTCATTAATAAGCTTTACAAAATTAAGTATTTCATACGGAGTTGCCAAAGAAAAATCACGCATAGGCATATTTTCTAAGCAAATCGTAATATCATACTGCTTGGCAATTTCAAGCGATTTACGCATAAATTCAAGGTTAACGTCTAAAGTAATTTTTTGTTGCTCGGTGCCTTTTTCACTTATGCCGCACGGCATTATTGGGTGCAGTACCCAATTTTTACAGCCAAGTAATGACGTTGCCCACAACGAACGTTTTACGTGCTCTAATTTTGCATCGCGTAATTCTTGGGTTGAGTCATTGGGTGGCCAATGCCAAGGGCCGTGAACCTGATATATTTGTACGTTTGATTGGTCTGCAAGCTTTTTTTCTAAGATTAACTTTTCTTCTGTAGACTTTACCGAATCACTGTATGGAAAATTCTTTGTATCCATCATATTAAAATCAACACAAGAAAAACCGTGCTGACTTAACTTGTTATAACGGTCGTCTCCCCAACGGTGGTAACTGCCTACGCCAATTCCTATTTTCATTTTATCACCTAAAATTATTTTAACATTATAAAAAAAATAAGTCAAGTTAGTATACAAAGGCAAAGCAAGAAGACAAAAAAGTACACTTGTGTATAAATCTTGTTTATTGATTACGACAAAAAAAGTCTATATAATTTAAATAAATATATACAAAATGATACAATTGCTATAATTTTACAGTTTAAAATTAACAGAAGAGGAGAATAATTGTGAAAAAAATATTATCTTTTGTGATTGCCTTAGTTATTATGACCGTATCATCATTGATTTGTTTTGCAGATACGCCAAACACCCAATCCAAAAATAATGATACAACAGGTCAGGCCGAGGTTTATTCTGATGCTCAGGATGATTATAGCACCTATCTTGAAACTAACAAAGCTCTTAACAAAAACGTTAGCGAGGTATATGCCGATTTAAATTCGGCTGTAGCCGAGGGTGACGCATCGGTTGAGCAAGTTAGTGAATTTGAAGGAAAGACAAACGTTATTAAATGGAATAACGGCGACGGCAGTGTTAAGTTTACCTTTAATGTTGCCCAAGAAGGTCTTTATAATATAGCGTTAGGCTACCGTACTATTGATGCCGGTACAAAGGCTGTTGACCTAAGTGTTTTGGTTGACGGCAAAGAGCTTTTTGAGGGTCTTTCAAATATATCATTACCAAGACTTTTTGTTGATGCAGGCGATGTTCGTAAGGATGGTATGGGTAATGAATTTGCCCCCGAACAAAACGAGTTTTTTGCTTGGCAAGAAAAACGACTAACCGACATCGAGGGCCTAAATGCAAAGCCTTATCTATTTGCGCTTACTGCGGGTGAGCATACATTAACTTTATATAATTGTTCTTCTCCAATTGCAATTAATTCCGTTAAGCTATGCGCCGAAGAAAATTTTGCTCCTTATGAAGAGGTTTTGAAAAACTACGAAAAACAAGGATATAAAAAATATAACGGTAATCAAATTGATATTCAGGGCGAAAAGGCATACCTTAAGTCTGCAAACAATCTTATTTCTCAATCAGATGCAACCAGCGCCAGCCTTACTCCATATGATGCTGTACGCAGTAAGGTTAATTATATTGGCGGTAACAACTGGAGCGGCGCAGGCGATACAATTAGTTGGGAAGTAGACATACCACAGGACGGTCTGTACAGTATAACCTTTGCTTATCAGCAAAGCTATATTGTAAATGGCAGTTCATACCGTTTGTTGCGCGTAGACGGTGAAGTTCCTTTTGCGGAAGCCGCAGAAATAAACTTTGATTATTGCAACAGCTGGAAACAGAAAGCATTTGCCGACAAATCAGGCAATCCTTACCTTATATATTTAAAACAAGGTAAACGTGTTATATCTTTAGAGGTAAATCTTGGTTGTTTGTCAGACTTTGCTACCGAACTTAAAAATCAGATTTATGAGCTTGGTGCAATTTACCGTGAAATTGTTATGATTACCGGTGAAACTCCTGATGCCAATCGCGATTACTCATTATTTACTCAAATTCCCGATTTAGAGCAGAGACTTAAAAAGTGTTACAACACATTAAATACTTTAATTAAAGAAGCCGATTCATTAAGTGAAAAGGGAAGCTCAAGTAACACAACCACCCTTAAAAATATGACAGCGGTAATAAAGCGAATGCTTGATTACAAATATCAGGCACAAATTTATAAGTCAAGCTTTTATGATAATTATTCAAGCATAAGCGCTTGGTTATATGAAATAATCAGTATGCCGCTTGACATTGATGCGATCTACGTTACTGCTCCCGAAAAGAAAGCAGAACATTTGGGCGCCCGTTTTTGGGAAAGATTTATATTTGGATTTAAGCGATTTATATTATCGTGGTCATCAGATTACAACAGTATTTCAGGTGACGTGGGTGACAACAGCATTTCTCTTTGGGTTAACTGGGGACGTGATCAGGTTCAAGTTTTAAACTACTTGGCTCAAAGTGATTTTACTACCAGTACGGGTATAGGCGTAGACATTAAAATGACTAATGCCACACTTATACAGGGTATACTTTCGGGCAATGGACCTGACTGTTATTTACATATGTCAAGAACCGAGCCTGTAAACCTTGCTATGCGAGGCGGACTTTACGATTTGTCAAAGTTTGATGATTTTGAAGAGGTTGCTTCTCGCTTTATGCCTACAGCTACCGATCCTTATGTTTATAAAGACGGTGTATATGCGTTACCCGATACTCAAACATTTTCTATAATGTTTTACCGTCAGGATATATTAGATGAACTTGGTATTTCGGTACCAAAAACATGGGATGATTTTATTGCCGCATCAGCAGTAATAATGAGAAACAATATGCAGGTTGGTTTGCCTTATACACAGATTACCGATATGAATCAGGTAAACCTTGGTTTAGGCGCGCTTAATATATATCCTACCTTGCTTATGCAACGCGGTGTTAGCCTTTATGACGATAAGCTTACAAGCGTTAATATGACATCAGAAGAGGCTGTTAACACCTTTACAATGTGGACTGATTTTTATAATAAATACAGCTTCCCAAAGACATATGATTTTTATAACCGTTTCCGTACGGGTGTTATGCCGCTTGCGATACAGTCTTGTACACAATACACTACAATCAGTGCTGCGGCTTCCGAAATAAGAGGCCTTTGGGGCATTTCGCTTATACCGGGCACCGTGGATGAAAACGGAAAAATTAATCATACACAAGCAGGTGCAGGCAGCGGATGCGCAATTCTTAAAAATAGCGACAATATCGATGGCGCTTGGGAATTCCTTAAATGGTGGACCCGTGAGGATATTCAGCTTAAATATTCGCAAAACGTTGAATCTATTTTAGGTATTACCGGACGTAATATGACATCAAATGTTAACGCGCTTTCCGGTCTTACGTGGAATAATGACGATTTTGATATATTAAAAGAGCAATGGTCATTGGTTGATGAAATGCCTGAGGTTCCCGGTGGATATTATGTTCCGCGTGTAGTTGACCAAGCATTTTGGAACGTTGTTGGCAATGGTAAGGGTATAGAAGAAACCTTACTTAAATGGGATAAGGTTGCCGATAATGAGATTGCTGAAAAGCGCTCACAGTATAATTAATTAAGAAGGAGGAATATATCGTGAAATTAAAGCGTTTAAAGTATGGCGGAAGTAGTGAAATTCGTACAGGTATGATTATGCTCTCTCCGTTTTTGATCTTGTTTTTTGTTTTTACAATTCTTCCTATCTTATCATCAATTGTATTAAGCTTTACAACTTATGATATGATATCTACACCAAAATTCAGCGGCTTTGCAAACTATATTAAAATGTTTGCATCCGATGATATGTTTCCTAAAGTATTGCGTAATACTTTGGTTTTGGCAGTAATTACCGGACCTATAGGATACATACTTTCGTTCTTGCTTGCATGGATGATTAACGAATTAAACCGCGGTATGCGTACAGTGCTTTCATTTCTGTTTTACGCACCTGCACTTTCAACAAACGTATATTTTATATGGCAGGTTCTTTTTAGCGGAGACAGCTATGGTTATATAAACAGCGCATTGCTTTCGTTAGGTTTTATATCTGAGCCTATACAGTGGTTTAAAGATTCTAACTATGTAATGATAATTGTAATTGTTGTTCAGCTCTGGATGAGTATGGGTATATCCTTCCTTGCAAATATATCGGGTCTTCAAAATGTAAATCCCGAAATGTACGAGGCAGGCTGTATTGACGGCATCAGAAACAGATGGGCAGAGCTTTGGTACATAACTATGCCTTCTATGAAATCTATTTTGTTATTCGGTGCTGTAATGCAAATACAAAGCTCATTCTCTATTGGTTCTATTGTAACAGCGCTTGCAGGTTTTCCAAGCGTTAACTATACTGTTGATACTTTGGTTACAATGCTTATGGATGTAGGTACCAGCCGTTATGAGATGGGCTATGCCTCGGCACTTTCAGTATTCCTGTTTGCTTTAATGGCCGTTACACGTGTTGTTGTTGGTAAATTGGTTGATTCTATAGGTAAATAGCGAGGTATAGAGATGAAAAATAATAAAGCACAATACAGAAGATATACACGATCCGGCTGGGGTAACTTTTTCTATTTCTTCTTTTTAATTTTGTTTGGATTATTCTCGGTTTTACCTATAATTTATACGGTATGTACATCACTAAAACCATTAGAAGAAATTCTTATATTTCCACCGCGATTTTTTGTAACAAGACCAACTTTAGAAAATTTTGCTGCGTTGCCAAAGCTTTTATCAAACCTAAAGGTTCCGCTTTCGCGCTATGTTTTTAACAGCTTTTTTGTAAGCGCACTTACTACTGTTTTACATCTTTTTATAGCATCAATGGCGGCGTTTGTTTTGTCAAAGTTAAAGTTTAAAGGCAGTAAGGTTTTGTTTATGATTATTCAGTTTGCATTGCTGTATAATGCATATACTTTGGCAATTCCACAATATGTAATTTTTTCAAAACTAAGAATAATTGACTCATATTTAGTTTACATTTTACCATACTTACCGTCTACATTGGGTGTATTCCTTATGAAGCAATTTATAGATAGCAGTATACCCGACGCCTTGCTTGAAGCAGGACGAATAGACGGTGCGGGTTTCTTTAGAATATATTGGCAAATTGCCTTTCCGATTATGAAGCCAGCATGGCTTACACTTACATTGTTTGCGTTTAGAGATTTGTGGTCGATGCAACCACAGGGTACAATTTTTAGTGAAGAATTAAAAATGTTACCAAACATAATGTCTACCATATCTTCGGGTGGTATTGCTCGTTCGGGTAGTGCGATGGCGGCGACGGTAATTCTTCTTATTCCGCCAATTACAATTTATATGCTTACACAAGGTAGTGTAATGCAAACAATGGGCAGTGCCGGAATTAAAGAATAAATTTTAATAACTCCAAAGGGGGTAAAAATGTGAAAAAATGCGTAGCACTTTTAATAGCTTCTTTAATTTTAATTTTTTCGGTGTGTCCGGCGGTTTCAGCAAAGTCAGCATCTGATGTTCCTTATAACACCTACGCATACTGGGAAAAGGGCGAAGAACGTGAGGCAGTAGAACTTCGCAGTGTGTATGAGGTTTATAAAAAAATTGACGGCTATACATTAGGCACCGAAGCTTTTGAAATGCCAACTGACATTACCTGTGATAAAAACGGTAATCTGTACATACTTGACGGTGATCACAGCCGTATAGTTGTGGTTGACAGTAAAATGTCACTACTTAAAACTATAGAAGCGCCGCAGTATAACAACGAAACCTTAAGTTTTTCGGGTGCTAAGGGTATTCATTTAAAAGATGACGGAACCATATATGTTGCAGATACCAACGGTCAAAGAATATTAGTTTTTAACACGGACGGTAGCTTAAAGCAGGTGATTGGTCTGCCTGAGGCTTCGGTTATTCCCAAAGACTTTAACTATGCGCCAATAAAGGTACTCACCGATTCAAGAGATTATATTTATGTACTAAGCAGCGGTTCTTATTACGGTGCTCTTGTATATTCAAATTCAGGTGAATTTTTGGGCTTTTACGGTGCTAATACTGTACAGGCTGACGTTTTAAGCGCACTTGGAAAGCTATGGGATCGTTTAACTAAAACCGATGCTAAGCGCGCAAACAGTATACAAAAATTGCCTTATCAGTTTATCAGTATGGATATTGATGACAGCGATTTTATTTACACGTTAACAGGCCTTACCGATAGCATATGGGATGTTGGCACAGGACAAATAAGACGTCTTAATCCTGCGGGAAATAACATTCTTAAAGATAAAAACGGTGTAAATTCTGACGCGTTGAATTTTGCTGATGAATCAGAGCTTTTAAATGATTCTAACCATCCGGTTCTTACAAGCTTTAGCAAGCTTTGTGTTGATTCAGAAGGTTTTATATATGCTGTTGACACAACCTATGGTCATATTTTTGTCTACGACAACAAGTGTAATTCGTTTGCAGTTTTTGGCGGTGGATTTGGTTCGGGCAATCAGCAGGGTATGTTTATAAGACCTGAATCTATAGCAGTTCACGGTGATTTTCTTTACGTGCTGGATTCACTTGATGCAAGTGTCACTGTGTTCCGTATGACCGAATACGGTAAGCTTTATAAACAGGCGCAAACTTTAACCTTAAAGGGAAAATATAAAGATTCTGCAGAATTGTGGCAAAAGGTATTAAGCCAAGATAAAAATAATCTTCTTGCATACCGCGGTCTTTCAAAGGTTGCATTACTTAGTGAAGATTATGACAGTGCGCTTAAATATTCAAAGTTAGGCTTCGATCAGGACGATTATGCCATTGCATTCGAGCAAAAAAGAAGCGAGTTTATTTCTAACAACGTATGGTGGATGCTAATTATTGCGGTAGCAATTATTGCTGTTGCGGTATGGCTTATGCTTAGTCGTAAAGAAAAGGTTAAAAAGCTAAATAGCGGCAATGTTTCATTTGCGCTTTCAGCCGTTGTGCATCCGTTTGATACCTTCTATCGTTTAAAATCTAAAAAAGAAGGGTCTGCAATTGTAGCGCTTGGCGTGCTGGTACTATTTTATGTATCAACAGTACTTTGCGATTTATATAGTGGATTCTCGTTTAAAATATTTGAAGCTTCTACCTACAATTCATTCGAAACACTTTTAGGTAGTGTTGGCGTTGCAATACTTTTTGTAATTGTAAACTGGGGCGTATGTGTTTTGGCACAGGGTAAAGGTAAAATTAAAGAGATATTTATGGTTACCTGCTTTGCGCTTATTCCTCAAATATTAAATTCAATTTTACAGCTTTTATTAACAAACATATTAATACCTGAAGAGGGGGCAATACTTACCGTAATATCGGTTGTATGTCTTATTGTTTCAGCGGTTGTACTGTGTATAGGAATTATGACCATTCACGAATACGATTTCTTTAAATTTCTTGGTACAACTGTTCTTACGGTATTAGGAATGCTTTTGGTTGTGTTTATAATATTTATGTTGTTTATATTGTTCCAAGAATTGTTTAAATTCATAGGATCTTTATTTACAGAAATTTTCTATCGTTAGGAGGCGGTATTTGTGTTTAATATTAAGCGATTTTTATCAGGTTTACTTGTTGTAGCCATTATGTTGAGCCTTACTGCCTGCTCTAATGTACAACCCCGAAAAATTGGGAAATACACATCAAAAATTGTTGTAAAATCGGTTGATTCTTCGGTGGTAGCCGAAAACGATAACTATGCAATGCGTTGGGACAATGAAAAATCCTGTGTTCTTGTAGAGGATAAAAGTAGCGGGTATATATGGTCAACTATTCCCAATGATTTTTACAACGGCACGCCTGCCGGTTCTCGAGCAGAGGCGCTTTTGAATTCGCCTATAAAGATTACGTATACCACATCGCCTAACAATACTTTAAAAACTATTAACGGTTCTCGTGTATTTGATGACGGTATGATAACCGTTAAAAAGGTTAAAAACGGTTTACAGGTTGGCTATTTTTTCAATAGTGTAGAAATTTCAATACCTGTTATATACAAGCTGTATGATGATCATTTTACGGTTACTGTAGATCCAAAGGGTATATTGGAAAACGAAAACAAGGTTTATCAGGTAGAAATAGCGCCGTTTCTTGCGGCGATACCTACAAGCGCAGAAAAAGATAATTATATCTTTGTGCCTTCGGGCAGTGGCGCGCTTATGTACAGTGATGAACGCGACGGCAAAGAAAGAGCGTATAATGAAACTGTTTATGGTAAGGACTTATCAATATTTGATGACCATATAACAGAAAATACATACAATGTTTCACTTCCAGTATTTGGTGTAAACAGGGGAGAAGACGCTTTGTTTGCTATTATAGAGGAAGGCGCAGCTTCTTGTGAAATTATTGCTTCTGCGGGTGATAGCACGGTAGGTTATTCAAACGTATGTGCCGCATTTTGTGTAAGAGGTTATAACACCGAGGTTGTAAAAATGGCGGCCAGCGGTTCGGGTTCAACACGTATTAATACCTATAGCGAAGGTTTTGTTAATGAAAACTGCACAGTAGCTTTTTATCCACTTTCAAAGGAAAATTCGGGTTATTTGGGTATGGCCCGATGCTATCAAGATTATTTAACCAAAAAATATAAAATAAAAAAAGATAATGCTGATACATCGTTGTATTTACAAATTTTAGGCGGCTCAATGGTAGATGAATCTTTTGTTGGCGTGCCATATAAAAAATTAGAGGTTGCTACATCGGTTGATGATGCTAAAGAAATTGTATCAGAAATTATTGAATCAACCGGCACAAAGCCTGTGATACAACTTAAAGGCTTTGGTCAGTCAGGCGTAGACGTATCAAAAGTGGGCGGCGCATTTAAATTAAATTCTAAGCTTGGTAATTGGAATGATGTTAAAGAATTAAATGCATTGTCTGATGTGTTTTTTGACTTCGATATAGTGCGTTTTGACACTTCCGGTAGCGGATTTAAAACCTATTCTAATTCGGCAAAAGCCGAAAATGAGGGAACAGCGTATCAATATTATTATGATATTGCCTCAGGCGGTCAAAAGGTAGAGAAGGGACGTTACCGTTTACTTGCCAGAGACGAATTAAATAACGCATTAACCAAATCAGTTAAAGTATTAGATAAAAAAGAAGTTTCAGGCATTTCAGTCTCAAGTTTGGGCGAAATGGCATATTCAGATTACAGAAATCCCGATTTCTATTCAAAAGGCCATATGGACACCGACGTTTGTAATATGCTTGCCGCCGCAAAACAAAAAACAAAAATAATGACTTCTAACGCCAACGCGTATGCCGCGGTAAATTCAAGTCATATTATTGCAAGCCCTTCAGGCAATTCAAAATATAGCAGTTTAGACGTTGAAATTCCTTTTTATCGTATGGTATTTAAGGGTATTGTTTCAATGTCGTCAGAGGCTGTTAATCTTTCTGCAAATCCTAAAAAAGAAATTTTAAAGGCAGCAGAGTCGGGATGCGGTTTGTTGTACACCTTAATTGGTGATTATAACAGTAAATTCCGTTTGTCAGACAGCGCATTTGCCAAAAGCTTATATGCAGACAATAAAGAAAGCATTGTTTCAGATTACAGTGAGTTCGGAAAATATTTTTCTAAGGTTTCCGATACAAGTGTAAAACAGCATACAATTCTTTATAACGGCGTTAATCAAACTGTGTTTGAGAATGGTGTAACAGTAATTGTAAACTATACCGATGCCGCAGTCCAAACACCACTTGGTGTTGTTGAAGCATATAGTTTTATATATCAATAAACAAAATTTTGGTGCCTAATTACACCAAGAAAGGATGAGAATATGCGCAATAAAAAAGTAACCGGAATAGAACGGCTTAAAGTGCGTTACGGCAGAATGTTTGTTCTTCCATGGACTGTAGGCCTAATATTGTTCTTTTTGATTCCGCTTTTTGAATCAATTGCATATGCATTTTCTAATGTTTCACTTGTAAATGAAGATATGCTATCATTTGCAGGCTTAGAGCATTTTAAATATCTTTTGCAAGAAGATCCAAATTTTATTGATAATATGGCAGAGGCTGTAACCTCTTTCTTATATTCACTGCCTATTATAGTGGCTTTAAGTTTAATATTTGCTCTTATTTTAAATCAGAAATTCAGAGGTCGTCTTTTAGCCCGCGCGGTATTTTTTCTACCGGTAATTATTGCAACCGGTGTTGTAATGAAGTTTGTTACGGGTGAGGCTATCAATAGCGGCGCGGCTTTAAGCACCGCTATGGGTGAAACCGAGTCGTATTCGGGTATAAGCTTTGATCAATTGTTAATTAACCTCGGACTTCCACAGTCTATTACCGAGCTTCTTTCAGATTATATCGCAAGAGTTTTCAATCTTGTTTGGAGCTGTGGTATACAGATACTTTTATTTGTTGCAGGTATGCAGTCAATACCCGAACAGTTATACGAGGTTTCTAAAATAGAGGGAGCAACAGCTTGGGAAGAATTTTGGTTTGTAACCTTCCCAATGCTTGGAAACGTAATCTTCCTGGTACTTATTTATACAACGGTTGATTTGTTTACTGCATTTGATAACCCGATAATGAATCAAGCGTACGACCTTATTAGCAAAAACAGCATTTACGACAGAAGCTCCGCTATTCTTTGGGGATACTTTGTTGTTGTAGGCGTTGTTGGTGGATTGCTGTTGTTAGCCTATAACAGAATCCTTATGAGAAAGTGGAATTAGGGGGTGGCAAGTGTTGAAGTTATTATCAATTAAACAAAAGTTTACTCCTAATTTATGCAAAAATACAGATTACAAAAAAATTGCCACCAAAGCGGCTGTTTCACTTTTCCGTTTTGCAATGCTTATAGCAGTAGGCTATACGGTTTTGTCGCCACTTTTTCAAATTATAAGTAACTCTTTAAAAAGTGATGCCGATTTTATGAACAACAGTGTTACCTGGATACCAACCAAGGCTTTCTGGCAAAATTATGCCGATGCGCTCTTTGTTATGGATTACTGGAAATCACTTGTAAACACACTGATTGTTCCTGTATTAAGCGGTTTATTCGAGGTAGTGTCTTGCGGCGTAGTTGCCTATGGCTTTGCGCGATTTAAATTTCCCGAAAGAAAGATACTTTACCCATTACTGCTTTTAACAATTTTGGTTCCTGTTAGAATGACGTTTTTGTCATCTTACGTAAACTTCAGAAATTTTGATTTCTTTGGCATTACGTCATTAATTGGTGATTTAATTGGCAAGGACCTTACAATTAATCTTATAAACACTCCTTTTACTTTTTATTTGCCATCTATTTTTGGTGTTGGTTTTCAATCAGGATTGTTTGTAATGATATACATTCAGTTCCTTAAAGGCATTCCAAAAGAGTTGGAAGAGGCCGCTTGGATTGATGGCGCAGGTCCTATTAAGACCTTTGTAAGAATAATTGTTCCGTCATCAAGCGTGGCTATTTTAACCGTTAGTATACTTTCGGTAATATGGCACTGGAATGAGTACTATCTTATGGGCCTTTATTTTAACGAAAATCAACCATTGGCAGTTGTTTTGTCAAACATAATGAATTTAATTTCATTAAAGGGCGGCGATACCATTAACTCACATACGGGTGTTGCAATGGCAAGCTGTATGCTCTTTATACTACCTGTTTTAATCTTTTATCTTATTTTGCAGAAGAAATTTATTAAAAGCATTGATAGCGTAGGTATAGTAGGTTAATTTTTCCGCTTGCGGATAAATATATTATGAAAGGATTTTTCACTATGACACATTCAATTAATTTTAAAAAGCTTATCGCATTGTTTATGACTCTCGTAATGGTTATGTGCGTTTTTGTAGGCTGCGGTAAACAAGAAGAGGAGATTTATTCTTACTACGAGTATTACGAAGAGGATGATACCGATGCAGGTGAGACTGAAGACTCTGACACAAATGATGATTCTAACGATGCAACCGGCAACAAGGATAATGCTGACAACGGCACCACATCAAGTAAGGTTGACGGTGGCAACACAACTACCGAGGTTCCAAAGAATCTTAGAGGTACAACAGTTAAAATGTTGTTCTGGAGACCACTTATGGACGCAGAGCAAAAAGCAATTGACAAGTTTGAAAAAGAAACCGGCATAAAGGTTGAAGTTAAAAACACACCTAATGCAGGCACATACGGTGAGTTGATTTCATCATCTCTTGCTGCAAAAGAGGGCTATGATATCGCAATGTTTAATAACACCGATTTCCCGGGCCGCCCCGTTCAATATTTCCAGGCACTTAATGACATCAAGGGATTTGACTTTAAAGACTCCGCTTGGGATATTAGCGTTATGGATACCCAGAAGATACACGGCAAATACTATGGTGTAAGCATTAACGGCAGTCTTAACAGTGAATACATTTGTATGTTCTTTAACGAAACAAAGTTTAAGGATCGTGGCGTAAAAACCCCACGTCAGTATTGGGAAGAGGGTAACTGGAACTGGGATACATTCTTAGAATGCGCTAAGGCAATGACCTATGAGGACAACGGTGTGCAGGTTTACGGCTATGCTAACCGTGGTGTTGCTAATGTTACTTATTGGACACAGGCTGCAGGCACCGACTTTATAACATATAACGGCAGTAAGTTCACCTCAAACATTTCTGATACCAAGCTTATTGACACTCTTAAATACGTTAACGACCTTGGTCATAAGTATAAGGTAAGTGATCCTGAAAACACCTACGGCGTACCCGATTTCCGCACAGGTAATGCTGCAATGTTCTCTTGCATTACTTATCCAATGCGTAAAGACTCTGATACCAAGTTTAACCAAATGACCGACAAGATTGATGCAGTACCATTCCCAATGCCTAAGGGTCAAAAAGAGGTAGCAATGATTGACTCAACATTGTTTGGTGTGCTTAAGGGTGCTAAGAATCCTGAAGGTGCTGCAGTGTTCCTACGTTATTTCCTTGATCCTGCAAACTATGATATGTCTTCATATTTCATAAACAAAAATCTTGAGAGCACCTTTAATGCACTTGCAAAAATGGAAAAGCGCGTGTCAATTTCTCAAGGTGTTGTAAACTATGCAGCACTTGTTGACTTTGGCAACGTTTGCCACAACATTGCGCTTACAACAGCTGACCAAACAAGCGCAAAATTACAGTCATATAAGCAAAACTTTGACGTTGCAGTTCAAAAGGCTAACAAAGCACTTGAAGACTAATAATTTTTTCGCTGTGCCAAGGTTACTTGGCACAGCGGTACATCTATTTTATTATGGGGTGTTCCAATGAAATTTAATTTTAATAAATTTTCTCTTAAAAAATTTATTAGTGTTTTTGCAGCTATTGCAATTTTAATGACCTCACTCCCTATGAGCGCATTTTTTACAACCGTTGGTGCTGCTGGCAATAGCAGCATAATTGATTTTGAGGGTAAAGATGCCTCTGCAATTGTTGAGGGCAATGATGCCTTCTCAATTACAGGTCAAGACAGTGAAGATAAGTATTATTTTTACGCAAAAAATAATACTGCTGATGCATTAACATTAACATTTGATGATATCGAGCTTAAAAACGGCAAGCAATATACCTTAGACTTTGACGTATATACCTTGCGCGTTTCTAAAGACGAAAGTGACGTTTTGCTTGGCCTCAAAATGTATGGCGATAGCGAAACTTTGTTTGAAAAGCAAATTAAAAATACCGATATTTGTGAAGAAAATTGGGCAAACTATCACACAACCTTTACTGCTAAAGACGGTGTAGATAAGCTTGATTTTTCTATCTACACTATCGGCAAGGTGTTTATTGACAACCTTGTAATTATTGATGAAAACGGCAAAGAAACCGCCATTGACACAGCAGCAGCTTGTGAAGCTACAGAGTTTAAGGATCATTTCTCAATGGCTACGCTTTACGACATTGCTTATGAAGAGCCTGATATAATTGACGGTTATTTAAAGGCAGAGGTTCCTGTTAATTCTAACACCATTCATAACGAGGGCGTAAATATTCCATTAAACCTTGACAAACCTCTTGATAAGGGTCGTTATACCGTAACTGTTGACCTTAAGTTTACATCTGTTGGTAGCTGCCGCGATGCTTTTTGTGCATCGGTTGCAGGTGTCAATAATTATGATATTATTCAGCAAAAATGGCTTAACGCTGTTGATATCACCTTAAACAAATATAATACATATACTTTTCAGCTTGATCTTACTCCTGACCACAATCTTTTTAGATTAAACGTATATCAAGGTTGCACCGCATACATCGATAACCTCGCGCTTATTGATCCTGCAGGTATTGAGGTAGTAAGATTTGATTTTGACGAACCTGTTAATTTCGAGGGTTCTGCTTTTGAGCAAAAGGGTATTGCCAGAACTCAGGCTGCATCAGCAGCGCTTTATTCAAAGCTTTTAGCAGCTTCTAATACTGTTTCAGACGCAACAGACCCTGCATACAAAATGTTGTTCGATAAGGGTGAAATATTTAGAACAACAAATATAAGCACATCACAAGAGGTTACGATTAGTTTCGACTATTATCTTGCAGATGGCGGCGTTACTGTTGATGATACTTATGTTGACGGATACTCAACAGCTCTTAAATCTGGTGCTGTAAGTTCTTTTTCTCTTACAGTCCCTAATAGTAATCAAACCCATTCGTTTAGGTTTACTGCTAAATCTGTAACGGCAGAGCTATATATCTGGAATGTTAAAATAGCTAAAAGTGATTCAAGTGAGATAACTTTTGAAAACTATACTAATCGTACCACATGCGAATTCAGCGAGATTACATATGCTGACATTCCTGAAATGGTTGAAAAGAATTTTGTATTACTTGTAGATACAACATCAGTTGCAGATGACGGTAACGCTAATAAGAGCTTTTGGTTTAATGAGCTTGGAATGGCAGGCTATGGCACATTGCCAAACGGTACATACACAGTTAAGTTTGATGTATGCCCAATTACTTTAGCTAAAAGTGGTACAAAATTCCACTTTAGAACCAGTAATGGTCAGGCCGAAGGCGCGTGGGCAGGCTTCTGGCAGCCTGAGCTTACCGTGGGCGAGTGGACCACCACAAGCAGTACATTTACAGTTACAGACCAAACCACAAGCGGAAACCATATACTATTTGTATATGGTGGTTTCAAGGGCTATATAGATAATATTGTTGTTCTTGACTCAAACGGTAACAAGGTTGCAGGCACATATACCGATATGGGTGGTCTTTATGTACCTGACAAGCACGTTGATTACCTTACCGTTGATTATATTGTTGTTGAAAATGAACCTGAAGTAGAGCTTTCAGACGATTATGCAATATATCAAGACAGCTCGTCTGCAACAACAAACTATGACACATATTTCCATTGCTACGATTATTCAACATACGGCGATGCATCTAAAAATTTACCTGCCGGTGAATATAAAGTTACAATGGACGTATATGCGCAAGCAATTGGCGATTTGGTATACAAACCAATTAAAGACTGGGCAAATGCTGATGAACAAAAGTATTGGAAACCAACCGCAGACGACCTTAATAAATGGGTAACTGTTACATATACAGGTACTACAACCACAGGTGCCAACCTACATACAATTATTTACTGCCAAGGCTTTAAGGGTTACGTAGATAACATTACTGTATATTCTGGTGAGACTAAACTTTATACACTCAGCTTTACAGCATCCGAAAACGGCAAAGCAGGTCACGAAAACAACGGTGCCGGTGTAGTAGGCGTATTACCAAAAGATATTGCCGATGCTAAGGTACCTGAGGTTGTTGCTCCTACAACAAATGACATATTGCTTATCGACACAACAAAAATTGATAACGGCACACCGACAAGTTTTTGGTTTAACGAGCTTGGTATGCCCAGCTACGGCACTTTGCCAAACGGCACATACAAAATTATGTTTGATGTATATCCTCTTACAATGCCAACAGGTGGTAACCTTTTCCACTACAGAACAGGTAATGGTAGCGGTGCATCATCCGATGCAGGTTGGTGGAAGCCCGAAGCTACAATCGAAGAGTGGGCAACAACATTTAACACCTTCACTGTTAAAGACGGTACAACCAGTGGCAATCATATACTTTACGTATATGGTGGCTTTAAGGGTTACGTAGATAATATTAAAGTTCTTGATTCAATGGGTAACGAAGTAGCAGGTACATATACCGATATTACAGGTCTTACTGTTCCTGAAAAGCATAAGGATTTACTTAAGATAGAAACAATAACTACACAAGACGACGAAGAAGCAGAAACAAACGACGTGCTACTTATAGATACAACAACTGTAACCGACAACGGCACTGACAATAGAAATTTCTGGTTTAATGAGCTTGGCATGGCAAGCTACGGCGACTTGCCAAACGGAACATACACAATTCAGTTTGATGTATGCGCACTCAAAATGCCAGAAAGTAAAAACCTTTTCCACTTCAGAACTTCAAAAGGAAGCGGTTCAAGTAAATCAGGCTTCTGGAAGCCAAACCTTAACATAGGCGAATGGGCTACAACAAGCAGCACATTTACAGTTACAGATGACACAACAAGCGGCAACCATATACTCTATGTATACGGTGGCTTTAAGGGCTATGTCGATAACCTTGTTATACTTGATGCGAGTGGAAATGAGGTTGCAGGCACACGAACCGGCATAACAGGTCTTACCGTTCCTGCTAACGATAGAGTTGATTATTCTCCTTATCTTGAAATAGTAACCATTAATTCTTCAAACGAAGAGGAAGAAACTAACGACGAATTGCTTGTAGATACAACAACAGTTGCTGATGACGGTATCGCCAACAAGAGCTTTTGGTTTAATGAGCTTGGTATGAAAGGCTACGGTGCTTTAGCAAATGGTACATACACAATTCAGTTTGATGTATATCCGCTTCAAATACCCACAAGCAAAAATCTTTTCCACTTTAGAACAGGTAGCGGTAGCGGTGCATCAAGCGATGCAGGCTTCTGGAAACCCAACCTCGCAATAGAGCAGTGGACCACCACAAGCAGCACCTTTACAGTTACAGACACTACCACAACTGGTAATCATATACTGTTTGTATATGGCGGCTTCAAAGGTTATATAGATAACATTGTTATTCTTGACGCAAGCGGTAAAGAGGTAGCAGGTACACGTACCGATATTACCGGCCTTAAAGTTCCGGACAAACATAAGGATTACCTTAAGATAGAGACAATTGTTATTTCAGACGGTTCAGACGATTCTGACGATAATGATGATGTATTATCAAGCGGTATGAATATTGCAATTCTTAGAGGTCGCGCAGGCAAAAACGGCGCATCTATAAAGCTTGGTGGTGCAAAAAGTCCTCTTACCCTAAAGAGCAATTCTAACTATAAGTTATCATTTAGATATTATCAGGCTAATCCTACCAATGCGGGTGTTCTTAATCTCTTTGGTATTGATACAGGCTTTGATAATGAAATCACATATTTTAAAAAGAATAATACTACCGGTTGGGCTACAGGTACGGTTTACTTTACAACAGGTGATGTTACCGATGCTGCGGCTGATTGGTTTGAGATTATTCTTAATCCAAATGCGTGGGTATATTTTGACAACTTTAAGCTTCAAGAGCAGGAAATTGACAACAACAAGGCAGTAACTGTTATTGATTTTGAAGAAAAAGATGACTCTATATATCCCGACCTCGTTGCCGATAACTGCACCTTTGGTCAAACAACCGAATTTAAAGGTACATCAAATGGTGGCAAGGGATATTTCTGCGCAAGCAATGCAAGAGAATACACTAATGATGATAAAAACTCAAATCAGCAATATCAATTTGGTGGCATTAAATTAAAGTCAAATACCACTTACCGAGTATCAATTGATTATTACGTTGCAAAAGCAATTAACGATTACGCTTTTGCGATTGGTTATAGTCAAACAAACGTAGGTTCAGGCTCCGGCGATTCGTGGCAAATTTGGGGCAATAACAAGAAGGTAATTGGTTGGAATACTGAATCCTTTGTATTTACAACAGGTGAGGTAGTTCCAAATGCAGGCTATATCAAGCTCGTTATCTACGATACTCTTGATAGCTCTAATCCGCGAGTAATGTACTTTGACAATATTACCTTTACAGAGCTTTATAGAATTGATTCTTTGTCAAACAATTCAGAGCTTGGTACCGTTTCATCAACCAGAACTGTAGAAGCAGGCTCTGACAGTAAGGTAGTTGCCAACCCATACGCAGGCGTTACCTTTGAAGGCTGGTATGAATACGGCGATCTTGTATCAACTGATGAAATTTATCGCATTAAAGATGTTCGCGACAATCATAAGCTTGTTGCACATTTCAGCGGTACACCCGTTAAATCTGACCGCATTGTACAGGGCTTTGAGGATTATGATTTAGGTGATATTTTATACGAATATTACGAAATCGTTGATGATCCTAAAAACGTATTAGAGGGCAAGCAGTCGCTACACGTTAAGCCCGATAAAATCGAGGTTAATGCCGACCACAGTGTGTTCTTCCCATTGGTTTCAAACGTTGAGACACAACTTAAAGAAGATACAGAATATGACGTATACGTATGGATTAAACCTACTAAAGAAGCGGAATCAACAACATATTTCCAAATAGTCGAGGGTTCTGGTATTGTAGATATGTCAGATCTTCTTACAAGTCCGGGCGGCACAGGTATGCAAAGAGGTATTAAACCTGTAAAGGCTGCTGCAGACGGTGAAGAAAATGGTTGGTATAAGTTCCTTATTGGTACCGTTACCAAATCTATGGCAACCCGACAGGGCTATGGTATTCAGGTATGTAAATTTAACGCATTCCGTCAAGAAGGCGCATCGATTGATGATATGTACATCGATATGGTAGAGCTTGTTGAGCGTGTACCTGACTATGCAAACCTTAAGTTTACAGAGAGCTTCTTTACCGAAATTTCTAATTCAAACTTTGAAGACAAGATTACCGATAAAGACTGGGCTCCGCTTACTGACGGTCTATCTGTAGAAAAAATTACTGACAAGCAGTATGACTGGCAGGGTAACTATAACCTTAAGTTTGACGCTGCAAAGTCTAACGGTAAGGAATATGTAAGAGTTATTCCTATTTCAAAGGCGGGTAAAAACTACACATTTGCTGCATGGACTAAGTTGTCAGAAGGCAGCGACATAAGTGTTGGTCTTTACAAAAACGGTAATTACGAAAAATTTGAAAATGTTGTAAACGGAGAAAAAGGTACACTTGGCCTTATAGACGACGGCAAGTGGAACCGTGTAAGCTTTACGTTTAACTCAGGTGATAACGAAAATGCATATCTTGTAATCAAGGGTACCAAAGGTATACTTGAGCTTGATATGGTAGATTTGTTTATCGCTACACGTGCTTACACTACAGATCCAAACTCATACGGAGTTAACAATACTGTATTGCAAATGACCAATCCTATAGCATTCCCTGATATCATCAAAACCGAGACTACCTATGTAGAAAACGATGATACTCAGGACGATACCTACATCGAAGATGATGACGACGAGGAAGAAACCGAAACCAAAAAGCCCCAAAAAGACAAAAAGAAAAAGAAAAAACGTGTTGTTAAGGTTGTAAAGACCGGCGGAACTTCACCTTGGGTTTGGGTAGGCATTGGCGCAGGTGCATTGGTTGTTGCGGCGGCAGTAACAATATTTGTAATAATGTTTAAAAAACGTAAACAAGCTAAAAAGGAGGGTAAATAATAATGTTTAAAAAAATTATTGCTTTACTTTTAGTGCTTATTATGTTGCTGGGTACGGTTGCTTGCAACGATAAAAAGGATCCCTCTAAAAATGAAGGAACTTCATCTATAAGTGGTGAGGTGTCAGACGACACCTCATCTAAAGAGGACACAACTGACAGTTCAGAAGATTCAAATTCATCTGACACATCATCAGATAATAAAACAAACAGCAATTCCAATAAGGGTCCAACAGCGGTTACATCAACCTATACCGAAAAGGTAGAGGATGTTATTAATCTTAATGTTGATAACTCTAAGGTTCTTAACTCTGATTGGAGTGGCGTAAACGCTATTCATCAAGGCTTTATCTATTTGCCTGATGAGTACGGCCGTGATTATAACGACGCTCAGATAGCTGAAGAGCTTAGACGTATGGAAGCTATGGACATTAATTTGGTTCGTTCTTATATGGATGCGGGTTACGCTTTTCAATACCGTAACGGTAAAGAAATTACATACGATTGGAACAGCGAACGAATGCAGGCCTTTTATAAGTGGCTTGACGCTATGGAAGAACGCGACATTGAGGTTGCTGTGCAAATGGGTTGGAACGTTGGCTCTGTTGCAAATGCTACAACCAAGGACGCATTGGGATATACTATTCCGTGGTATGTTAGCGGTCAGTTAAATATATATGGCGAAATGATCGATATGTATACCGACTGGGTTGAGTTGTTTATCAAAGAGGTTATCATTAAGCGTGGCTACGATATCGAATATTTGGTAATGTTTACCGAGCCGTATCACTTTAATGAATATACCTTCTATGTGGATTACGATTACAACAAAGAAACCAAAAACGGTTGGGAAGTATCTGTAGACCTTATTCAAGCCACACACAAGGCTTTAAAAGAAGCCGGTCTTCGCGATATGGTTAAGCTTACCGGTCCACAATACGGTTTATCATCTGAGTTCTACGAAGGTGAAACATTAGAAGAAGAGCTTGATTGGTGGATATCAAGAATAGATGAATGTATAGATGTTTATACATTCCACTGGTATGTTCCTACCTGGCCCGGTGAGGGTAGAAGCTCAAATGCAACTATGTTTGATGACAACTACGACCTATGGTTGTATTATCTGAGCGAAGTTAAAAGAATAATTAATAAAACAGGTAAGCCCTTCTGGTTTGATGAATGGAACTATGGCGGTCAAGCCATGGACAATCAAAAAGCCGATTTTTACGCACAGCAAATAGCTCAAACTGTAATTGCATCTATGAACTCGGGCGTTAACAGTATGCTTTATTGGCAATTGTTTGAAACGGTTTGGCCAACAAGATTTGATACAGGCGGCGAGTTTGAAAAGGGTATTCATATCTTAGGAACAGCACCGTCACTTTATGAAAGTGCTATTCCTTATAAGCTGTATTACGGTTTTTCTTTGCTTGCAAAATTTGCAGGTGAAAAAGGTAGTAAAATCTATGAAGGTGCAAGCAAAAAGGGTATTTGTTGCTCAATGGTTGAGTACGAAAAGGACGGAAAGAAATATCAAAACGTAATTGTTGTAAACACAACCTCTCTTGAGCAAAAAATAAGCCTTAATTTTGAAAAGAGTATAGGCGCAAATATGTACAGATATTTGTTTGATCCTATAAAAACAGTTCCAAATACAGGCGCCGAAATGATTTGCGCTGACAAGGGCTTTACAAATGTTAATGATATATTGCAGGATACTATCCCTGCAGGTTCAATAGTTGTTTACACAACTGTTAAAGATTAAAAATTTTCAGGCTATCCCGTGTAATGCGGGATAGCCATTGCACGATAAAAAGGAGGCATTTTGTTATGACAAATAAAGAATGGTTTAAAGAAGCAAAATTTGGTATGATGATCCACTGGGGCTTATACTCTTTGCTTGCCGGCGAATATAAAGGTAAACGTTATGATTATAACGATGAATTGGTAAAGGGTTGGGATCCCGTAGGCGAATGGATAATGCCGCGATATCAGATTCCGATTGCCGAGTATGAAAAGCTTGCTGAGGCATTTAATCCGGTGTTCTTTGACGCTGATGAGTGGGTTGCCTTGGCAAAAGAGGCCGGTATGAAATATATAGTAATTACCAGTAAACACCACGAAGGCTTTGCGCTTTTTAAATCAGAGGCAGACTCTTTTAATGTAGTGGATGCAACTCCTTTTAAGCGTGATATTATTAAAGAACTTGCTGATGCATGCAAACGTGCTGATATGAAATTTGGTCTTTACTATTCACAAGAATTGGACTGGCACGAAGAACACGGTGGCGGCTATAACATAACTGAACCTGATCTAAAGGGCTGTAGATGGTCAAATCATTGGGATTTTCCGGACGGTGAAAAGGATTATTCTATTTGTTTTGAAAAGAAGATTAAACCACAGGTTAAAGAAATTCTCACCAAATACGGCGATTTAGCACTTATTTGGTTTGATACTCCCGGTGTTATCACCACCGAACAGAGTATGGAACTTTACGATATGGTTAAAAAATATCAGCCTAACTGTCTTGTAAACTCACGTATCGGCAATGGTGTAGGTGACTACTTCTCTTGCGGAGACAACGAAATTCCCGACGATTATAAAACAACCCTTTATGAATCAGCTTGTACTTTGAATGACACTTGGGGTTACAAGAGCTTTGACAATAACTGGAAATCTGCCGAGCAGGTTTTCAAAATTAAAGAGCATCTTAACGAACGCGGAATTAACTATTTATTAAACGTGGGTCCTAACAAACTTAACAAAATTCCTGCACCCACAATTGACATATTTAAAAAAATCGGAGAGCTTTCTAAAAACAAGTAACGTATGTTGTGCATTAAGGAGACAGTTTTATGTCAGAAATTAAGAAAGTATCGTTAAATATAAATAATGATAACTGTATTCAAGAGCATTTCCACGGTGTAGGCGGTGTATATCACGCCTATACCTTTAGAGATGATTTTCCCGATAAGCAGTACACCGACCAAGAGTGCGAGATTGAGCTTGAAAGAGTTAAAAAAATGGAGCTTAAGGTTGCCAGAACATATTTTGATCTGATTGCATATAAAGACGGTGTGTGGGATTGGGAATGCCGCGAAATGCAGGCGCTTTATAAATGGCTTCATAAAATGAAGGAATTTGGTGTTGAGGTAGCTCTTAATGCGGCTTGGTGGCTATCAGGTCATATTATGAGGAACGAAGAATCACCGCTTTATGACAAAGACCATAAAATTGCCGCGCGTAAATACGGTGACTGGGTAAGCGAGGTTGTGCATCAACTTATTGAGGTGCGCGGTTTCACCAACATAAAATATCTTATTATGCTTACCGAACCCAATGACGGTTCTTGGCAAATAACATGTGAAGAGGGCGGAGAGTCGGGTTATAGAGCTTATGCGATGTGTGTTAGGGCTGCCGATCGACAGCTTCGCGCTGACGGTAGACGCCAGCTTGTTAAGCTTGTAGGACCTAATGCAGGTGTTCTTGGTGACGGCGATCCCAAAATGCTTGAATGGGCCGTTGAAAATTTAAATGACAGTATTGATATATATTCATCACATACGTATATGGATTATTATGAACCCTATGATTTAATTCGCGAAACTCATAGCGGTAGTTCTTCACTTGCTTTAAGCACACCGGGATTTAGAGCGCAGCAATATGTCAAACTCGAGCCACATACCGACTACGAGTTGTCATTGTATGCAAAAGCTGCTACTGACAGTGATATGTCAGAATGGAAGCGAGGATTTCTTTTTGGCGCATTTGAAACAACCGAGTTTGAAGGTACTTTGATTGCCGCAGGTCTTGAAGGAATCAGTTATCTTACAGAAAACAGTGTTGTTTCAATTGATGTTGCTGATATTTCAGATAAATGGCAGAAATATTCTATGCGCTTTAATACCGGAGAAAAGGATTATGCATATATTGGTATCTATCACGATGTGCTTCCTTTTGATGCAACAATGTTTTATGATGATGTGTCGTTACATAAAGTAGGTGACACACAAGAGCTTTTAGAAAACGGCAATTTTGATGATGCTGAAAGTACCGCTTGGATTGCATTTAAGGGTGGCATTGGCAGTAATGATGATAAATTGCCATTATATACAAGCGTAAGGTTGGTGCTTAAAAGATATCTCAAATGTGTTCCAAAGGGCAAAGAATTTTGGTTTGATGAATACAATGTGCGTTTTTATGATATGTATAATGATCCAAAACAGGGCATTGCCTTGGCAGAGGTTCAGTCTGCTTTCTTAAATTCAGGTGTTAACTGCAATTTGATTTGGTCTTTGTTTGATCAAAGATGGCCCTTCTGCAGATGGGATAATTTTGACAATTTTGTTGATGGCGATCATAGATTTGGTGTTATGCCTAATCTCAAGAGAAGCTTAAAGCCGTACCACGCTTACTATGCATTTACACTTATGGCAAAATATTTAGGTGATCATCATTCACGAATTTTTGAGGGTGATACTAACGATACAGTTTGCACTTCGTGTGTAGTTGGCAGTGACGGTAATTACAGTATTTTGGTTGTAAATTCAGGAAATAGTGACCGTGAGGTAGAAATAAATCTTTCAAGCGATTTAAACCGCACTTTTTATCGTCATATGTTTGATTCTAAAAAAATCATACCTGAAGAAAAAGCTGAAATTATAGGTATTGATAAAACCTTTGAAAACGTTGATAAAACAATAATTGATGTAATGCCCGCAAACTCTATGGCTATATACACAACAAGAACGGATTGATTTGATATGAAATTTTTAAACAATAATAATGCGCTTTGTCTCGCTAAAGACGATAAAATTATTTTTGACGGAATTAAATTTTGGATAAAAGGTCAAGGTGGCGAAAAAATATATCTTGACATTACATCTGTAAATGAAACCGAGGTATTGTTTTCAAACAAATCACAAGATATTACAGCTAAACTCGGTTTAACCGTTGAAGGTGACACAGCATCACTTGCTATAGATGTTGATTACAGTCCCGCTTTAGGTGATATATTCGGTCAAAATCATCTTGATACCGATGCCGCTGCAGGTATTGACATTGCGGCTATGCCAGAAGGCGAGTCGTATATGGCAAACTTTATGCGTTGCAGTTTTTGGTGCGGAACCAAAATATTCAATAATTTATCTGAAATGCCCGAAAGAACTCAGGCATTACTCGCAAAGATGAATAACGGCGAATATGCATATCTTTTGACAACCTGTGATAAGTATTTTAAAAGCAATATCATCGCAGGTGATAACGGTGGTTGCACGGTATATATTTATAGCCGTTTTCCGCAAAGCAAATGTTCGGAATGTGTGCTTATTTTAGGATTTAATACCGATCCGTATGTTTTGCCTAACATTACCGCCGAATATGGAATTAAAGTAATGAAAAAACCCATAAAAATTCGAAAAGACAGAAGATATCCCGAAGTGTTCGAGTATTTGGGTTGGTGCAGCTGGGATGCATTTCATATGGACGTTACACACGAAGATTTGCTCAAAAAGGCTGAAGAATTTAAACAAAAAGATATTCCTGTTCGTTGGATGATCATTGACGATATGTGGGCAGAGTGCCACAACAATAACCGTCCGACTATGCATTCGCGTGAAATGTATAATTTTGAGGCGGACCCACAAAGATTTCCTGACGGACTTGCGGCAGCGGTTACCGACCTTAAACAAGATTACGGTATGAAGGTGGGTATTTGGTATCCTACAACAGGATATTGGAATGGTATTGACCCTGAAGGCCCAATAGCTAAAGAGCACAGTGACCTCTTGACAGTGGGACTAAACGGTAGACTCTTGCCTTCACCCAACAAAACCAAGCTGTATGAGTATTTTTATATGTTTAACAGTTTCTTCCGTGGTTGCGGCGCAGATTTTGTTAAGGTGGATTATCAATCCTGTATATTAGACAACTATAACCGTTTGGTTCCAATTGGATTAATGGCTAACAACCTTCAAACTGCCATTGAGGCTACCGTTGGTGTATGCTTTGACGGAAATCTTATTAACTGTATGGGTATGGCAAACGAAAATTTCTGGAATCGTCCTAATAGTATTGTAAATCGTATTAGCGGCGACTTTATGCCTGAAGATAGAAAATGGTTTGTTCAGCATCTTATCCAGTGCAGTTTTAACGCCTTTGCACAAGGCAGCATATATACGGGTGACTGGGATATGTGGTGGTCTGATGATGCTCAGGGCACTAAAAATGCAGTGCTTCGCGCAATGAGCGGCGGCCCTGTATACGTAAGCGATGAGCTTGGCAGAAGTGTTAAAGAAAAAATAATGCCAATTGTTTTCAGCGACGGTAAAATTATAAGACTTAAAGAGTCGGCACGTCCTGCTCCCGAATGTCTTATTGAAGACTGTGAGCACAACGGAAAAATTTACAAGGTATTTAATAAAACAAAAAATGCCGGCATTCTTGCTGCGTTTAACATTGATGAGCAAGAAAACAGTGTTAGCGGCAGCATTTCTACAAAAGATATATATGGTATGGATGATTGCCGCTATGCAGTTGTAGATTATTTTGCAAAAACAGTCAGCATTTTAGAAAAAGGCGAAAGCTTAGACTTAACCCTTAAAAATTATGATGATTTCAGACTTTATTACATTATAGAGCTTAAATCTGATATAACACCTATAGGCGTAATGGATAAATATATGGCTCCCGCTACGTTTGAAATGATTGCGGCAAACAAGTGTATCGTGGCAGAAGGCGGAGAATTTTATTTCACAGCCGATAAAGCTCCTGAAAAATTAACAGCAAACGGTGATGAGGTTGATGTTATTTCTGCTGGTGAAAAATTATTTGCCGTTAAATTGTCAAAAGACGATAACAATGTATTACTTGAATGGAAGTAGGATATAAAATGGTTAAAATATTTGGTGCTGGTAACAGCTTTACCGAGGACGCATTTACCTGGCTTGGTAAAATTGCTGCCGCTGACGGAATCGAGATTATGACGGTTATACCATTCGTCGGCGGTTGCACCTTCAAGCGTCATTTAGATAAAATTAAAAGCGCATCTAATGAATATGACCTTATCGTTAATGGAAAAAACACGGGCAAAAAGCTTACCTTTGACGAGGCGCTTGCAATGGAAGATTGGGACTTTATTACCTTTAATCAAGGAAGTGTTCAGTCGGGAAGACCGATTTCATATTTTCCATATCTTAATGAACTTAAAGAGCATATCCTCAGGAATTCGCCCAACGCAAAGCCGTACATTTATCAAACTTGGGGCTATGAAACAGACGCTACGCATCCGTATTATTATGTTTATAATAACAGCCAAAAAGAAATGTGGATTCGCGCTCGCGATTGCTATCATTTAGCTTCAAGATTAATTGATGCGCCGATAATTCCTGTTGGCGAGGTTATTCAGTACCTGCGCGAAAATGTGGCTGAGTTTGATTATCAAAACGGTGGTATGAGCCTAAATCGCGACGGATATCATCTTACTGAAATTTATGGCAGATATGTCGCAGGGTTAACCTTTTATTATTCGCTTTTTAAAAATGATATATTTAAAAACAGTTTTATACCAGAGCATAATGGCGTTAAAGCTGATCCCATTATTATTGAAAAAATAAAAAATGTAGTTTATGAGGTTGTAAACAACCGATTAGACGACGATGACGATTAAACATATATGTTTAGGAGTGAACAACATTGATTAACAATTGGCCGGTACCATATATAGAAAAGGGGAAAAATATATCCCTTAGTAGATATAAAACTATGTATGGTGTAAATATTCACACTCATTTGTATTTTGAGATTGAGTATGTGCTTAACGGTAAATGTTATCAAACTTTTCAAAACGAATCATACGAGTTCACTCGTGGTGATGTTGCGTTGTTTAAGCCGGAATCAAGGCATAGATATCAAACATCGGGTGAACTCGAGGTTTTGCGTTTAAAAGTTAATCCCGACTTTATTCCTAAAATGTATAACCTATATGCCGATAATTTTGACGAGGCGAATATTATTCATCTACCTCCTAATGAGGTGCTTAGAGTTGAAAATATTTTGCATATGATAGAAAAAGAATTTAATGATAAAAATGAATTTTATTCTGAGGTTATATCTGGGTATTTAGACGTTTTGTTTGCGCTGTTAATTCGTATTAATAACAGCAGTAAAGTCGAAGAGGTAAAGACCGTAAGCGTAGATTTTAAATCAATAGTAGCATATATAGAAAAAAATATAAAAACCGTAACGCCAAGTTCTGTTGCTATGTATTCGGGTTATAATTTTCCGTATTTTTCTAAACTGTTTAAAAAACATATGGGTAAAAATTTAAGCGAGTATATTAATTTAACCAAGCTTTCCGCGGCGGCAAAAATGTTAAGTGAAACCGACAAAAGAATTGAAAACATTGGTTACGAGGTTGGTTTTAACAATAAAAGTTATTTTTATCGCGTTTTTAAAAGATATTACGGTGTAACACCCGAAGAATATCGCAAATCAAGTGCAAAAAGCATTCGACATGGCGTTAATTAAAAGAGGTTTGTTATGAATGATTTTAGAATTATATTAGATAACAGTGCAAACGTTGCTGCGAGTATTATTAAAAATGTTCCCGAAAAAGATAATGTAAAACTTTATGAACTATTAAAGTATAAAATAGAAAAAAATATTGTTTGTGATTCTTCTTCAGGTGTGACGGCTCGTAGCAATACGGTTGTTAATATTACAAATAACCCTATAAGACTTTCTCACTTAAGTTCGTTGTATGTTGATAATATCGCACCTGATTTTCACAATAAGGACGTTCTTATACATATATGTAATTTTGCATGGCAGGGCGAGGCACAATGGGTTAGTTTTACCCCTTACCAAATGGGTTTATATCCTGTATCAAAGCACTTTTTCTCTCATACAGACAAAACAATCTCAAACATAGGCAGTTGGTCTACACACAAATATTATCCTATCATACTAATAGAGGATAAAACAGATAAAAAAGTTTGGTATTTTGAGCTTGAATCAGCAAACAATTGGTCTTTTGAATTGGGAACCTTTACGGACGAAAAAACCGATATAAGCTATTTAACTGTTGACTGTTGCGCTTGCAGTGAAAATAATAACGGGTTTTATATAAACATTAATCCAGATGAAAAATATGAATCTCCAACCGTTTTATATGGAACGTCCGACAGCTTTGATAATGCCATTATTTCACTTTTAAAATATAAACGCGCTAACGGTCTCAAACTAAACAAATTGCCTGTTTGTTTTAACGATTATATGAATTGTCTTTGGGCAATGCCAAGCCGTGAAAAACTTGTACCTTTGATTGATACTGCTGCAAAAATTGGTGTAGAAACCTTTTGCATTGATGATGGTTGGTTTATACGTAATGAAAACGGCACCGATTTTGGTGATTGGATCGAGAATAACGAGATTTTCGGTGACGAAGGCTTCAAGGGTATTATTGATTATATTAAAAGCAAGGGTATGACACCTGGTATATGGTTAGAACTTGAAACCGCATTTTCTTTTGCGTCTATTTCGCGCATCGCTCCAAATGCAATACTTACTCGTTGCGGTTTACCTATTGGCGAAGAGAGACAGTTTTTGAATTTTGATTGCAAAGAAGTAACCGATTATTTATATAGTCGAGTAAAATACCTGTATGATCTTGGTATTCGCTATATTAAAAACGACTATAATCACAGCACAGGTATAGGGTGTGATAACGGCGACCTTTCATTTGCGGCGGCGCTAATTGAAAATAATCGTAGGTTTTATCAGTTTATTGACAAAATACTTGCCGATATGCCCGAGCTTACAATAGAAAACTGTGGAAGCGGTGCTATGCGTTGTGATAACAGCACCTTAAAGCATTTTCATCTGCAAAGTGTTAGCGATCAAGAAATATTTACAAATAATCCTTCAATAATTAGGGGTATGCAATGCTGCATTCCGCCTGAAAAAATGGGTATATGGAGTTTTCCATTCCCGGCTTTATATGAACACCGTCTTGACATTGATTCCGCATTTACTAAAGAATATATGCAAAATATGTCAAACGGCGAGCAGACCATTTATAATATGTCTTGCGCCTTTTTTGGCATTATGACATTGTCAGGACATATTGAAAAGTGCGATGAATATAACCTATCTTTAATAAAAAAAGCAATAGATGCTTATAAACAAGACAGTGATTTCATACTACAGTCTGTTCCTTCATTTATTGCAGAACAACAAAAAATATATACTAAAGGCTATAGTGTTATAGCACTAAAAAATGACAAAAAAATAAGAATTGGTATATTCCGTAACGGCGGTGATAATTCAATTGATTTTGAAATTCCGAGTGAATTTTCGAGCGGAACATTAACCGAGATATATCCTTGTATCAGTAACAACAAAATCGTTTCTTTAACGGATAATAAAATGCACTTTGAGTGTTCAAGTCAAATTACAGCCGTTGTGTATGAAATAACACTATAATACTTACAACTTGCAAGTTATTGCATTGATAAAAATAGTAAAAGGGTGATACATATGAATAATAATTTATACAATTATATTTTAAATAAGTCGCATCATAAATATCGTCACACTGTTGATTGGGATTTAGCGGCAGAATATGCACAAAAAAATTTAAGTCCTGTTGAGCGTATGGCAGATCGTTTCACAAAACTTTGCGAAGAAGAGAAAGCCGTTATTTTAGAGGATGAAAAAATTGTGTTTTTGCGCACGGTATCAAATCTTCCTGCTATTTTTACTGATGGTGAGTGGAATGATATAAAATCTAAACACTATATACACGAGCTTGGTTTTATGTCAAACCTTTCTCCAAATTATTATGACACTATCGCTACAGGTCTTTTAAGCAAAAGAGAAACAGCCGATGAATATGGCAAAAAGGCCATAGATAATATAATTAAACTTTCAGACAAATATTTAGAAGAGGCTAAAAAACAGGGAAGAGACGACCTTGTGGAAGTGCTTAGTCAAGTACCGCGTTATCCTGCGCGCAATTTCCGTGAGGCATTGCAGTTTTTCAGAATTTTGCATTTTTCTCTTTGGCTTGAGGGTAACTACCATAACACAATTGGTAGATTTGATAAGTATATGTATCCATACCTTAAAGCAGATATTGAAAAAGGCATTTACACACCGGAGACTGCACTTGAGTTATTAGAGGATTTCTTCCTTTCATTTAACAAGGATAGCGACATCTATGTTGGTGTACAGCAGGGCGATAATGGTCAAAGTATGATGCTCGGCGGTATTGATGAAGACGGTAACGACGTTTACAATCTTTTGTCTGAGCTTTGTCTAAAAGCTTCTTGCAACAACAAAATGATAGACCCAAAAATTAATTTGAGAGTTTCAAAAAACACACCTGCGGACAGATATACCGAGGCAACCAAGCTAACACGTGCCGGACTTGGTTTTCCGCAGTATTCAAATGATGACGTAGTAATTCCGGCGCTTGAAGCAATGGGCTACAGTCATAATGATGCAGTAAATTATACAGTTGCGGCTTGTTGGGAATTTATTATTCCAAACGTTGGCGCCGATGTTGCAAACATTGCGGCGCTATCATATCCAAAGGCTGTAGATACTGCATTACACAACAGTCTTAATAAAGCCAACACCTATGAAGATTTCTTTGGTTTTGTAAAGGCAGAAATCGAGAAAGAATGTAACACTATTTGTGATAATATAAATAATCTTTGGTTTATACCTTCGCCGTTTATGAACGTGCTTATGGACTGTGATATATACACCGGTGGCAAGTATAACAACTTTGGTATTCACGGTACAGGTATTGCCACCGCAGCAGATAGTTTGGCCGCAATAAAGAAATACGTTTTTGAAGAAAAGTCTGTCAGCAAGGATGAACTTATAACTGCAGTAAACAATAACTTTGAAAACACACCCGAGCTATTACACAAACTTCGCTATGAGTCACCAAAGCTTGGTAACAATGATGATTTTGTTGACAGCATTGCCACCGAACTTTTAGATACTTTTGGTAATGCGTTAAAGGGTAAAACCAATTGTCGTGGCGGTATATATCGCGCAGGCACAGGCAGCGCTATGTATTATCTATGGCACGCTAACGAAATTGGCGCTTCGGCCGATGGCAGACGCGAAAAAGAACCCTTTGGTACTAACTATTCGGTATCACTTTTTGCTAATGTTAAGGGTCCTGTATCGGTTATAGCATCTATGACAAAGCAGCATTTCGAAAATGCTATGAACGGTGGACCACTAACACTCGAATTTCATCAAAGCATTTTTGCCGATGATGACGGAATAGAGAAGGTAGGTCTTTTGGTTAAAAACTTTATAGACCGTGGCGGACATCAGTTACAGCTTAATACTGTTAATCTTGACCGTATGCTTGATGCCCAAAAGCACCCCGAAAACCACAAACAGTTGGTGGTGCGCATTTGGGGTTGGAGCGCATACTTTGTAGAGCTTGATAAAGAGTATCAAGACCACGTTATAGCAAGACAGGCATACAGCGTATGACAGGAATAATTTTTGATGTAAAATAAATGGCAGTGCACGACGGGCCGGGTATTAGAACAACAGTCTTTTTAAAGGGCTGTCCGCTTAGCTGTGCTTGGTGCCATAACCCCGAAGGGCTTTCCTTCGAGCCACAGCTTATGTATAAACAAGCTAGATGTATCAATTGCAAAAGCTGTCAAAGAGAGTGC
>JAZSKN010000076.1:0-19071 GCA_045534895.1 Acutalibacteraceae bacterium
TTTGTCTTCCTAAGACCGCTTGGCCTCCGACTTAGGGCGGCAGAGTTGCGGTTGTTGGCGGCGGTAACGTTGCTATGGATGCCGCAAGAACGGCGCTTCGTTTGGGTGCAGAGCAAGTATATGTTGTTTATCGTCGTTCTATGGAAGAACTTCCCGCACGTAAAGAAGAGGTTGAACATGCTCTTGAAGAAGGCATTATTTTTAATCTTCTATGTAATCCGGTTGAAATTTTAGGATATAATAATCCCGACAATATTCGCGATGATAAAAACGGTTTTGTTAATGCAATTAAATGTATAAAAATGGAGCTTGGTGAACCCGACGAAAAAGGTAGACGAAGACCCATTGAAATACCTAATTCAGAATTTGTGCTTGATGTTGATACAGTAATTATCTCAATAGGCACATCCCCCAACCCACTTATTAAAAATACGACTAAAGGATTAGATGTAAATTCTCGTGGCGGAATTATTGTTTCCGAAGACGGTCTTACATCGCGTAGCGGCGTGTATGCGGGCGGTGATGCTGTAACCGGTGCCGCGACAGTAATATCTGCTATGGGCGCAGGTAAAACTGCAGCACAAGCAATTGATAAGTATTTATCTTGCAAATAAAAAATTCAGGAGTTAATATTTTATGGAAAATAATGCATCAGGTGCCGGAGTTGCTCGTGGAGGACTTTTTAGCACATCTGAAATAAAAATTTTAATATGCTATATTTTAAATGCAATTGATGAGCCTGTTCCTGTTGATATGATTGCAAACGTATTACACTTTGAGGGACTTGCCAACGCTTTTGAAGTAAGTGATGCTGTTGTATCGTTGTCAAATAGTGGCCACATTATATCTGTAGATGATGACGAACAGCTTTATAAAATTACTGCGGCAGGCAAAGAAACATCATTAACTCTAAAGGATTCGCTTTCTGCCGTAGTTAAAGAACGCGCGTATTTGGCAGTTATGAAAATGTTTGCTAAGTTTAAAAATGCAAAGGATAATAAATTTGAGATTGTACACGAAAACGATGCAACATATCTATGCTGTTCTGCAATTGACGGTGACAAACCGTTTTTAAGTGTTAAACTGCTTATTACTGATGTTGATCAGGCAAACTTTATAAAAGAAAGATTTTTAGAAAATCCTTCTGCAATATATTCAAAAATTATTGAAATGCTTACACAATAAAAACACGGCATGCCGTGTTTTTTTATATATATTTTTTATTCTTTTTATAATTTACTCCTGTAATTCCACCTATAATTGATGAAAGCAAAATAATTACAAAATGAAATATTGTGTTTATTGATAAAGAATTACCTAAAATTAACGATAATAAAGTAATTGTTAAAAAAGTGATCAAACCAATTACAAGACCAACTAAATAACCCTTCTTACATAATTTTCTTGCAGTAATTTTACCAGCAAAAAAACTACCAATACCAATGCTTATTGTTGCAAACGGTACAGCATATGCCCTATCTATGTTTAGAAAAATTATCACGGCTGAAAATATAAACATTATAATTAACGTAATTATAATGCCAACTATACCACCTAAAAAATATGCAATAATTTTATTATCATTATTATTATTAAAAACATTTGACATAAAAATCCCTCCGCTTAAAATGTATTCAAGCGAAGGGATTTTAATTACATATTTATTTAATTACATTATCGTGAACAGTTAAATTTTGTTGCATTGCCCAACGTGCAACTGTAAGCTTGCTATGATCACTCTTAGACTCAATAACAATTGAATCCTCTTTAATAGAAATAACACGACCGTAAATACCGCCAATGGTAAGAATTTCATCACCGATTTGTAGGTTTTCGCGCATTAATTTTTCTTCTTTTTCCTTTTTCTTTTGAGGACGAATAATGAAAAAGTACATTGCAATTAACATTATTGCAAACATAAAAATCGGAGCAAATAAACCACCTGTTGGTACAGGCTGTGCAGCATCAGCCGCTTTTGTCTCTAATAAAAATAAATTATAATTCATAAATTTTAACCTCCAAAAATATTAACAAATGATATTATACTTGATACTTATTATAAATGCAAGTGTAATTTTAAAACTATATACGCTTTCCGAGAATAATTTCTTTTTCGGCCTTAAATTCTGCAAATCTTCCTTCATCAAGGGCATCACGTATATCCGCCATAAGATTGTTATAAAACCACAAATTATGCATAACAAGAAGTCTTTGTGAAAGCATTTCAGTACTTTTAAGCAAATGACGAATATATGCTTTGCTGTAACGCCTGCAGACAGGACAACCGCAATTTTCATCTATGGGCGTCATATCGTACTCGTATTTTTTGTTATTAATGTTTATAATGCCTTGCGATGTAAACAAATGACCGTGACGCGCATTACGGCTTGGCATTACGCAATCAAAAAGATCAACACCGCGCTCTACAGCATTAAGAATATTAACAGGCGTACCAACACCCATAAGATAACGAATTTTATTTTGTGGCATATGAGGAGTTACGTTTTCTATTACATCATACATAACCTCGGCAGGCTCGCCGACAGCAAGGCCACCTATAGCATAACCATCTAAATCAAGGTCGGCAATCTCTTTCATATGATTAATTCTTAAATCGTTATATGTACAACCCTGATTAATACCAAAAAGCATTTGTTCGCGATTAATTGTTGTTTCACGGCTGTTTAATTCTTGAATTTTATCTTTACAACGTTTAAGCCAACGCGTTGTACGCTCGCACGAAGCTTTTGAATAACTGTACTCGGCAGGATTTTCAACGCACTCATCAAAAGCCATCGCAATTGTAGAACCTAAATTTGACTGTATTTGCATACTTTCTTCAGGACCCATAAAAATACGTTTACCGTCAACGTGGCTTGCAAAGGTTACACCCTCTTCTTCAATTTTGCGAAGTGAAGCAAGTGAAAATACCTGAAAACCGCCACTATCGGTAAGAATTGGACCATCCCAAGTGGTAAATTTGTGAAGTCCGCCACAATCGCGTATAACCTCATCTCCCGGACGCACGTGCAGATGGTATGTGTTACTAAGCATAACCTGACAGCCTATGTTTTTAAGGTCTTCTGCAGATAATGCACCCTTTATAGCGCCTGCTGTTGCAACGTTCATAAAAGCAGGTGTTTGCACAGTGCCGCGATTAGTAACAAACTCACCGCGTCGAGCACCGTTTTTATCCTTTAATAATTTATACATAATTACTCCTTAACTAATAAACATAGCATCGCCAAAACTAAAAAATCTATATTTTTCATCTACAGCAATTTTATAAGCGTTCATTGTATTTTCGTATCCCGCAAACGCAGATACAAGCATTATAAGAGTGCTTTCGGGTAAATGAAAATTAGTAACTAAAGCATCCATACACTTAAAAGTATATCCTGGGTAAATAAAAATGCCAGTATCATCGCTGCATTCACATATTTTTCCGTGCTTCCCGGCAACACTTTCAACTGTACGACAACTGGTAGTACCTACACAAATTACTCTACCGCCATTTAACTTTGTTTCGTTAATAATGTCGGCCGTCTCACGAGACATATAATAATGCTCGGTGTGCATTTTATGGTCACGAATATCATCAACCTTTACGGGTCTGAATGTACCAAGACCAACGTGCAAGGTAACATAAACAACCTTTACACCCTTTGCCTTTATTTGCTCAAGTAGTTCGGGCGTAAAATGAAGTCCTGCAGTTGGCGCCGCCGCCGAGCCAAGCTCTTTTGAATAAACCGTTTGATAACGTTCTTTATCATTTAACTTTTCTTTTATGTATGGCGGTAATGGCATTTGACCAACCTTATCAAGCGTCGCAAAAAAATCGCCCTTACATTTAAATTCAATAACACGATTGCCGTCGGGTAATACATCGCGCACAACGGCTGATAATTCATCACTAAAATTAAATTCGCGGTCTATTTTTGCTTTTTTACCGGGTCCCGCGAGACACTCCCAATTATAAAGGTCATATTGCTTTAGCAAAACAAACTCAACAATAGCACCGGTATCAGCAGCGGTGCCGTAAAGACGTGCAGGTAATACACGAGTATTATTTAACACTAAGCAGTCACCCTCATATAAAAAATCAGGAAGATTGCTAAAGTTATCGTGTTTTACCTCACCTGTATTTTTATCAAGTCGTAACAGTCTTGAAGAATCGCGCGGAAAAATTGGACACTGCGCAATAAGCTCTTCGGGTAAATCGTAATAAAAATCGCTTTTTTTCATATAATTTTACCAATAACTTTCTTATTTTATAAATATAATTTGGTTTGACAAATTTGCACAATAATGGTATTATTAATTGAATAATATTATATTGCAAAACCTTGTCAATTTCAATAGTAAGTTTTGCTTTATTAGGAGGATTCCAAAATGAAAAATTATAGTGTAGGTATTATAGGTGCTACCGGTATGGTAGGTCAACGCTTTGCGTTACTTCTTGCAGACCATCCTTGGTTTAAGGTTACTTGCCTTGCCGCAAGTCCAAGAAGTGCCGGCAAAACATACACCGAGGCTGTAGGCAACCGTTGGGCCATGACTGCACCAATGCCTGAAAATTTGAAAAATATGATAGTTTATGATGCAGTTGCAGATATTGATACAATTGTTTCAAAGGTTGACTTTGTTTTTTGCGCAGTAGATATGAAAAAGGATGAAATTAAAGCGTTTGAAGAAATGTACGCTAAACACGAGTGCCCTGTTGTATCTAACAACTCTGCTCACCGCTTTACTGCAGACGTTCCTATGGTTATTCCTGAGCTTAATCCTGAGCATCTTGATGTAATTGATGCACAACGCAAACGTTTAGGCACAAAACGCGGTTTTGTAGCTGTAAAATCTAACTGCTCACTTCAAAGCTATGTACCTGCCCTTTTTCCACTTGATAGGGAGTTTGGTGTAGAAAAATGCCTTGTGTGTACCTACCAAGCAATTTCGGGTGCAGGCAAAACGTTTGAGCGTTGGCCCGAAATGGTAGATAACGTTATCCCCTATATTGGTGGCGAAGAAGAAAAGAGTGAAAAAGAACCTCTTAAGATTTGGGGTAAGGTGCAAGACGGTGAAATCAAGCTTGCTGATTCACCAAAATTCACTGCACAATGCTTACGCGTTCCGGTGTCTGACGGTCATATGGCAGCTGTATTTGTAACCTTTAAAAACAAACCTTCTAAAGAAGAAATTCTTAAAGTATGGGATAACTTCTATGGTGTGCCACAAGAATTAGAGCTTCCTCACGCACCTAAAAAATTCCTTAACTACTTTACTGAAGATAATATGCCACAAACCAAACTGCACCGCGATCTCGAAGGCGGTATGGCTGTATCGGTTGGTCGTCTGCGTGAAGACAGTCAATATGATTATAAGTTTGTTTGTCTTTCACATAATACGCTACGTGGTGCTGCAGGCGGCGCAGTGCTTTTGGCAGAATTACTTGCGGCAAAAGGTTATATGGACTAATTTTTTAAAATATATTTAATGAGGTGTTTTTATGAAAAAAAGAATTTTCACAGGCGCGGCAACTGCATTGGTTACCCCTATGAACGCTGATGGCAGCGTAAATTTCGGACGTTTAAAAACACTTGTTAATGAGCAAATCGAAAACCACATTGACGCACTTGTTATTTGCGGTACTACGGGCGAAAAATCCACACTACGCTATGACGAGCATTTACGAGTAATTGAAGAATCGGTTAATGCAGCAAATGGTCGTGTACCAATTATTGCAGGAACGGGTAGTAATGACACTGTATATTCAGTTGAGCTTTGTAATGATGCGTCAAGTGTTGGCGCTGATGCTTTTTTAATGGTTACTCCCTATTATAACAAAACATCTCAAGCAGGTCTTGTAGCGCATTACAATTACGTTGCCGATAGAGTAAATAAACCTATTATTCTTTACAACGTGCCATCAAGAACAGGTGTTAATATTAAAGCCGAAACATACAAAGAACTCTCAAAGCATCAAAATATTGTTGCTACAAAAGAAGCAAGCGGTGATTTATCTCTCATTGCCGAAATTAAGTATCTTTGTGGTGATGATTTAGATATTTATTCGGGCAACGACGATCAAACAGTCCCCATTATGTCGCTTGGCGGTATTGGTATAATATCTGTTTTATCTAACATTGCACCAAAGATTATGCACGATATATGTGAGTTGTATCTTAATGGCTATACTCAAGCGGCGGCAGAACTGCATTTAAAACATATTGGTCTTATGAATGCAATGTTTTGTGATGTTAACCCAATTCCTGTTAAAGAGGCTATGAATATGTTAGGTCTCGACGTTGGTCCTTGCAGAATGCCACTTTATCCGACCAATGCTTCTAACAAAGAATTGCTTAAAAGCAAACTTGCTGAATGCGGATTTATGATTTAAATTTTTACTAAATTTATTTTTTCAATTTATTTTACAATGAAATCTTTATTGCGTTAAAATAATTTTTTTGGATGTGAAAAACAGATGATTAATATTTTACTTTCGGGTGCATGCGGCAAAATGGGCAACGCTGTTGCACGCTGTGTTGCCGAAGATGAAGAATTAAAAATTATTTCGGGTGTTGACCGCGTAGAAACATTATGTGACTTCCCTATTTACAAATCCTTTGATGATGTAAAAACTATTCCGGATGTTATAATTGATTTTTCGCATATTTCTGTACTTGAAAGCTTGCTAAAGTTTGCTGTAAAAAATAATGTTCCCGTTATATTAGCAACAACCGGCTACAGTAATGAACAAATAACAAGCATTAAAGATGCTGCAAATAAAATTCCTGTTTTCTTTACAGCAAATATGTCACTTGGTGTAAATTTACTGTGTTCACTTGCAAAAAGTGCTGCAAAAATTTTGGGCAGTAATTTTGATATTGAAATTATAGAAAAACATCACAATCAAAAGATTGATGCGCCTTCAGGTACCGCTCTTATGCTCGCAAATGCCGTTAATCAAGTTTTTGATGACCAATACACCTATGAGTATGATCGTCACTCAAAACGTCAAAAACGCGCAAAAAACGAGATAGGTATTCATGCTATACGTGGGGGTACAATTGTTGGTGAGCATGACGTTATTTTTGCAGGTCACGATGAAGTTATTACCCTATCACATTCCGCACAATCTAAAGAAGTATTTGCCGCAGGTGCAGTAAAGGCCGCAAAATTTATTATTGGTAAATCAAACGGTTTATATGATATGGGAGATATTTTAAGTTTTAGTTAAAATTTTACCCGCTAAACATATGGTTTAGCGGGTATTACTTTTAAAATTATGAGGTAATCTATGAATAATTTAGAAAATAAAATTGCAATTGTAACAGGTGCAAACTCAGGTATGGGAATGGCAACCGTTGCCGCATTGAGCGATATGGGCGCTACAGTTGTTATGCTGTGTAGAAATAAAGAAAGAGCAGAAAGCGCCTTAAAAAAATTATTAATTAAGAAAGACAGAAAAATTGATTTAATTTTATGTGATCTTGGAAAATTTGATTCAATAATAAATTTTGTAAATATTTTTAAATCGAAATACAATAAACTTGATTTGCTAATTAATAACGCAGGTTTTATATCACTTGATAGACAAGAAACCGCAGAAGGCATTGAACGACAGTTTGGAATTAATCATATAGGTCACTTTCTTTTAACAATCAAGCTGGTCAATATGATGAATAGTGGTAGCCGCATAATCAACGTTGCTTCCGGTGCACATAAAATTGGTAAAATTCATTTTGATGATATTAATCTTACTCGTGGTTTTAATGTATTTAAAGCATATTCACAAAGCAAATTAGCAAATGTTCTTTTCACAAAAGAGTTAGCGTTAAGATTAAAAAATAAACAAATAACAGTAAATTGTTGTCATCCCGGTGCGGTTGCAACCAATATGGGTGTAGATAGAGAAACAGGATTTGGAAAAACAGTAACAAGAATACTAAAACCTTTTTTTCAAACACCTGAGCAAGGTGCCAAAACCGCAATATACTTAGCAAGCAATGAAGCTGTATCAAATATAAGTGGTGAATATTTTTATAATTGTAAGATTTCTAAATCTTCAAAATTAACACATAATAAAGCACTCGCAAAGCAATTATTTGAATTAAGTGAAAAAATTGTAGGTTGCACATATAATGATTAAATAATTTTAAAGCGCACTCTAAAAGAGTGCGCTTTAAAAATTTACATAAAATAAAAAATAATTGTTACAATTAAAAACAAAACTACCAAAAAACCAACCGCAATTAAAGTAGGAATAAGCATCATTTTGGTTGATTGCCAATATGTACGCCAAATATCTTTAACACTTGACGTCGTTCCCCTTTTGGTCCACGCAGCACGTTGAGGCAATTGCGACATATCAGCAATAGTTCTTCCGTCGTCAATATAAACTATTTTTTCTTTATTCTTTTTACCCATAAATATTATTCCTTATTAAGCAAATGACACGCAGCGCAATGTCCGTTACCAAAATCTTGATACTCTGGCGCAATCTCACTGCAAATATCCATTGCCTTTGGACAGCGTGTGTGGAATCGGCATCCCTTTGGCGGATTTGCAGGTGAAGGGATGTCACCTTTAAGAATAATACGATTCATTTTGTAATCGGGATCAGGTTGCGGGATAGCCGAAAACAAAGCCTGTGTATATGGATGAAGTGGATTTGCAAAAATTTCTTCTTTGCTACCAAATTCTACCATAGAACCTAAATACATAACACCAATTTTATCTGAAATGAATTTTACAACCGATAAATCGTGAGATATAAACAAGTAAGTAAGATTCATTTCTTGCTGTAATTTTTTAAGCAAATTAATAATTTGCGCTTGTATTGAAACATCAAGTGCTGATACAGGTTCGTCACAAATAACAAGCTTTGGTTTAACAGATAATGCACGAGCAATACAAATTCGCTGTCTTTGTCCGCCCGAAAATTCATGAGGATATCTTTCGTAATAATAATCGCGAAGACCGCACTTGTCCATCAAATCTAAAACATATTCTTTAACCTGAGAATTTGGAACAATTTTGTGCACCTCGACAGGCTCAGACAATATACCTCCAACAGTGCTACGTGGTGGTAATGATGAATACGGATCTTGGAATATTATTTGCATTTTTTTACGTATTTCACGCATTTCGGATGACTTAAGGTTAGTTATATCCTTACCCTCAAAAATAATTTGACCACCATTTGACTCGTGCAATTTAAGTATTGTACGACCAAGTGTAGTTTTACCACATCCTGATTCACCAACAATACCAAGTGTTTCTCCGGGCATAAGTTTAAATGAAACGTCATCAACAGCGATAAGCTCTTGTGTAACCTTACCCGTAAATGTTTTCTTTATTGGAAAACATTTACGAAGATGTCTAACCTCTAAAATAGCATTTGGGTCAAATTGTTGAGTATTTTTTTCTTCCATACTATTTAATCTCCTCGTCGTAAAGGTGACACGCAACAGAATGTGTAGGACTAACCTGAATCATTTCTGGATAGTCACCCGAACACTTTGCCGTGCAGTTAGAACATCTTTCCTTAAAGTAGCAATGTGTAGGCATATTAATAGGATTTGGTACATTGCCCGGAATGTTGTACAGCGTATCGCTTTGAGAATTTAAGGTTGGTTTTGATTTTTGTAAACCTATTGTGTACGGATGCATTGGATTATGGAAAATTTCATCTACAGTTCCCTTTTCTATAACCTTACCTGCGTACATAACAACAACGTAATCAGCCATCTCTGCAATAATACCGAGATCGTGAGTAATAAGCATAATTGAACCGTCAATCTTATCTTTAAGGTCACGGAGCAAATCAAGGATTTGAGCCTGAATAGTAACATCGAGAGCAGTTGTCGGTTCATCAGCAATAATCAGTCTTGGATCACTCGCAAGCGCCATAGAAATCATTACACGCTGACGCATACCACCCGATAATTCGTGTGGAAAAGAATTATATACACGTTCAGGCATAGCAATACCAACAAGATTTAACATCTCAATAGATTTTGCCTTTGCATCTTCTTTACTCGCTTCGGGATTATGAATAAACGTAACCTCATCAAGCTGTTGTCCTATAGTGAATACAGGATTAAGAGAAGTCATAGGCTCTTGGAAAATCATTGCAATTTGATTACCTCTGATTTTATGAATATCAGTAATAGGCATTTTTGCAATGTCAAAAACCTTTTCGTTACCGTTTTTATCTTTAGACTTAAAACGAATTTCTCCAGAATAAATTTGACCGGTAGGACCTTGTAAAAGACGCATAATCGACATACTTGTAACCGATTTGCCGCATCCCGACTCACCAACAACACCAACAGTTGCATTTTGAGGAACGTCAAAAGATACGCCGTTAACAGCCTTAACAACACCTTGTTCTGTAAAGAAATATGTGTTAAGACCATCAATCTCAAGTATATTATCATCACTTTTCATATGAGATAAATACTCAGACTCATCAGCCTTGCGGTATTTATAAGCCTCAAGGCGTTTCATTATTTTTTTGTTTTCACGGGCAATTTCTCTTATTTCTTTACCGGAAAGATAGTTTTTATTAGTCTTTGCCATAGTAAACTACCTCCTTGCTTTAGGGTCAAGCGCATCGCGCAAGCCGTCACCGATAAAGTTAAAGCCCAAAACAGCAATAACGATACAAATACCGGCAGGTACCCATACGTTAAGATGATTTTGTAATATATCCTGATTGGTTGATATAATATTAATCATTGTGCCCCAAGCAGCATACGGAGCTTTTACACCAAGATTAAGATATGACAACGTTGCTTCATAAAGAATCATACTGCCAAGGCTTAAGCTCATTTGAACGATAAGCTGTGGCATAACATTAGGAACCAAATGCTTAAATATTTTTCTCGATGTTGAATATCCCATCGCCTCAGCAGCTACCATATACTCCTGTTCACGAAGAGAGAGTATCTGACCGCGAACAAGTCGCGCAGTACCGGGCCACGAAATAAATGTGAGATAAATCATAAGCAAATAAATACGATATTTTGCATCAATACCGGATGCGTCCAAAATAGTACTTATAATAAGCAAAATCGGAACACCGGGTAAACAAATAAGTATATCACAAAGTCGCATTATAATATTATCGACAACACCGCCAAAATAACCGGCAATTCCACCCAATATAATACCTAAAACAGTAATCAAAAATACTGCAATAAAGCTTACTATAAGTGAAATTCTGCCACCATACATAAGACGTACAAAAATATCGTAGCCTTCATTATCGGTACCCAATATATGTTCTTTTGACGGTGGCGCCAAGAAATTATCTTTAAGCGTTTTTTCGGTTGTTTGACGTATGGTATACTCTGTACCGTTTACAGTATATGTGGTCTCAGAAATTGAATACTCGGTTTTTCCACTTTCATCAAGTTCAATCTCACCCCACTGTGTATACATAAGAGGACCTAAAAAACTGAAAATAAAAAGGCCAACAACCATTATTAGACCAACAATACTAAGCTTAGATCTAAAAAACCTGCGTACAACCATACGCGTCGGCGACATTAGTCGTACATTTTTATCGTGAGGCACTTCTTCGGTAACTTCATTTTCATCGGTTACTTGATTTTTAATTTCTTCCATAAAATGCCTCCTTACTCAAGTTTAACACGTGGGTCAACAATACCGTACATTAAATCGGCAAGCAATACGCCAACAACACTAAGTAATGCTAAAAACATATTGTAGCCCATAATAAACGGAATATCGCCGCGATTCATCGCATCAAGCGCTATGTTACCAATACCCGGAAGGTCAAATACCTGCTCGGTAATAATTGCACCCGAAAACAACGATGGCAAAAGACCTGCGAGCGACGTAACAAGTGGAATAAGTGTGTTACGAAAGGCGTGTTTATTAATTACAACCTTTTCGCTAAGTCCCTTAGCGCGAGCCGTACGTATATAGTCAGAGTTCATAACCTCTAACATATTTGTACGTGTCATTCTCATACGGGCACCAATACTTAAAATAACTATTGTTAAAATAGGAATAAACATATGTAACAAATAGTCAAGCAACAGCTGTACACCTGTATATGATGCCGTAGCATTTACAAGTCCGGATGCCGGAAACCAACCAAGCTTTAAGGCAAAAATGTCTTTCAACATTTGTCCAAAGAAGAATGATGGTAAAGAGATACCAATCATTACAAGAACGGTAACCAAATAGTCTCTAAAGCTGTATTGATGAGTGGCGGCAGTTATACCAAGCGGTATAGCAATTAAAAATTCAAAAATTGTTGCAACAAGAGCTATAGCAAATGATATACCCATATGCTCAAAAATAACGTCAGCAACAGGAATACCATACACAAAGCTTGTGCCCAAATCAAAATGGGCAAGTGCACCAAGCCAGCTAAAATAACCCTTTAAAATGCCCCAAAGACTGTTATCGCCCAGTCCGTACATTTCATACATCGCGTTAACCGTTTCTTCGCTAACAGTAGCGCCACCCTGATTGATGGCGTTGATTTTATCTTGAATAAAATCAACGGGCATCAATCGGATAAGAAAGTATATTATCATTGAAACGCCAAGTAATATAAATACGGACATTACTAATCTTTTTAAAATATATTTAAACATTAGTAGTTACTCCAAATTATTTCGCAAATTCAACTTCCCAAATTCTATCAAGCGGTGAAGAATAAGGATTCATTTCTTTTTCAGCGGGTAAGCTTTCGCTGCTAATTACCTTTGAATTATAAGCATAAAGAACCTTTCTCTGATATACAGGAAGTTCGATAGCAAGATCAAGAATTTGTTCCATAGCGTCTTGATAAAGCTCTGAACGCTCTTCTTGATCGTTTGTTTCACGTGCTTCATCAATAAGCTCGCTAAGCTCATCAAGAATATCTAATTCTTCAGGTGTACCACTTGTCTTAAGGTAGTTATAGCCCCACGCAAGAGTGCTTGTTGCAGATGAGTCCTTATGATAAACCTGATAAAGATCAGGGTCAAGAGCAGATGACCACGCAGCAGCCCAAACTTCAAGAGCGCCTGTGTTAATTTTGGTGAGTGCTTGTGTATCACAAACAACTTCAACGTTCCAGCCCAAATCATTAAGAAGCGCCGCAGCATCACGGAAAACCTTATAGGTTGGGTGATCCTGAAGGCTTGAGCCTGCAATCGTAAATTTAACGGTAAGCTCACTATCGCCTGCGCTTACGCCTGCCTCTTGCATATATTTTTCAACGTTAGCAATTGCAATTTCTTTGCTCCAAGTGCCAAGTGGCGGATAGTCAAAACCGTTATCCTCGGCAGCATCGCCCTTTGGATATGCCCAGCTTACCTTTGACATTGGCCAGAAAACTTGTGATGCAGTACCGGCACGATAATAGTCAAGAGCCAGAGATGTATTCATAGCGCACATAATTGCTTTACGAAGATTAATATCATTTACTTTAGCAGAGTTAATACCAACGTAACCGTAGCCCAACTGGTCGGTACTTAAGGTCACCATACCTTTTTTAGAAAGAGCTTCAAGCTTTTCATAATTATCGGTTGTAAGTGAAGGTGAAATGTAATGAACAGTACCATCTTGTAATGCAGCAATCGCATTTTGAGAGCTTACAACCTGATAGCGTAATTTTTCAATTTTAGCATTTTCTATACCTGCGCCTACTGTATTAAAGTTTTCATTTGCTTTAAAGTAAACAACGTTGTTTGTATAGAATTCGCTTTCGCCCGGATTATCTTTATTCTTATTGTTAGTTGCTTTGTATGAACCTGCGCCCATTGGAATTTTAATGTTTGTTGGGGATTGAACAACATCGGTCATAAATTCAAAGCTTGCAAATTCAACACCAAATTGATTATTCGCAATATCAACGCCAACCTTACTTCCCTTGCCGTAATAGTGTTGTGGAGCAATTGTGATTGCAAAGTTCCAAATAGCTTTAGGGTCAATACCGTCAATTGTTACTGATAAAACATCATATTCATCGGCATTTTTAACTGTACCGTCATCGTTATGCGCTGAAGCGATTTTGTAATCAGTGCCGTTAACCTTTATTGTTTCACCTGCCATATCGGTATGGCCAAGTGAAACGATACCTGAGATGCTTTCTACAGCAAGCTTACCGTCGTCTGAAACGTTTTCGTGAAGAATAACTTCTTTTGCTTTAGCAGCAAATTCGGTACTAAGTGTATTAGCGGTACCCCAATACTGTAAAATAATATCTAATTCTCTTGCAATTTTGTCATTATAAATATAATCAATTGCGGCATCTTTAGATTTAATAGAATCAGGATATGCAGGAGTTAATTTTTTAATTTTGGTACGATCTACTTTACCGTCGTCACCCTCTTCAAATTCAACATCTACATAACCTTCGGTATACATAAAACGGAAAATATCATCCTTAAATTCTTCGTGAGACTTGTAGGGTTCATCTTCATACGATTCTTGTGCGCCTAAATAGTCATCTTCAAGTTCTTCTTTAAAAAGTTTAAGCGCATACTCGTAGTCTTTTAACAAATTATCCTTAGTAACTTCATCAGGATTATTTGAAATAGCAGATTGATAACCACTACTTACTGTATATGCGTTAATAGCTTTTTTCATTGCGTCATAGTTTACTTCATTAGTAGATGAGCTATCCTTTTCGGCGTTAAAAAGATTAATAAGCTCGTTAAGACGCGCTGCCGCACGTGATGCTGCTTGAGAAGAAATAAGGTTATCGCTGTCATCGGAAGCAGAACCGACGGTTTGTGTACGATATTCAGAAAGACCTAAAATATCGGTTGAATAGAGTGTGTTTGAACCTGTATATACCGGATCAAGATATACATAGTAGTTAAAAAGAACATCTTCCATTGTAAGAGGTTCACCATCGGAAAACTTAATGCCATTTTTAAGTACGAAATTGTATGTAACGGTATCATCATCATTTTCAACAATTTCATAATCCTTGGTTACAACCGCTTCATCTTCACCATATGCAACAGCAACCTCACCGTCAACATATTTAGAACCTAACATACCAATCTGCGTCATTGCTACAATTGTACCGTCCGGTGCAGATGTATAGAAAAATGGATTAAACAATCCGTCAAGCTGATCGGTCATAACAACCAATGCATCAGCGCCGCCCGCGCCACAGCCTGTAAGTGCTGAAAGCATTCCCACACAAAGTGCAAGACACAAAATGAGTGAAATAATTCTTTTTGTCATAAATGTCGCGCTCCTTTATTATTATAAAATTTTACTTTTTAAAATCCACAGTAACTGTATTTTCATTTACAGTAATATTAACGTTTTCGGGATTATCACCAACTGCAGTACAATCAATTTGATAAGATGAAATTTTTGAGCAATCACCCATACCGCAAACAAGACCAACAGAATAATCATCAACAGCGAAATAGCAAGACGAATCTATTTTTAAATGGCTATTTAATATATTAACGCCACTTATGGTTGCCTTATCTGAAATTGTACCTGCAAAAAGGCCATAACTTGTACCCACTTTACGTGTACCTGCTTTAATTGTAAATGTTATGTTTTCAAAATTAACATCAGATATATTTGCGCTATCGGTAAGATAACCAAAAAGACCTGCATTAATTTTTGAATTGTTAGTTTGAGTAATATCAACGTTTTTAATTGTATGACCGTTACCCTTAATTATACCGCTAAAATTACCGTAAACAAATGTCGTAGGCCAAATTTCATCAGTAAAATCAAGATCTGCAAACAATTCATAATTACCTGTTAAGCTTGCGCTTTCTTTAAATTGATCGACATTATAAATTCGGTACCACTCACCCTTAGTCCAATCAACGTATAGCTTTAAAACAGAATTGGTAGATGTGGCATCCTTTTCATTTACAACACCGGGATGAGTAAGTACTTCACCCTTTAGTTCGTTAGTGCCTTCTTTATCAAAATAAGCCTTATTATAGGTGTAACCCTCTCTTTTTGGGAAATCAAACATTTCTACGGCGCCGGTTTCCTCATTCCAAGCCGGAATTTTTAACTTCTTATTATCGGTTGGGTTATATTTAATTGTATCAATTAATTCACCCGAATCTAACGAATAAAATTCAATGTCAAATAGCGGAACCCACGCTGCATATAAAGTAAGTACAGGTGAATTTGAAGAATATTCTTTGCTTTTATCAATGCTAAATACATCTTTTTCAAAATCCCACTTATCAGTATATTGATAAACTTTTTCGCCTTTTTCATCAGTGGTTTCTATACGATTTTTATACCAACCTGCAAGAAAATATCCGTTTTTAGTTACGGTAAAAGAATCATTGCCACGTCTTGAATCGTCGGGAGCAATAAGCGCGATTTCCGATTTATTTTCAACGTTAAATGAATCAACAATAACCGACGTATTGGTTGTAAAGGCGCCTCCGTTAGCATCAAATTTGACGCTAACGTTGTAACCTAAAGCATCATTTTCATCATAAACGTTTCCTTTATTGCCTTTTGGCAACAAAGCGATTCCTACAACAAGTGCGATAACAGCAATAACAAGAACTGCAAAAAGAATAATATTTTTATAACTTCTTCTTTTCTTTGGTTTTTCGTGTTTTGCTATTGTTTTGTTTTCAACTTCAATTTCTTCTGACTCTGTTTTAATAAAATCATTATTTAAAACATCATCTTGCACTTTTGCAAAAATTTCTTCTTCAATTTTTGGCAAAAAATCATCTTCATTATCAGAAGTTTCTTCTTTTATTTCTTCATTAGATTGCTCATCAATTATAACGTTGCTTTTTTCTTTTTTAGTTAATAGGCCCTTAACAAACGCTATCGTAGCAATAAAAGCAATTTTAGAAATTTTAGCAATCATCTTTGCCAAATTGATAACAAATGGTTTAGCTATATAATAAAGTTTTTTAGAATACTTAACAATGAATTTAAAAATATTTATAAATAGCTTTTTAAAGAAAATACCAATTTTTTTAGCAATTGGTGCGCAAAATGCAATTGCTTTAATAGAAATAAGTTTTAAAAACTTAACTATTTTATCTGTAATTGGTTTACATACATTACCAATCTTGTTAAGTATTGGCGTACAAAATGCCGAAATCTTATTTAGAATTGGTTTGCACACTTTTGCAATTTTATCGGTTAAAGGTTTTGTGAAAACAGAAACCTTATTTATAATTGGTTTTGTATATTTAGAAATAGCATTCTTGAATTTTTTGATAACCAATATAACTATAACTATTAGCGCAACAGCCAAAAGCAACCAAATCCAAATTTTATTGTTGAATTTTTTATCTTCTTGTGTAGTTGCGTCATCTTTATTTTGCGCTTCAGGATCAAGAGCCTTAATTCGTTGTTCTGCTGATACAAGATCTGAATAGTTAGTTACCAAAGCCATTTGCTCAAGAGTAGCAACTTTACTATATGCTGACCTTGCTTTTTCTACCAATGACTTATCGTTATAGGTTACTCTTTCGGGAATAGCCTTAATAGCATTAATTGCATCAACCGCTACTTCATCAGGTGCTGCGGGACCTTCAATTGACATATCAAAATACTGGTTACAAATAAACGAGTCATAACCAACGCCGTTTACAGGATGAACCATTGTAAGCTTATCTTTAACCTTACCAACATAATCAACGAAGGTTGCACCGTAAAATACGTTAGAATACATTTCTCCCGTAGCATTCCACATAAAGAATGGCACAATACCTAAACCATTAATTTGAACCTCGTTACCGTCATAATCGGTATAGGTGCCAAAATCACCGGTACCGGGTATATTTTCAAAACTACCATAATAAGCCGGATCAAACTCTTCTTCAAAGTTTGGAACCCTATAACTACCAAAAGTTACCATCTGAAGCTTATTGCAACCATAAAATGCCTTATGACCGATAGCGGTTGTATTAAATGGCATTTTAACACGCGCCACGTCACTTGCAGCAAAGGCATAAGCCGTAATACGTACCGTATCGTCAGCAACAATTACGTTGTCATTATTAATACCTGCATAGGTAATAAGCTCCAAACCTTTTTCATTTTGACAATAAAGTGAGCCGTCAATAACAAATACAGTATCACTTATTTCAAAATCGTAAATCTTAACTTCTTTTTCTTTACCGTTAACCTTTTGTTTTTCTGTAGAACTAAAGGGTTCTACCTTACACATAGCAAATGGGTTGTCGGCAATTTTTTCAATATCATCACCAAGTGTAACGGTAAACGGTGTAAGATTTTCCTTTATAAATACATTTCTGCCAATACTAACTGCAGCAGTAAGATCAGCCGAGGTGATTGCAGTGTATGCAAACGCATAATCACCAATTGTTTCAACACATTTAAGATTTTCAACCTTGCTTAGTGGATCACAGTACGAAAATGCGCCCTCGCCTATTTCTTTTGTTTTTTCACTAACAGTAAGGTTCGACAACAAACGGTTTGAAACAAATGCGTATTTTTCTATTTTTTCAACCTTTGGAAGTTTAACAGTTTCAAGTCCGCATTCCATAAATGCGTATTCATCAATAGTTTTTACCTTGTCAAGATTAATCGTTTTAAGTGAATCACAGCCCGCAAAGGTGTAAGGCTTAATTTCGGTAATATCATCACTCAATTTAATATCAACAAGCTTGCGACAATATGAGAATGCATATTCACCGAGAGTTTTTGTTGAAGAAATGTCTGCACTTTCAATCAAAGGACCGTGATAGGTATAACGATACATACCCTCTGAATTAACAGCAGCAACCGACATATTTTCATCAAGACAAGCGTAGTAAACGTCGCCCGAAATTGCATAGTCGCCTATTGTCTTTGCCTTGGATAAATCAATATTTTTAAGGCTCGACGTGTTATAAAACGCCATTTTGCCGATTTCGGCATTTTCACCCAAAGTGACGGTTTCAAGACTTGCGGCATTTGAGAAAGCACTCTCACCTATTACGGCATTTTTACCAATAGTGAGTGAAGTAAGCGGTGATGAGAAAACATACTTAAATAGTTTTTGCTCACCATCCATATACATCTCTACTTTAAAGGCGTTATCCTTGTCCATACTGAAAGCAT
>JAZSKN010000035.1:0-52027 GCA_045534895.1 Acutalibacteraceae bacterium
CGCATTACCGCTCTTTTTATCGTCATTTTTGCACCAGTATATTTTTAATTCCCCAAAATACGCAATAGAAGATACTTTATCAAAAACCGACCAGGCGCATTACGGTTATTTGGTTATGCCGGTTTTTGCCATAAATCTTTTGAGCATCTTTATTTTTAGACCGCAACTTATTTCGCTCTCGAGCGATTGGGCAAACGGAAAAATCAAAAGCTTTAAAAAAACGGTTATAAAACTATATTTGTGGGTAGTAATGGTAACTGTAGCGGCGCTTATAGGTGGTTATTTGTTAGGAATACCCGTATTAGAACTGCTATATAATGCCGAGCTTTCAAGCAAAAAGAATATTTTTATGATTTTGCTGGTTTCGGGTGGATTTAGCGCGGCAAGCACTCTCACGCTGACGCTGTTTACAACCATGCGTAAGCAAAAGCTCTGCCTAATTGCCTATGGCGTAACAATTTTGTTTGCTCTTGTAATGCCGGGTATAATGACCGCAAAATTAGGGCTTATGGGCGCGGCACTTTCATATCTTTGCGAAATGGCATTACTTTTTGTTATAATGTTTGTAATGTTTTTGTTTAATGTGAGGCGGAAAAAGGATGAATAAGTTTTTCGATTTTTTGGAAAAGAATAAAGGTGTTGTGCTGGCGGTTTTGGCAGTATTAATTGTTGCCGTAGTTAGCTTTGGGGTTTACAAACTAGACGTTGCTAACGATGCAGAGACTCTAGTAAAAAGCAACACTATTGGCGGCATAACAAGTATAAATGATCAAATAGAGATAAAAAAGGGACAAACTCTAGAGCAAAACTATAAATGCGACAGCATTAACTATAAGCAAATTGGTTTTGTGGCAAATGCCGTCACGGAAGATGCCGAATTCGAAGTAATTATATCTGACGGAAAGCAAACCCAACGGCAAACATTTAAGGCAGGGCAGCTCTCTTTGGGATATACCTATTTAGATCTTGATGATACCTTAAAAACCTCCGCACAAAAACAAATAAAAATGACCTTTGTTATTAAAGAGGGATGCATAGTTGTATCCGCAAACAAAACTGTTGATATTGAAAACAGCGTGTGCACGGTCGATTTGGAGGAGGTTTCGACTAATGTTATTATTGATATGAGAACCTTAAAAGGTGAGAGCGGAGCCACAAAATATATTGTGATTGCAATCGCGACGATACTTTTCTTGGTTGCTGTATTATTCATTATTAAACACAAATTATTAAGCATCGCAGGAATAACAGCGGTTATACTTTCGTTTTTTGTAATTATTTGCCTTTTTGTATTTCCACCCTTCACCGTTCCGGATGAGGCCGCGCACTTTAGAAGCGTTTATCACGTGTCAAATATGATTATGTTTGACTTTGATGACAAGCAGGATGCGTTGAGGATGCGCGAATGCGATTATAAGTATCTTATGAGCAGCAGTAATTCTCTTTATCATCAAAGTTATGTTAGCGAAAAAGGATATGACGAAGTTTTTGCCGACAACACTCAGGTTATAACAACGGACAGAGGGTATATGACCAATAAAACAATTCCTCATTTTGCGGGAGGACTGGGACTGTCTGTTGCGAGAGTCGTAGGACTGGGTCCGTATTGGTCCTTTATGTTGGCGCGAATTTTTAATGCGGCGCTATGTGTTTTAATGGTGTATTTTGCGATGAGGATTATTCCTTTTGGCAAAATAGCGATAGCCGCAATAGCGCTATTGCCAATAAATCTTCATATTATTGCTTCTTGTTCGTATGACGCATTTACCTTTGGCGGAGTTGTTTTAATGTTTGCGTACATACTGTACTTAATGTATGATACAAAAAACATTGATTGGAAGCGGTTGTTGATTTTGGCGCTTATAATCATTGCCGTTGTTCCGCAAAAGGTTGTCTATATTGGAGTCGCAGGATTAGTGCTTCTGATTCCAAAGGACAAATTTGTGAAACCCAAGTGGCACTTTGCTTTTAAGTGTGCGCTTGGTGTAATTGCGGTGGCATCTATACTGATTTTACAGGGCGCAAACAGTGACAAGGTGGTGTCAAACACAGTTACCAATTCTACTACCGAAGGCTTTGGAATAAGTTATGTTTTAAGCCATCCGGTAGAAATGATGCGAATGTTGTTTAAAACAATTATAGAACAAGGTGATTTCTACGTTAAATCTATGATTTCGTTCTTTGGATGGTTCGAATTCCAAACACCGTGGTTTATGGCAATACCATATGTTGTTGTTTTGTGTTTAGCGTTTATGAGAAAATCGGACGAACCGAAGGTTATGGGCTTGGCGCAAAGAAGTTATTCGCTAATGTTATTTGGTGTAGTATTTTTATTGATAGAACTTTTGTTGTTGCTAGACCACACATATAGTGGAAGTCAAATAATTTTGGGTGTGCAAGGACGATATTTTATTCCGGCATTACCACTATTGTTTTTGTTCTTGCGAAACAACACCATAGAATTAAAGCAAAATTTTGATACAAAACTATTGTATTTATTAAGTGTGTTAAATAGCGGAATATTTATTTACAGTTGTTCAAAAATAGTATAAAACAAGGATGTAATCAATGAAAAAATCTTTTTGTCTTTTTTGCGCAAACTACTTACCAAACCTTGGTGGAGTAGAGCGATATGTTTATAATCTTTCGAAGCAGCTTATAAACCTCGGTCACGACGTTACCGTGGTAACTTCTAACGTGTTTGACCTTCCTTCGCGCGAGGTCGATGAAAATGGAATAGAGATATTTAGACTTCCTTGTCATAATTTTATGAAGGGCAGATATCCTATTCTTAAAAAGAACAATGAGTTTAAGCGCCTTGACGCCGAACTTTCAAAAAAGCATTTTGATTTGGTGGTTATAAACGCCAGATTTTATATCCACAGTCTTTATGCTGCTGATTTTGCAAATAAAAACGGAGTTAAGAGCATAACCATTGAGCACGGTTCTACACATTTATCGGTAGACAACAAGATACTTGATTTTGTAGTAGCACACGTGGAACACTTTGTCACAAGAAAGCTCAAGAAGAAATGCAGCGATTATTACGCTGTGTCAAAAGCGGCAGGTGAGTGGTCGGGACATTTTGGGATTGAGTCTAAGGGCACGCTTTATAACGCGGTAGATATTGATTCTATTGCCGAGGCGATGGGTAAAAACGTTTGTGATTACCGCAAGGAATATAATGTGCCTCGTGATGCGATTGTCATAACCTTTACGGGCCGCCTTCTTAAAATAAAGGGTGTTCATGAGCTTTTAGACGCATTCCGTCAAGTAGACCGCGACGATTTGTACCTCTTTTATGCGGGCGACGGTCCTGAAACGGACGAGCTTAAAGCAAAGGCTAACGACAGGGTAATATTCCTTGGGAAAATAGACTTTGACCACATTGTGGCGTTGCTTAACGCATCGGATATATACTGCCTACCATCGGTATCAGAGGGTATGTCGACCTCAGTTTTAGAGGCGATTGCGACAAACACATTTGTTATTACTACCTACAATGGCGGCGCTAGGGAGTTGATAACTGGCGAAGAATATGGTATTATAACAAAAGGCAACACAACAGATGAAACCAAAGCGGCACTCGAAAAGGCGCTCGATAAGAATTATCGCTCGTCGGCGTGTAGTAACGCATATCAAAAATTGCTACAAGGTTTTACCTGGCAAAAAACGGCTGAAAAACTAGTTAAAATTGTAAAATAAAGGAGATAAAAATGAAACTTCTTCTTATTATTCCGGCATATAACGAACAGGACAATATCGAACGTGTAATAGACGTGTTGAAAAGAGACTGTCCACAATATGACTATCTTATTGTAAATGACGGCTCACGCGATAAGACTGAAGAGATTTGTATAAAAAGGGGCTTCCATTTTGTAAGTCATCCGGTAAATCTTGGTCTTGCTGCGGCTGTGCAGACGGGAATGCTTTATGCTTTTAAAAACGGCTATGATGCCGCAATTCAGTTTGATGGAGACGGTCAACACGACCCTGACTATGTTGCAAAAATGGCTAAAGAGATAGAAAAAGGCTATAACATAGTAATAGGATCACGTTTTATTGAGAAAAAAAAGCCAAAGTCACTTCGTATGTTTGGTAGCAATTTGATACAACTTGCAATAAAAATCACTACAGGAAAAACATTAAAAGATCCAACTTCCGGCATGAGAATGTTTGATAGAAAAATGATTAAAAAACTTGCTTTTGCCGCCGACCTTGGTCCTGAACCGGATACGGTTGCGCTACTTGTTCGTGGAGGGGCAACCTTTAGTGAAATACAGGTTGAAATGCACGACCGAACGGCAGGAGAAAGTTATCTCAATTTTGCAAACTCGGTAAATTATATGACAAGAATGTTCGTGTCCATTCTTATTTTGCAATGGTTTAGAAAGGGGTAAAAAATGAACGGATTAACAATAGCTATGATATCTGCAAGTGTGATAACTGCGATATTTGTATTTTTAAAAATAAAAAAATCACAGTTCAAAATAGGCGATACACTGTATTGGCTATTCTTTTGCCTGTTTCTTTTAGCAATGTCAATTTTCCCAAAGGTGATTTATTGGGTTTCAAACCTAATAGGTTTCGAATCACCGTCAAACTTTATATTTGTAATAATAATATTTTTGTTGCTTGTTAAAATCTTTTTGCTTGATGCAAGAGTATCTAAAAATGAAGATAAGCTTACAAAGCTTACGCAAAAATATGCAATAGATAATGAAACAAAAGAAATAGAACCATAAACACAAACAACCCCTCTTGCGAGGGGTTGTTTGTGTATGGGGATGAATATGGTGGGCGGCTTTGACAGCAGTGCAAAACTGTCAAAGCGCTATTTAAAACCGCTAAGATACCAAGGGGACAAAGGTATCTTTTGCAGATTTTAACATATTTTTAGTTGATCATATCGCGGCGTGCTTTTAAAAATGCGAACCTTATATTCTATGTAATCTTCGGTCTCACGTTTTCGTGAATTGGCTGTAATTCCCGCATTTTGCATGGTACACAAAAGCTTTGAAAGGCTGTTAGAAAACAGCTTTATGTCACCGATGGCTGATTTCCTTATAGGGTTTTTTTCTTGATTTAATGTGTCTTGCTTTTCTGACACAGGGTTTAATATATTTTCAATAAACTCTTCGGTTTGGGCAAGATTAAAGCCTTCGGCAATGATTTTGTCAAGCGCACTCATTCGCTTCTCGGCGGGCAGTCTTAAAAGCGCTCTTGCGTGGCGCTCGGTAAGATTTGCCGCAACAATGCGCGACTGAAGTTCATCAGACAATTTTAAAAGTCTTAATTTATTGCTTACGGTCGAATTTGCCATACCAAGCTGTACAGCCACCTCTGATTGCGTAAGTCTAAAGTCGGTAATTAAGGTCTGAATTGCAAGCGCTTCTTCAAAACAGTTTAAATCGCTACGTTGCATATTTTCGGTTATGGCATAAAGCGATGCTACAAGATCGCTTGTACGATGTAGCACGCATGGCACACGGCGAAGTCCTGCGAGTTTTGCCGCGCGCAATCGACGTTCGCCTGCGATAAGCAAATATTTGCCATTATCGCCCTTTCTTACGGTGAGGGGTTGTATTATTCCATTGGCAGTAATACTGTCAGCAAGAGATTGCAGTTCATATGCGTCAAAATTCTTACGCGGTTGGTTAGAGCTTGTAATTATGTCGTCAGGTTTTAACATCAGTAATTTTTTCTCTGCAAAAGTATGCATAATCATCACTCCTTTTTGCAAGTATATTATCTCGTGGTTTTCAAAAAAAGTAAAGCAAAATCGGTCGCAAAAATATGACACAAAAAACAAAAAAGCGCCTTTTTATAAGGCGCTTTTTGCTATTTTACCACCCATTCGAGGATATTTTGGCGGTGTTTGCGATATCTTTTTTGCAACAATAAAGGCGCGAGCCTCATTTTCTCGCAAATTTTCGCATATAATTTTAGGCTTTTGGCAACCAAGTATCTTAAAAGCGTTTGTTGCGGCATCTAATTCTTCTTGTGCGGATGAGCCCTTCATTGCTACAAATTGACCTCCTACTTTTACAAACGGTATGCAGTATTCGCACAATACGGGAAGATTGGCAACCGCGCGCGCACAGGCAATATCGTATTTTTCGCGGTAAACGGCGTTTTTGCCGCCGTCTTCTGCTCGCATATGAACCGTCTGCGCTTGCAAGTTTAACTCTTCAAGCACGGCGTTTAAAAAGGTCAAACGTTTGTTAAGTCCGTCCATAAGGGTAAGCTGTATATCGGGGCGTGCGATTTTTAGCACCAACCCCGGAAAACCGGCTCCCGTACCTACATCAATTACTTTAGCATTTTGCTTTACGTCTACATTCTTAAAAAACAAAAGACAGTCTAAAAAATGCTTGTATAACACTTCTTCCGGTTCGGTTATGGCGGTAAGATTCATTTTTTCGTTCCACTCTACAAGCATATTGCCATAGGCATTAAGTCGTTCTATCGCAGTATTGTCAAGTAAAAGTCCAAAATCATTACATACTGGAACAATTTTTTCAATATTAAAATTAATCATAATAACCTCTATTTAGAAAGATAGATAAGCAAAACCGATACATCGGCAGGACTAACGCCCGATATACGCGACGCCTGACCTATGTTTTCGGGTCTTACTTTATTTAGTTTTTCGGCGGCTTCAAGTCGCAAGCCTTTAATGGTAGTGTAATCAAAATCTTTAGGTATAACCTTGTTTTCAAGGCGTAGCATTTCTTCGACCTGTGCTTGCTGACGGCTTATATAGCCTTCATACTTAATTTCTACCTCAACCTTTTCGCAAACGTCATCGGGTAGCGTTGGTCTGTCTTTATCAAATGCTGCCAAACAGTTATAGTCAAGCTGAGGACGCTTTATAAGGTCGGCAAGGCGACAGCCCGTGGTAAGCGGTGCGGTGCCACGACCTTCAAGCAACTCGTTAAGCTCTTTGCTTGGCGCAAGAAAAGTGTTGTTTACACGCTCGATTTCTTGTTCTTTAAGCGATTTTCGCTCTAAAAAGCGATTGTATTCATAATCGTTTACAAGACCTAAAGCGTAGCCTATGGGCATTAATCGTTCGTCTGCATTGTCTTGACGAAGAAGCAATCGGTATTCACTACGTGAAGTCATCATACGGTATGGGTCAGAGCAGCCTTTTGTAACAAGGTCGTCAATAAGGGTGCCTATGTATGAGGATGAACGGGACAACACAAGCGGCTCACAACCTAAAATTTTGTGCGCCGCATTAACACCCGCTACAAAGCCTTGCGCGGCGGCCTCTTCATAGCCTGAAGAACCGTTAAACTGACCCGCTCCGTAAAGACCGGGTTGTTCTTTGATTTCAAGTGTAGCATAAAGCGCTAACGGATCTATGCAATCATATTCTATTGCGTAGGCTGTGCGCATAACCTTTACGTTTTCAAGACCTTTGATTGTACGGTAAAATTTAAGCTGAACCTCCTCGGGCAAAGAGGATGACATACCCTGCAGATACATCTCTTCGGTGTTTTCGCCGCAAGGCTCAACAAACATCTGATGGCGTTGCTTGTCGGCAAAGCGAACAATTTTATCTTCAATGCTTGGGCAATAACGTGGCCCCACGCCCTCAATATCGCCGGCATAAAGTGGTGAGCGATGCAAATTTTCAAGTATTACCTTTTTGGTTTCGTCGTTGGTGTAGCCTATGTGACAAACAACCTTGTTCTGTGGTTTTTCGGTGGTCGAAAAACTAAATGGCACGGTGTTGTCGTCACCGTCTTGGACCTCAAGCTTAGAAAAATCTATACTTGCGCGGTCAACACGTGCAGGTGTTCCTGTTTTAAAACGACGTAGGGGGATATTTAGCTTTTTAAGCGATTTTGAAAGCTCGGTCGCGGGGAAATTGCCGTCAGGACCGCTTTCGTAATTGACCTCGCCAATATAAATTCTGCCACCCAAAAAAGTTCCTGTTGCAAGAACAACACATTTGCAAGGGTAATCGGCGCCAAGGCGGGTAATGCAGTGCCAAAGGCCGTCCTCCCTTTTTTCTATATGTACGATTTCTGCCTGCTTTACGTCAAGGTTTTCTTGACGCTCAATGCAGTTTTTCATATAACTGCAGTAGGCGCGGCGGTCGATTTGGGCACGTAACGAATAAACGGCAGGACCTTTGCCGCGATTAAGCATTCGGCTTTGCAGCGTTGTGGCATCGGCTGCTTTGCCCATTTCACCGCCCAAAGCATCAAGCTCGCGCACAAGATGACCCTTTGCGGTGCCGCCTATGGACGGATTGCAGGGCATATTGCCAACCCAGTCAAGATTAATTGTAAACATAACTGTTTTAAGACCCAGTCGCGCAGGAGCTAAAGCTGCTTCAATACCTGCGTGACCGCCGCCAATAACGGCAACGTCATATTCTTCTGCTAAATACTCTTTTATCATAAAAATCCTCTTTGAATTTTATTTACCCACACAAAATCTTTTAAATATTTCATCACAAACTTCATTGGTGACGCGTTTTCCCGTAAGCTCTAAAAGCGCGGCAATAGCATCATCAACGCAAACGCCTACAGCATCAAGCGTCATACCGCAAAGCAAAGCCTCGCTCGCGGCGCACACAGCGCTTAAAGCGCGACAAACGCAGTCACGTTGACGTTCGTTTATAAGAACGGTATCATCGGGAGACAGCATATCGGTTTTGCACACGTGGTTTATCGCTTTTGAAAGCGCCTCGTAGCCGTCACCAGATTTTGCCGAAACTTCAATAATCTCAAAGTCGCCTAAAGCTTTTTTATTAAAGGCTGGGGCAAGGTCGGTTTTATTAAGTATTACGATGCACTTTTTATCGCTGATACTGCTGATTAATTTTTTATCGTCGTCGTCAAGAGGTACCGAATTATCAAAAACAGCCAGCAACAGCTCAGCGTTATCAATTTTTTCTTTTGCTCTTGTTACACCAAATTTTTCTACGGTGTCATCTGTTTCGTGAATGCCTGCCGTATCTGCAAGATTAAGTGTTATGTCGCCAATGTTTATGGTGGTTTCTACAACATCGCGAGTAGTACCCGCAATATCGGTAACAATCGAGCGTTCGCTTCCGCAAAGCAAATTCATAAGCGTAGATTTGCCAACGTTTGGTTTGCCAACGATGGCGCAATTAATGCCTTCACGAATTATGCGACCCGTATCATATGTAGAAATAAGCTTTTCGCATTTTAAGACACATTCATTAAGTAAGGCTTCAAAATTTTCTTGGGTCAAATTTGGTATATCTTCGTCGGGGTAATCGGCATATGCCGCAAGTGATGCCGCGGTTTCAAGCAATTTGCTTAAAATATCCTCGGTATCACGACTGATTCGTCCCTCGCGCGCTCCGCGGGAAATTTTTGCCGCCGCATCACTGCGGGCGGATATTAGTCCCATAACGCTTTCAGCTTTTGTAAGGTCTAACTTGCCGTTCAAAAAAGCGCGCTTGGTAAATTCGCCGCCTGTGGCAAGCGAAGCACCGCATTCTAATACGCGGCGTAAAACCTGACGCGCAACCACCGTGCCGCCGTGAACCGATATCTCTACCGTGTTTTCGCCCGTGTAGCTTCTGGGGGCGCGAAAGACGAGAGCTACGGCATCATCAATGGTATCGCCGTTTGGGTCGGTTACCTTGCCGTAAGCCGCTTTGTAACCGTCAAGATTCGATAGCTTTTCACCCGAAAAAGCAATAAAGCACCTATCGGCAATGCTTATTGCCTCTTCACCGGATATTCGTATAACGCTTATACCGCCTTCGCCCAAAGGAGTTGCAATAGCGGCGATGGTACGCTCTGCCAAAATCTTCACCTGCCTAAGTGTGTTTAAACTTAATCGTAATATTTTAACATATAATTATTTTATTTTCAATATGATTTATTTTTATTGACGAATTATCGTTTTTCTATTATAATTATATAGATTATAAAATGATTAATCTTAGGAGGTTTTATATATGAAAAACGAACTTTTGAAATTACTTTCCAACAATGCGCGTTACACAGTAGAACAATTGGCTGTTATGTTGGCTACCACCACAGAAGCGGTCGCGGCCGAGATTGATGCCCTTGAAAAGACGGGAGTAATTTGCGGATATAAAACCGTTATCGACTGGGAAAAGGTTGACGCGACAAGCGTTTCGGCAATAATCGAGCTTAACGTTGTGCCTAAAGCAGACCTTGGCTTTGAAGAGGTTGCCGAAAAGGTTGCTTCTTATTCCGAGGTAGAGGCAGTATATCTTATGTCGGGTGGTTATGACCTTAACGTTGTTGTAAAGGGTAAAAATTTGCAAGAAGTTTCACGTTTTGTTGCCCGCGAGCTCGCTACTATTGATTCGGTTACTTCTACCGCAACACATTTTGTTATGCGACGTTATAAAGAGATGGACGTTAAACTTTTTGAAGCAGAAAAAGATGATAGGGGGACATATTTGTTATGATGGACTATTCAAAAATACTGTCTGATACCGTGCAAAACATCAAGCCTTCTGGTATAAGAAAGTTTTTTGACATAGCCGCTACAATGGATGATGTTATATCCTTAGGTGTGGGCGAACCCGATTTTCAGACACCGTGGTCGGTGCGAAAAGCAGGTATAACCTCGCTCGAAAAAGGAAAAACTAAGTATACCTCTAATTCAGGACTTGAGGAATTAAGACAAGAAATTTCTAATTACACTAATCGAAAAAGCGGTGTTAAATATGACCCAACGGGTGAAATACTGATTTCGGTTGGTGGCAGTGAGGCAATTGATGCGACCTTGCGCGCAATTATTATGCCGGGCGATGAAGTAATTATACCGCAACCGTCATACGTATGCTACGAACCAATGACCGTGCTGTGCGGCGGAACACCAATAATTATTGAAACATTGGCTGAAAACGATTTTAAAGTAACGCCAGAGCAATTAAAAAACGCTATAAGCGATAAAACAAAGGCTCTTATTTTGCCGTATCCCTGTAACCCGACGGGCGCAATAATGCAAAGGCAGGATTTAGAGGCTTTGGCAGAAATTTTACGCGATACTAATATTTTGGTAATTTCGGACGAAATTTATTCAGAGCTTACTTTTGCAGAAGAATCACACGTTTCTATTGCGTCTATCGACGGTATGCGCGAACGCACAATACTTATAAACGGCTTTTCAAAGGCCTTTTCAATGACGGGATGGCGTTTGGGTTATGCGTGCGGACCCAAAGAAATAATCTCACAAATCACAAAAATTCATCAGTTTGCAATAATGTGCGCGCCAACCACAGCACAGTATGCAGCCATTGAGGCATTGCGTAATTGTGATGACGCGGTAGCCAATATGAAGGCAGAATACAATCGCAGGCGCAGACTTATTGTAGATGGATTTAATAAAGCAGGGCTTACCTGCCGTGAGCCAAAGGGCGCTTTTTATGCGTTTCCTTGCGTTAAGAGCACAGGACTTACAAGCGAAGAATTTTGCGAGCGCTTGCTTGAAGCAAAGCACGTAGCCGTTGTTCCGGGAACTGCGTTTGGCAGGGGCGGCGAAGGCTTTGTCCGAGCATCTTATTGCTATAGTACGGAGCATATAATTGAAGCGTTAAAACGTATAAATGAATTTGTAAAGGAGTTATAAAAATGAAAAAAGGGTTAATAGCTATAATTGCAGTTGTTGCCGTAGTAGTAATAATTGCCATATCTTTAATTGGAACGTACAACGGTTTTGTAGATAAAGAAGAGGCAGTAAAAACTGCACAGTCTACAATATCTGTTCAGCTTCAGCGCAGAGCAGATTTAATACCAAACTTTGTTGAAACCGTAAAAGGCTATTCCGATTACGAGCAATCAACTCTTGCTGCGGTAACCGAGGCGCGCTCTAAGGTTGCCAAGGCTTCCGGCGCGGCCGAACAAGCCGAGGCCAGCGCTCAGCTTGACAGCGCTATCGACATTTGGGTAAATGCCGTAACCGAAGCATATCCCGATCTTAAGGCTAACAGTCAGTATATAGCTTTACAGGATGAACTTGCAGGCACCGAAAACCGTATTGCAGTAGCTCGCAAAGACTACAACGAATCGGTAGAAGTGTTTAATAAGGCAACACGCAAATTTCCGGGCAGCATAGTCGCAAGTATGTTTGGTTTTGAGCGTTACGAGCGCTTCGAAGCAGACGAATCAGCAAACCAAGTGCCACAGGTAAGCTTTTAATAATTATGAAAAACAAAACTTTAAGGGGAATGTTAATTGTTGCGCTTTTGGCAACAATGCTTTTGTCGCTTACCGCTTGTTCTGCACCAAAAAATCAGCTTGACACACCTACAGAGAGATTTTTTGTGAATGACTATGCAGATATTTTGACCGATTCAGATGATGATATAATCTATGCGCAGGGTGTAGAATTACAAGAAAAAACAACCGCGCAGGCGGTAGTGGTAACGGTGGACAGCTTAAATGGTGACACCATAGAAGATCTTGCGTTAGAGCTCGGCAGAAGCTGGGGGATTGGCGACAAAGACAAAGACAACGGTATTGTTATTTTGTTGTCAGAAACCGACCGAGAGGTATATATTGCCGTGGGCTACGGACTTGAAGGAGCGCTTCCCGATAGCAAGGTTGGAAGAATTATCGATGTTTACGGAATACCGTACTTTTCGAACGACAATTTTTCAACGGGACTTGTAAGCGTTTATAACGCCGTTGTAAATGAAATTTATATCGAATACGGAATCGAGACCGGTGAAAATTATGTACCGATAGATCAAATGCCACAGGATGACGATGACGAGTTGTCAGAGATTATTATGTGTTGGATATATCTTTTAATAATTATAATAGTTGCGACAAAAATATTTGGTAGACGCGCAGGCGCACATATATATTTTGGTCACGGCGGATTTGGCGGTTCTTCAGGTGGCTTTGGCGGCGGCAGCTCATTTAGAGGTGGCGGCGGCTCATTTGGTGGCGGCGGCTCAGGTCGTAGCTTTTAAAAATTTATAAAACGTTAAAGGTGGTAAATGCGTGCCCGAACAATTTGATAATAAAGATTATGGCGAGTATTTTTCCGCCTTGCAAAAAAACATAGAAAAAAAAGAAAACGCACCCAAGCAGCAAAAAGAACCTGCAGAGCAGCAAAGGTTATTTGGTGGCGTTATAAAGATTCGCCCGTGGGTGTATATTACGGCTATAATTCTTGTTACAGTTTTAATTGTTGTGCTTGTCGCGCCTAAAAAAGAAAAGACAATACCGAAAACACAAAATACCGAAAGTGCGGTAAGCGATGTAAAAAAAGAAGACCCACCGGTTGATTTGTATGCAAAATACGATGAAAACACAGCAGAAATATCAAGTGATATTGTTGCCGAAAGTATAGTTTTTATAAATTGTGATACCAATAAAGTAATCGCCGGTAGAGATGCGGCAAGACGTTGTTATCCTGCTTCGACCACAAAGGTAATGACAATTTTAACGGCGGTAGATTATATTACGGATTATAATGATACATTTACCTTCAGTTACGAAATAACCGATCCTTTATATGTGCAAGAGGCAACCTTGGCCGGCTTTGCCGATGACGAGGCGGCAAATATGACCGATATGCTTTACGGTGCAATATTGCCTTCCGGCGCCGACGCGACAATTGGACTTGCAATAAAAATAGCGGGTAGTGAAGAAGCGTTTGTAAAGCTTATGAACAAAAAAGCAAAAGAACTTGGACTTAAAGGCACAAACTTTACCAACACAAGCGGCTTGTTTGACAAAAATCACTATACTACTGCTGAAGATATGGCAGTAATTATAAAAGAGGCCATGAAAAACGAGCTGTGTCGCGAGGTGCTTTCTACCTATCAGTACACCACCGCTTCAACACCTCAGCATCCCGACGGCATTCAGCTTACCAGCACATTGTTTAGTTATATGTATGGCACCGAGCCCGAAGGCTCCGATATTTTGGGCGGAAAAACAGGATTTGTAAACGAGTCGGGATATTGTATAGCAAGCTTTGGCAAAAGCGATTCGGGCACAGAATATGTTTGCGTAACATTTAAAGGAGCGGGCCTTTGGCCAAGTGTTTATGACCAAATTAATCTTTATACAAAATACGCAAAATAACCACTTGAAAAACAGTTATAAAAATGGTATGATAAAGTGAATGTAAAATATAATAAATTTCTATTTTTGAAAAGAGGAATAAAATGGAAGAAAAAACTATAAATATAATGGACCTCGTGATGCTTGCGTGGCGCAGAATCTGGATAATTATTTTAGTAGCAATTCTTTTTGCGATGGTTACGTTTGGGTATTGCAAGTTTTTGGTTACGCCCTCTTACAGCGCAACAGCATCTATTATTGCAACTAACGGTGCGGTAACAGTGTACAGCGATAAAAGCACCGTATCGGCAAGTGACCTTTCGGCATCGCTATATCTGGCAGAAACAGTAATAGACATTCTAAAAACACCCGATATATATAAAGATGTTGCCGATGAATTGGGTAAAGGATATAATTTTCAAAATCTTATGAGCAGAACCTCTGTTGTAAGAAGGGGCGAAGATACGCTTTTTATTGACGTAACCTTTTCAAGCACCGATCCAAAAGAGGCTATGCGTATTGCAAATAAGTTTGTAGAAATTTCTTGTGAATACATTCCCGAGTACATACCGCATTCAAGAGCAAAGGTAGCATCTACTGCGGTTAAAGCGGCAAAAACACACCCTCGCACAGTGTTTAATACAGGTGTGGCAGGACTTATAGGCGCGGCTTTATCTTATGTAGTGTTGTTTATAATCGAATCTACAAATCGTTCCATAAAGGGCGAAGAAGACTTTGCAAATAATTTTGACGTACCGCTTTTAGGCGCGGTGCCCGACTTTGAAAACATTGAAGGTGGCGCCTATCGCAAGAAAAAAGGAAGAGGAGGTTACGGTGTTGGCTATTAAAAAGAAAACCGAAACAAAGCAAACCGTTATGAACATCAGCGAAACAAGGCACGTTCCGTTTGCTGTTGTAGAAGCATACAAGGCTATTCGTACAAACCTTACCTTTTTGTTATCATCAAGCGAGAAAAAAGTTTTTGGTATAACCAGTCCCGAGGCGGGCGAGGGTAAATCTACCACATCTGTTAATATGGCTATTGCTTTTTCTCAGTTGGGTGACAAAGTTTTGCTTATCGACGCAGATATGCGTAAAAGTTCTATCCATAAAAAACTTAAAATCGAAAACACAGCAGGTCTTTCAAATGTTCTTGCAGGTTTTAACGAATACAAAAATGTTATAAATCACATAAGTGAAACGTTTGACGTTATTACAGCGGGTCAAGTGCCGCCAAACCCATCTGAGCTTTTGGGTTCAGTACGCTTTGAAGAATTGATCGATGCAGTGTCTAAAGAGTACAGTTATGTAATAATTGATACACCGCCTATGGACGTTGTTACCGACGCTTTAGTTATTGCACCTAAAACCGCAGGTCTTGTTTTGGTTGTTAAAGATCAGGTTACACCTACCGATTCTATAGCCCGTGCGATTGAAGCATCTAAATTTGCAAATATTAATTTGCTTGGCGCTATTATGAATGCGGCAAACCCCAAGTCCGGCGGCAGATATGGCAATTATCGCAAGTATGGATACCGCAAGTACGGATACCGTAAATACGGATATTCAAAATATGGCTACGGCTATGGTTACGGTTATGGTTATGGCAGTGCGCCAACATTAAAAAAGGCGGAAAATACCGAAACCAATTCACAACAGTAATTTTAAATCGGGAGAACCTTGGCGTTTTCCCGATTTTTTAAAAGAAGGTAATTTATGTCTTTTCTTGATATACATGCACATATACTTCCCGATGTTGATGACGGCGCAAAGGATTTGCAAACGTCAATTCAACTGCTCGAAATATTAAAGGAGCAGAATGTTACACAGGTTATTGCGACACCGCATTTTTATCCCGACACCGATAACGCCGAAGAATTTTTCGATGTGGTAAAAGAGGCGTATAACACACTAAAAAACGAGATTGTTCAAAAAGATTTGCCCGAAATATTTCTTGGCTGTGAATTGCGTTATTTTAATGGTATAGGTAAAAGCCGCGCAATAAAACAATTTGCAATAAGCGGCACCAACTATATTTTATTAGAGCTTCCCTATGGCGCTCCTATTACAAAAATAATGCTTCAAGATATAATGGATATTAGCGAACGTCAATCACTTGTGCCAATTTTGGCTCATATAGAACGCTACGGCGCAGTTCCCGGATTTAAAAAGCTACTCAAGCTTATTGCCGACGGCTATGCGCTGGCACACGTTAATGCGGGTGGTGTAATATCTAAAGAGTCGGCGCGCCTTTGTGAAAGGTTAATTAAAAAGGGCTTCGTGTCATTTTTAGCAAGCGATACCCACTCTCCCGACCAAAGACCGCCGCAAATAAGCGAGGCGCTAAAGCTTATAGCCGAAAAATTAGGAAATTCGGCAGCCAACCGATTAATAGTAAAATCCAATCGACTTTTAGCAGAAATAGAGGCGGCAAATGCATAGTAACAATCTAAAAATTAATAAAAACGGCGATTTGGTTTATATCACTTTTCCTCGCCTTGAGGCTTGCGGCGCTGTTAAGCACACCTTTTCTACTCGATTAGGTGGCGTGAGTGTGGGTCAGTATGCTACAATGAACACAAGCTTTTCGGGCGGCGATAGCTTTGAATCGGTAGAAGAAAATTATCGCCGACTTTGCGGTGCTGTCGGTATCGACATATCTCATCTTGTTTTAAGCAAACAAACACATACTAACAATGTACGTGTGGTTACAAAGGCCGATTGCGGCACGGGTTATACGCGCCCGAGCTTTCAAGACGTTGACGGGCTTATTACAAACGAGTCAGGCGTCGCTCTTGTTACACAGTATGCCGACTGCACACCGCTGTTGTTTTGCGACCCCGTAAAGCGTGTGTGCGCAACAAGCCATGCAGGCTGGCGCGGTACTGTAAGCGGGATTGGTAAAATTACGGTCGAAAAAATGGTAAACGAGTTTGGCTGTGACCCTGCCAATATTATTGCGGCAATAGGTCCGTGTATTTGCGATAAGTGCTACGAGGTAGATACTCCCGTGCTTGATGCTTTTGCCGAAAGCGGAATTGATATAACGGGTGTCTTTCGCGAAGGACGCGACCAAGAGCATTTTATGCTTAATCTTGTTGCGGCAAACAAAAATATTTTAATATCAGCAGGCATAAAAGAAGAAAATATCGATATAAGCGACATTTGTACCTGTTGCAACGCGGGCGAACTGCACTCGCACAGAGCAACGGGCGGCAAACGAGGAAATCTTGCCGCGATTATTGAGCTTATATAAATAAATTTAAGGGGTAAACGTTATGAAATTAAATTACAAACGCACCATACTTATAGGCTTTGCTTTTATGGCAATACTTGCATTTTGGCAGTTTTATGATCAGGTAATACCCTATATTCTTGAAAGCAAATTTAAATTAAACACCTTTACTGCAAATGCGTTTATGTCGGTAGATAACGTGCTTGCCGTGTTTATGTTGCCGCTTTTTGGTATGCTTTCAGACAAAACAAACACAAAACTGGGCAAAAGAACGCCGTATATACTTTACGGAACAATAGGTTCGGTAATACTTATGTGTGTGCTGGCGTATTTTGAAAAAATTAACAGTTTTATCGGCTTTATCATAGCGCTTATGGCACTGCTTGTGGTTATGGCTACCTATCGTTCTCCTGCTGTTGCCTATATGCCCGATGTTACCGAAAAGCCCCTTCGCAGTAAGGGTAACGCAATTATAAATCTTGTGGGTTATATAGGCGGTATCTTTGCAACGGTTGTTATGATGTTTATGTTAAAGAGCGAAACCGCCGCTGACGGAACAAAAATTTACACATCATCATTTACGCCTGTATTTTTGGTAATTGCGGCATTTATGCTTGTTTCGGTTCTTATAATGGTATTTACCGTTAACGAGAACAAAGTGTTGGCTGAAACAAATATTAAAGATGAAGAAGAAATTGTAGACACAACCCAAAAGCAAAAGCTTTCTAAACCGGTTTTAAAAAGTCTTGTTCTTATATTGATGTCGGTGTTCCTATGGTACACGGCATACAATGCCGTAACAACGTCGTTTTCAAGATATTGTATGAATATATGGAATGTTGACCTTGGCACGTCCTCGGGTTATCTTACGGTGGCAACAATAGCCGCAATAGCCGCGTTTGTTCCGCTTGGATTTTTATCCGGCAAGCTTGGTCGCAAAAGGGCGGTGCTTTTTGGCATTGTGCTTATGACAATTTGTTACACAATAGCAATATTTATTCGTCAGGAAACGCCAATAATGTATCTTATATTTGCCGTAGTCGGTATTGGTTGGGCATCTATTAATGTAAACTCATTCCCAATGGTTGTAGAAATGTGTACAGGCTCTGATGTAGGTAAATATACAGGTTATTATTATACATTTTCAATGGCGGCGCAAATCGTGACTCCTATACTTTCGGGTTTGCTTATTGACAAGTTGGGTATAGGATACAATGTTTTGTTCCCGTATGCTGTGTTCTTTTCGGTTGCAGCATTTATAACAATGTGTTTTGTGCGTCACGGAGATTCAAGGCCTGATACAAAATCAGCTATCCAAGAGCAATTCGCAGCAGATAATTAATTTAAAGGAAAACAAAAATGCAATTTAGTGGATTTCAAAAACTAACGCTACTCGATTATCCTCAAAAAACTGCGTGCACCCTGTTTACTGCAGGGTGCAATTTTCGCTGTCCGTTTTGTCATAATGCGGCACTTGTAACGCATATTGATAATTCAAACTTTTTTACCGAAGAATATGTTTTAGATTATCTAAAAAAACGAAAAGGCATTCTTGACGGTGTGTGTATTACAGGCGGTGAACCGCTTATGCACACCGAGTTGCCCGAATTTATTAAAAAGGTAAAAAATTTGGGTTATCTTGTTAAGCTTGACACCAACGGCTCATACCCCGATAGATTAAAAGCGCTTATAGACAGCGGCATAATTGACTATGTTGCTATGGATATAAAAAACACACAAGAAAAATATCTTATAACAGCCGATTGCAGTGAACAAGATTTGCGCAATGTAGAAAAAAGTATTGAAATTTTAAAACAAAATAAAATAGACTATGAATTTCGTACAACTGTGGTAAAAGAATACCACGAAATAGAAGATATTAAAAAAATTGCCGAGTGGATAAAGGGAGCCGACAAATATTTCTTGCAAAACTTTATCGATTCAGGCGATATTATAAAAAATAATTTATCCGCTCACACGCCCGAAACCTTAGATTTAATGCGTAGTTATGCACAAGACGTAATACCAAAAGTGGAAAAAAGAGGAATTTAACACAATATATTGTGATTTTTCTATTGACAAACCACAAAATAAACTATATAATGTATCTTGCTCACCCTCTAAAGAGGGAATACGAAAAAAAGAAGGGGACAAGATATGTATAATGTAGTAAAACGTGACGGAAAATTTGTAGATTTTAACATACAAAAGATTAGTGACGCCATCAAACAAGCATTTGACGCTTGCCAAAAGGCATATAATCAAGATGTAATTGACTTTTTAGCGCTTAAGGTTACCGCCGATTTTGCCGAAAAGATTGAGGACGGTAAGATTACTGTCGAAAATATTCAAGACAGCGTAGAATCTGTTCTTATTAAAGCGGGTTATGATGACGTTGCCAAAGCATACATCATTTACCGTCGTCAGCGTGAAAAGGTTCGTAATATTAACGCTACTATGGTTGACTATAAGGCTATTATAGACAACTATCTTAATATTGCCGACTGGCGCGTTAAAGAAAATTCTACCGTTACATATTCTGTTGGTGGTCTTATTCTTTCAAACTCAGGCGCAGTTACAGCAAACTATTGGCTTTCTGAAATATATGATGATGAAATAGGCAATGCTCACCGTAATGCCGACATTCACATTCACGACCTTTCTATGCTTACAGGTTATTGCGCAGGCTGGTCACTAAAGCAGCTCATTCAAGAAGGTCTTGGCGGCGTACCCGGTAAGATTACTTCTGCTCCCGCAAGCCATTTATCTACCCTTTGTAACCAAATGGTTAACTTCCTTGGTATTATGCAAAACGAATGGGCAGGCGCACAGGCGTTCTCATCATTTGATACATACCTTGCTCCTTTTGCAAAGGTTGATAACCTCAGCTACAAAGAGGTTAAACAGTGCATACAAAGCTTCATTTACGGTGTAAACACCCCATCACGTTGGGGTACACAGTCACCGTTTACAAATATTACACTTGACTGGACAGTTCCAAATGACCTTGCAGAGCTTAACTGTATTGTTGGCGGCAAGGAAATGGAGTTTAAGTATAAAGATTGTAAAAAGGAAATGGATATGATAAACAAAGCGTTTATCGAAATTATGATCGAAGGCGATGCTAACGGTCGTGGCTTCCAGTATCCAATTCCTACCTATTCAATCACACGTGATTTTGACTGGTCCGAGACCGAGAATAACAAATTGTTATTTGAAATGACCGCAAAATACGGCACTCCTTATTTCTCTAACTATATCAACAGTGATATGGAGCCAAGTGACGTTCGTTCAATGTGCTGCAGACTTCGTCTTGACCTTCGTGAGCTTCGTAAAAAGTCAGGCGGTTTCTTTGGTAGCGGCGAATCAACCGGTTCTGTAGGTGTTGTTACAATTAATATGCCACGTATTGCGTATCTTGCAAAGGACGAGGCTGATTTCTACGCTCGTCTTGACAAGATGATGGACATTTCTGCTCGATCACTTCACGTTAAGCGTACGGTTATTACCAAGCTTCTTGAAGCAGGTCTTTACCCATATACCAAGAGATATTTAGGCACATTTAACAACCACTTCTCAACCATCGGTCTTGTTGGTATGAACGAGGTTGGTCTTAACGCTAAGTGGCTTGGTGTTGACCTTACACACGAAAAGACACAGCAGTTTACAAAAGATGTTCTTAACCATATGCGTGAGCGTCTTTCTGACTACCAAGAGCAGTATGGCGACCTCTATAACCTTGAGGCTACTCCTGCCGAGTCAACCGCTTTCCGTCTTGCTAAGCACGACCTTAAGCACTATCCAAACATTATTACTGCAGGTCGTGGACCGGATGAGACACCTTACTACACCAACTCTTCACACCTGCCCGTTGGTTATACCGAAGACATCTTCACAGCTCTTGACGTTCAAGACGAGCTTCAAACACTTTATACCTCAGGCACAGTATTCCACGCATTCTTGGGTGAAAAGCTTCCCGATTGGAAGGCAGCTGCAAACTTGGTAAGAAAGATTGCCGAAAACTATCGTCTACCATACTACACAATGTCACCTACATACTCTGTATGTAAAAATCACGGTTACATTGCAGGTGAAGAATACACCTGTCCCGACTGTGGCGAACGCACCGAGGTGTACAGCCGGATTACAGGCTACTACCGTCCCGTTCAAAACTGGAACGACGGTAAATCACAGGAATTTAAAGACCGTAAGGTTTATGATATTGAAAATTCCAAGCTTACACACAACGGTGTAAAAGAGGCTTGCGCTTGTGAAGAAAAGTCTGACGCCATACTTGCCGACGGTAACTATCTTTTCACAACAGCGACCTGTCCTAACTGCAAAATAGCAGTATCCTTGCTTGATAAGGCCGGCGTTATCTTTAATAAGCTTCTTGCTAACGAAAACGTAGAGGCAGTAAATGCGCTTGGCATTAAGCAAGCACCCACACTTGTTGTTGTAGAGAACGGAAACGCTACAAAATATACAGGCGTATCTGATATAAAGAAATATCTCAACGCATAAATAAAATGTAGGGGAGGGTCTCTGTGCCCTCCCGTTGTTTTAATGGAGAATAATTATGTATGACATTATTGTTATAGGCGGAGGTCCCGCAGGTCTTACCGCGGCTGTCTATGCCCGTCGCGCAAATAAAAGCGTGCTTGTAATAGAAAAGGGCTCTTTTGGCGGTCAAATTACCTTTTCACCAAAGGTTGAAAATATACCCGGTTTTAGTGAGGTTACGGGCAACGAATTTGCTGAAAAATTGGTTGAACAGGCACTTGGTCTTGATGCTGAGGTTGAATGTGCCGAGGTTTTAGAGATAAAGCAAGGCGACGTAAAAACCGTTGTTACCGACAGCGGCAGTTTTGAAGCAAAAACCGTTATAATTGCCACAGGCGCCAAGCACCGTATGTTGGGGCTTGCTCGCGAAGAAGAATTTGTAGGCGAGGGTATATCGTTTTGCGCTGTGTGCGACGGCGCTTTTTACGCAGGACGTGACGTTGCGGTTATTGGCGGCGGTAATTCCGCTTTGCAAGAAGCTATACTGCTTGCAGATTTAGCCAAAAAGGTCTACGTTGTGCAAAATCTTGACTATCTCACGGGCGAACAAAAGCTGCAAGAAAAGCTAACCGCAAAAGAAAACGTAGAGATAATTTTAGGCCATACCGTAAAGGGTGTTTTGGGTGATACAACACTTACAGGCATTACCATTGCCGATAGTAATGCCAACGAAAAGCAGATTACTATTGATGGTATGTTTGTGGCAATCGGCCTTATTCCGCAAAACGAGGTATTTTCGAGCGTTATTAACCTTGATGATAGAGGCTATGTAAATTCAGACGAAAACTGCCTTACCAATGCCGACGGTATTTTTGTTGCAGGTGACTGCCGCAGTAAAAAAATCCGTCAGGTAGCAACAGCCGCTGCCGACGGCGCCGTTGCCGCGTTGGCCGCTTGCGATTATTTGGATAAATAAAATTAACTCCCGACTTGAAAAACCAAGTCGGGAGTTTTGTTATCTTTTCGGATACGGTAAGTCGGGCAGACCTAAAATATAATCTACAGAAATATGCACACAATAACGCAAGCAAAAACCACTTTGTCTTTTGACAAAGTGGTTTTTGTATTAAGTAGTAATTTTTAATTTAAATTTTTTCAGCAACTTCGAAAATTTCTGCAGGAAGCTCTGATTCGTCGCAAGAGATGGTGAATACAAATTCAACGTCATCAATTTTAGCAAGACGATTTAAGAATGCTGCAAGCTCACCATAATCGCGTGAGCCAATACGTAATGTAGCATCACCAAAGATGTGTGTTATGTCATTGTTGCCTGCTTTTACACCTGCAAGAAGACCGTAGTATTCATCATAACCACAAATTGAAAAATCATCAGCATAAATAAGACGGGCTTTATGGCTAACGGAAAATGTAAGTGTGCCACCCTTTTCTATACAAACAACGTTACCAAGACTGGTTTCAGCAGCATTATTTACAAGCTCTACTAAACGCTTGGTTTTGCCTGCACCTTTTTTTCCGATAATAAGTTTAATCATAATAAACAACTCCTTTATATTTGCCGTGCACAGCACGGTTATTTTATCTTTAATTTTTTATTTTGAAAGTCTTGCTTCCAATTCTGCTTTCATATCCTCGTAGCCGGGTTTGCCAAGAAGAGCAAACATATTCTTTTTATAGCTTTCTACACCCGGTTGGTCGAACGGATTTACACCAAGCATATAACCCGATATAGCGCAAGCCTTTTCAAAGAAGTAGATAAGTCGACCAAGGTTATCCTCGTCGGCTTTATCAACCGATATTACAAGATTTGGCACACCGCCGTCGGTGTGGGCAAGTATTGTGCCTTCGAATGCCTTTTGGTTAACGTATGACATTGTTTTACCGGCAAGGAAGTTAAGACCATCGCCATCGTTGTCTTCACGCTCTATTACAACGTCGCTGCCGTTATCACCGATTGTTACAACCGTTTCAAACATTATGCGCGCGCCGTCTTGCACAAACTGACCCATCGAATGAAGGTCGGTAGAGAAGGTAACCGATGCAGGAAACAGGCCTTTGTTGTCTTTGCCTTCGCTTTCGCCAAACAGTTGCTTAAACCACTCGGCCATCATTGTAAAGCGTGGCTCATAGGACACAAGCATTTCAACCGACTTACCCTTGCGGTAAAATGCGTTACGTAAAGCCGCATATTGATAACAAGGATTTTCGTCAATGCTTTCTTTGTTATAATCTTTTGATGCTGCAGCGGCACCCGCCATTAAAGCGTCAATATCACAGCCTGCTGCGGCGATTGGTAAAAGACCAACTGCAGTAAGAACAGAAAATCTGCCGCCTACGTCATCGGGCACTACAAAGCATTCATAGCCCTTTTCGTCGGCCAATGCTTTAAGTGTGCCACGTGCCTTGTCGGTTGTGCAGTAGATGCGTTTTGCCGCCTCTTCTTCGCCGTAGCGCTCTTCAAGCAGTTTGCGGAACACGCGGAATGCAACCGCAGGCTCGGTAGTTGTGCCTGATTTTGAAATAATGTTTACAGACACACGTTTGCCCTCGCAAATTTTAAGCAAATCAGCCAAATTTGAACCGCTGATGCTGTTGCCCGAAAAATATATCTCGGGCACGCCGTTGCGTATGTTATTGTAATAAGGGCCTTTTAAAAACTCAATAGCGGCACGCGCGCCAAGATAAGAACCACCAATACCAATAACGATAAGCACGTCGGTATCAGACTGTATCTTTTTTGCCGCCGCTTTAATACGGGCAAATTCTTCTTTATCGTAGTTAACGGGTAAATCAACCCAACCTAAAAAGTCGTTGCCCAAACCGCTCTTTTCATTAACGGTTTTGTGCGCATCGGCCACTTGACCTAAAAGACCCTTAACGTCATTTTCACGTATAAAATCTTTTGCATATGCGCTGCTGAATTTAAGTGACATAAAACCAATCCTTTGAATTTTTGGGGAATAAAGTATACCGCCCCACCTTGTTTAATATATTCTACATTATTTTTTGGTAATTTGCAAGCAAAATACACAAATTTTCACAAAAAAAATAAAAATTATTCAAGTAATCCGTCTAAAATCCACAAAAATGCCGTAAAAAACGTTATCTTATTAACATTTTCATTAGAAATAATATCAACGCTTCCGATAGGTTCGTCATTAATATAAAAGTTAACACAGCCCAAAACATCACCTTTTTTGACGGGCGCAGTAATATTTGATTTTAAATTTACCTCTTGCGAAAGCTGTTTTGAAGTGTTCTTTTTAAGCAATGAATTAAAGTTGTGCTTCGCAGTAACGCTAACTGTCTTTTTTACACCTTTTGATATGGGTATTTCACAAATGTCTAATTTTGGCTTAACTGTGGCATATTCATAATTTGCAAATCCGTAATCAAGCAGTTTTTTTGCGCCGTTAAAGCGGTCGGCGGATGTATCTCCCGACATAATTACCGCAACAAGCTCAAGTCCGTTGCGCTCTGCCGTGGCTGAAAGGCAGTACCCCGCGCCCGAGGTTGTGCCGGTTTTAAGACCGGTTGTGCCTTCGTAAAAGCGCACAAGCTTATTGGTATTTACAAGCTCGCTCTCGCCGCCGCGCAAGGTATCCATCCAAACGGTTGAGTAATTTTTAATAAGCGGATGCTTTATAAGCTCGGCAGACATTATTGCAACATCGTGTGCGCTTGACAGGTGCCCGTCAGCGTCAAGGCCGGTCGCGTTTTTAAAGCAGGTTGCGGTCATACCAAGCTCATTGGCGCGTGCGTTCATAGCGGCAACAAAGCCTTCTTCGCTGCCGTAAATGTGTTCGCCCAAAGCAACTGTAGCATCGTTTGCCGACGCAATAACGGCGGCTTTAAGCAGCTCGTCAACCGTCATACTTTCTCCGGGCTCTAACCATATTTGTGAACCGCCCATACTGCAGGCGTGCTCGCTTGCGCTAACAACATCTTCGAGAGTAACAGTGTGATTGTCTATAGCTTCCATAACAAGCAGCAAAGACATAATTTTGGTAATAGAGGCAGGAGGCAGTTTTTGATCGGCGTTGTGCTCATACAAAATTTTGCCGGTATTTACCTCGATCAAGATTGCAGATTTTGCCTTTATATCGAGCCTTGTGCCTATTGCGGCATCGGTTACGCCGGTGTCGATGGGAACGGCTATGTCCGAAAGATCACATTCACTTGACACGGTCGCGGCCACTATGTTAATTGGTAAAGCCAAAAAACATATAATGCAAAAGCAAAAAAGAACTTTTAATATCTTCATAAAATTCACCCCTATAAAAAAGGGTATGCAAAGGGTAAAAAAAATATAATAAAAACTAAGTCTGCATATGCAAACTTAGTTTTTAAAAATTATGACTGTATTTTCTTAAAACTATAAAATTCGCCCTTGCGCTCAATAAGCTCGTCATAAGTGCCAAATTCTACACATTTACCGTCTTTTATAACAGCAATTTTATCGGCGTTTTTTATAGTTGATAGGCGATGCGCTACAATAAAGGTTGTGCGGTCGCGTGTAAGATTATCAATAGCCGTCTGAATTTCACGCTCGGTTACGCTGTCAAGCGCGCTTGTGGCTTCGTCAAAAATTATAACCTTTGGGTTTCGTATAATCGCGCGCGCAATGGCAATACGCTGACGTTGACCGCCCGAAAGCTTAGCGCCGTGTTCACCAACGCTTGTATCAAGTCCATGCGGCAGCTTTGCTATAACTTCATTAAGCTGAGCCGCGCTTATGGCGGCGCTTAACTGTTCTTCGGTATAATCGTCGTTGCCGTAGGTTATATTTTCGCGCACAGTACCCGAAAATAAAATCGTGTTTTGAGGCACTACCGATAAAAATTTGCGATAAGAACGCAGGTCAAAATCGGTTATATTTTTGCCGTCAATTAATAATTCGCCCTTTTCGGCGAGGTTAAAGCCTGTTACAAGATTTATAATAGTGCTTTTTCCACTACCCGATTCACCCACAAGGGCAATTGTTTCACCAACGTTTACGGTTAAATTAAGTCCGTTTAATACGTGTGTCTCCATATCGTAATTAAAAATCACGTTTTTAAACTCATACTTTCCGCACAAATTATCAAGCTTTGGTTTTCCGTAATTTTTTTCAATATCATAAGCAGATAAAATTTCACCTATAGAGCGTATAGCGTCGGCTCCGCGCGTTATGGCAGGCAGTAGATACACAATACTCATAACACCTGATGAAAGTGACGTAAAGTAGGTTTGGTAAAGAGCAATTTCACCAATGGTGATATATTTTTTAAATGCCATAAATGCGGTAATAAATAAGCATAAAATTTGAAAAAAGTTCATCAGCGCCCAGCTTAATGCGCCAAAAAAACTGTATGTAGAATCTGATTGATATCCGCGCTCGGCAATCTTTGTAATAGCGCGAGTAAGCTTTTTAACCTCTGTGTTTTCAAGTGAATGCGCACGCGTAACGGGAATAAGCTCTTCCATATCGTATACTGCGGCAGAGGTGTTTTCAAGCTCTTTTCTAAACGCTTTGGTTTGCTGGTGCATAATTTTATGAAAGCCTTTTTGTAAAAAAACAGCGGCAGGCACAAGCAATAAAAACATAAAGAAAATTACAATATTACTTGAAATAACAACCGCCAGGGTGATGCACATATTAATTAATGTGCCAAGCACGGTGTTCATAATGTGTGAAGCTAAATCGGTAACCACTTCAACGTCGCGCATAACCTTTGATTGTATTTTGCCCGATTGAGTATCCTTGTGGTACGAGATAGAAAGCTGTTGTAGCTTGCGTACCATTGCGCCTCGCAGTCCTGCCTCGACGTTACGGTTTGCTTTAGAAAGAATTTTAACATAAACGGTATGAAGCGGAATATTTAACAGCAAAAGCAATACGGCAATTGCGGCATCAGCAGCAATTCGTGTTAAAAAATTTTCGGGCGGATTTGTTACAAGGTTTATAATATCGGCCGTAATTAACGGCAACACCCACATAGGACTATCCTTAATTATGTATATTAATGCTCCTAAAACAAGGCGGCCGTAATGCCCCTTATAAAGTCTAAAAAGAAGACGAAGAGCCTTTATTTTATCTGGGTTTTCCGACATATACGCTTCAATAAAACGGTCTTCGGCTTTACAAATTTTATCTTCAAAAAAATGTTGCTTTTCTTGTGCTTTTTTATTCAAAAACAAACACCTCTTGCGTGCACTTTATTATTCTAAAAGTAACACAGTAAGAGATGCTTGTCAATAAAAGAGTTAAATTTTAAGCCGTCTTTTCAACAATAGCCGCCATTACGGTTATATCGTCAGGGCGACCACCCGCATATCTGCGTCTCGCGCAATCACAAATGTGTTCGGCTAAATCCTGCGCGCCGCCGTCGCCCCACGCTTCAAGCTCGCGACGTAGCCATTCGGTGCCGTCAAAAGTTGCGCCGTCCGAAAGCAGAAGTAAGATGTCCTTGTCCTTTAAGCGAATGCCTGCGCGGTCAAATGCAACGTCTTTTAAAATACCCACAGGCAAACTGTTGCTCTCGGCTCTTCCTGCGTGACCGTTGCGCCTTACAATTGTAGGGGCGGCACCCGCCTTATACAGTTCGGTGTTTCCGTTAAAAAGATCAATACTTGCAATATCCATTGTAGAAAGAGATTCATCGCTTGATTTAAAAAGCATAGAAGAATTAAGTATTTTTAAAGAACAATCATATCCAAACCCTGCTTTAAGTAATCGCGCCATCAGTCCTGATGCCATTGCGCCATCTACAGCGGCGCGACCGCCTGTGCCCATACCATCACTAAGTATCATAACAAAATGACCTTTTCCGTCGTTGAAGTATTTGTAGGCGTCACCACAAATACTACCCGGTGTAGCGCAATGTTGGTCGATGCCAATATCTACTTTAAAATTGGCATGTTCGTTTACGGTTATAATAGCATCGTTTCCTAATTTAGTTATGTTAGGAATATCAAAATCACGTTCACAGGCAAGTGATAGCAATTTCATAATTTGTAAACGATTAATCACGGCTTGGCTGTTTGTTTTGATTTTAATTTCAAGTGACATTCTGCCGTATTTGTTAATCTTTGCAGAGCATTCTTCGGCGTTTATACCAATGCTTTTAAGTGCGCTGATGCACGCGCCGGCTGCGCGCGAACTGAATCTTTCTTCGCCGGTAATTCCGCAAGAAAGCTCGTCAAGCATAACCGACATACCCTCAAACTGTTCTGATACTACCTGTCTAACCTCATCGATACGGTTCTCGGCGGCTACAAGTGATGAATATTGAGAGTATCGGTATTTTACGGCATCTTGCATTTTGCCATAACGCAAGCAACGTCCCTTAAATTCATCTAAAGACGATAACTGTGGCGCGGTATCGCCGCCCTTAACGCAATTAACCATCTGCATTACTGCGTCTAACGTAGCGGCAGATTTGTTTTCCCAACAGTGAAGTCGCAGCTTGCAGCCCGCACAAGCATCTTGCTCAATAAGACCTAACACTGATTTAAAATCGGGCGAATTAATCTTTGCCAACTCTTCAGAAACCTGTGATACAGTGTCGGATACGTCGAGCAGTGCTTGCGACGCTAAATTAAGACGCATGCTTATTTCTTTTGCAAATCCGTTGTGTTTAGTTATTATAGGAACAGGATGTAAATATTTGCTTAAATATATACCAAAAGAGCGTGGGATTAACAAAAACAAAAAAGACACAACAAGAATTTCGCTCAAAATTAAAAAAGAGCCCTCTTTAAATTGCATAAGCGACACACCTATTACGCCCATAGCAATGCTTGATGCGGCAATTGCATATTTGCCCAACGAAGAAAACATTCCTACGGCAAGGCCCATAAAAGCATAAATTATTACCACATTGTCAAAGGAAGAAAGCGCGCACGCAAACGAAACCGATATTCCACACGCACAGCTTATTGCGCTGTCAGAATATCTGCCCGCGGCCAGAATTAGAAATACGCCCAGCATACGACCGACAGAAAAGCCAAAAACAGACGCATCAATTAGTCCTATAACCACTATTGTTGCGCACACTGTCAGGTTCATAAGTGTACCGGCAGAGAAACCAACTTTTTCTTTTTCAAGTTCTGCATAGGTAGGTGATACAATTAAAACAGCGACAAAAATTATTATGTTTTCGGTAGCGATTTTTATTAAATCAAGCGGTATACCGCTATATGTTACGGCGCTGGTTATAATGTTTGCCAAAACCGTTATGCCGCCTAAAAAATAAGGGTTTTCGAAAAGTCTTTTACTGTTAGATAAAATAAGTCTTACCGAAACAATAGCCAATAACGAGGCTATATACTTAAATCCGCCACTCCCCGCCGCCGCAAAAAAGTAACCTAAAAATACGCCGGTTGCAGTGCTTGGTAAAAGTGTGTATGAGCATCCGCCCAAAAAAACAAGTCCAAAGGGTGTAAACTGTTCAAAAATTACCCCTTTTGATACAATAAAGCCGAGCAATGCCGATATAATATGTAATGCTATTGCTGAGGTATTGGCGTTGTAAAATGTTTGCGCCTTGCTTTGCGCAATAAAATTCTTCATTTCATAATCGCTCCTTTTAACAATCCTTTAGGGGATAAATCCGCAAACATATTATATGGCAAAAAGCACGATTTTTTTGTCTAATACTGCACGCAAAAAGTAGATGTTTTTGTCTGGAAAACAAATTAAAACTATCGTTTTTTTATTAAATTAGGGGAATACTGTATACGGAGGGATTTTATGAACAAATCGATAAAAGTTTTGATTGCCTTAACAATAATTTTTTGTATGCTTTACGTCACGGTCAATGCAGTATCTAAAATTGGTTCAACCGGCAAAGAGGTGAGCGATATTCAAAAGAGGCTTAAAGAATGGGGCTATTACAGCGGTGCGGTAGATGGAATTTTTGGCACCGCCACACGTAATGCAGTAATAAAATTTCAAAAAGCAAACGGGCTTGAGGCCGATGGCATTGTGGGTAAGAAAACGCTTGAAAAAATGGGAATATCACATAGTCAGTCTTACCTGTCGGCAGATTACGAGCTGCTTGCAAGAATAATTTCAGCCGAGGCTCGCGGCGAAAGCTATGTGGGGCAGGTAGCGGTAGGCGCTGTGGTATTAAACAGGGTAGAGCACCCCTCTTTTCCCGACACAATATCAGGGGTTGTGTACCAAAACGGAGCATTTTCTTGCTTGTATGACGGTCAGTTTTATGAAAGCATTACTGATAGCGCATATTCAGCGGCGCGGGACGTATTAAATGGTGTGGACCCAAGCGGTGGAGCCATTTATTATTACAATCCGCAAAAAGCAACTAACAAATGGATTTTTTCGCGTCCCGTGATAACCACTATAGGAAGACACGTTTTTTGTTCATAATAAAAAGTGAGCACTCTATTATAGAGTGCTCGCTTTTTTAACGCTTGTTTTTATTACATATAACAGCGTTTTTATGCAAACGGTTATTTTTGTTATTGAGGTTACAAAAAATAAAAAGTAAAACAGTCCGTCAATACGTGTAAAAAGATTTCCTGAAGAAATAATACCTATTGATTTTATATAAGGAAAAAGTAAATTGTTGCTTTGCCCTAATGTCAATACGCTTGCTACCGAACACAATAAAAGCAATAAAAATCCAAATGCAGTACCCAAAAACGCGCTTTTAACATAGCTTTGTCCGGAGCTTTGCAATACGAAAACAGGAAGCAAAAGCAGGTGCGAAAAACAGTTAAAAAACGCAGTTATAGAAAAGGCATTATATTTAAAATTAAGCAACGTCGCAGAGAAATTAAAATGTCTTATCTGACATATAAGACCCAAGGCAATAATTAAAAAGCACAACACCCCGCACAAAAGACAGTATTTATAAAAAGCGGAGTCCTTGCTTAAAACAAAGGGTATAACGGCAACGATTAACATAACAGCCAATAAAAAATTATTAACCTGTGGCAACTGTTCGGTTTTTAAGAACAATCCAAAATCATAAAAAGCGCTTAATGCAGCGCAGACGGAAATAAGGGCGAAAGCTATTAAAACAATATAATACAGCAATTTAAATTTGTTGCAAAACAAAACAATCAAAAAAACGGCAAACATAAAAATTAAGCATAAAGCGCCTGACAAAACAATATGCAAAATAAAATTAAATTCAAAAAACGGAAGGGTAATAATGCTGTTGCCTAAAACAAATAAAAAACTAACGGCAAAAATATGAGGATTATATTTTTTCAAATTATATTCTCCTTTTGCTCAAGAAATAAAGAGTTATTTTTGACGGTAATTTCACAGAATTTGTTTTGGTCGTTATAAAAATGATAAAGTCTAACAGGCAACGTAATCTTTAATTCTTTTTCGACACTTTTAATAAGACCAATAATATCATAGCCCAAATATCCGTCCGGCGATTCATAATTAAAAATCAATTCGATATCATTGGTTTTTACAATGTATATGCCCAAATTTATATTTAAGCTTTTTTCAAGAAAAGCAAGAACCGGTGCCATTGAATTGCAATTGGCAATAACGGTCCCCAGTTGTTCGAAATAAAGCGGCTTTATTATTTTTTTGTTTAGGTTCTTAAAAGCGTCTTGTATATCGCTTCCAACCGATGTCAGAACAAATCGTTGTGTTGCAGAATCGCTTACGTCCGAAGACGATACCGCCTCGACGTATATGGTTGTGATGTTTTGGTTTTGCGATATGCCCAATGCGGTAACAAGATATCCGCGATTAATTTCTTTGTATCCGTTACAGCCACACAAAAAACAAAGGGTCAATCCCAACAATACAATAAAAAAACGTTTCAAGATATATCTCTCTTTCTTGTGCTGTTTCTATTAAACAAAGGTCGTCTTTTCATAAATTTCCACGAAGCGCGAACAAACGAATCTTTTAACGCTTGTGCGCTTGGATTTGCAAACGATTCGGTATAATCTATACCAAAGGATTTAACATTAAACACCGCTAATGCAAAAAAGGATGCAACAACAAAATATCCGTAAAGACCAAACGCCCCGCAAGCAATAATTATGATTAGTCTAATATAAAACACGGCATTGACAAGGCGCGGTATCATAAGGCCCGATATTGCGCTTAATGCAACCGCGATAAGTATAGGAGCGCTTATAATACCTGCCTCAACGGCGGCTTGTCCTACAATAAGGCCGCCCACAACACTAAGGGCGTGGCCAAGATTTTGTGGCATACGCAGACCCGCCTCTTTTAAAATTTCAAAGGCAAAGGTAAGCGCTATACACTCTATTACGCTTGCTATCGGCACCCCCGAACGCAATCGCGCCACGGTTAAGGCAAAATGTGTAGGCAATAAATCAAAGTGATGGGTTATAAGCGCAACAAAAACACCGGGCACGCTAATTGTTATAAAAAAGCAAAGCCAGCGCAACAATCTTGATGCCGAAGACATAGCAAAATTAATATAATAATCCTCGTCCGACTGAAAGTTTTCTGAAAAAAGGTACGGTAGCGTTAAAACTACGGGTGTACCGTCTACAACAATGGCAATTCGCCCCTCAAGTAATCGCGCGGCAACAATGTCCGGACGCTCGGTGCTGCCAATGGTTTTTAACACGCCAAAATTTGTGTCGCCAATCATCTCGGAGATATAGTTGCTGTCAAGAATACCGTCAATATTAATTTTATCAAGTCGTCGTTTTAGTTCGGCAAGTATTTTTTGATTAACAAGTGAACCAAGGTAGCATATAAAAATCGGTGTGTCGGTGCGACGACCTATGCGAATAAGCTCTATACAAAGGTCGGGCGTAAGAAGCTTTCGGCGTATCATAGCAAGATTAAACATTGCCGCTTCATCAAAGCCCTCACGCGGACCTTGCAGTATTCGTTCGCTGTCGGGCTCTTTTATACCGCGGGTGCGCCAACCCTTTGTATTAATGGTAAGCGCATAGGTGTCGCCGTCTATAATAAGTACAGTATCTCCATAAAGTATGGCACGAAGCATATCAGGCATACCGGCGGTTTTGCTTACCTCGTTTGCAAAAAGAACGTTTTTGGCAATATAGTCACAGTCGGGGTTGATGGTATCGGGCAAAACTGCTTCTACCAAAGCTTCTACTATAGTCTCACCAAGCATTGCCGAATTTACCATACCGTCCATATAAATAAGAAAACAGGTATTGCGTTTGCCTACCTTTACTTCGCGAGTGCGCAAAACGGCATCGCGGCTGAATATATTTTTAAAAATCGATATGTCACGGTTAATGTCACCGCATAAATTTGTATTTTTATAATCATTTACACCATAGGGCATTTATATCACCAAAAACATTTTGCCCGCCTTTTTAAAAATTATGAATTAGAGTTAGTTAAATAATCATATTGTTTTGCGATGGTGTTCCAAGTTACAGCGCCAACCGCTCCGCTTGGATTTATACCAAAAGCATTTTGAAATTCGGTAACGGCGTTGCGCGTTTGCGAGCCAAAATACCCCGTGACCGGTATCTCGGGTATAGCAGCATAGTTTTGACCTATCAGCGATAAATATGTTTGTAAATCGCGAACATTTTCGCCGCTCATACCTTCGCTTAAAACATAACCGGGAAACAGCTTTGCATTATTACCTGAATAACCTTGAGGTAAAAATTCTACTGTTTCAGAGTAAATGCGATTAAGCACATTCCAACTTGCAGTGTTTACCACACCTGTCACAGGCAGGCCATAGTATTGCTGAAACACCCTGACAGCATCGGCTGTCGACGCACCAAAAACACCATCAAGCGGCGGCGCCTGTATAGCAGAATTAAAATAAGCCAAAATGTTAAGATAGTACTGAACGGTTCTTACTCCAACACCTTGCGAGCCCTCGCGTAGTGAGGTAGAAAACGGTATTTGCGCTTCGCTTATTGTAACACCCTCGCCTACAAGCTCTGAGAGTCCTTTTACACCTACATAGTATTGTTTTATACGATACCAAGTGGCTTTATCGACCTCGCCGGTTGGCGAAAGATTAAAAATTTCTTGAAACTTTTGCACCGCGGCTTGGGTATCAACGCCAAAAAGTCCATTTTCTTCTGAGATTTTTGGTATAGCGGGGTAGTTTTGTGAAATGCGGTTAAGCTCGGTTTGAATTATTTTAACGTTGTTTCCTTGATCACCAATACGGAGCGGCACTCCGGGATATGACTGTTCAATATCAGCAATGGGCGCATTTTCTACAATGCCGATGTCTTGACCGTAATAATTTTGCAAAATTTGATATGGGGTAAGTCCTGCTCGAGCAAGATCAACACTGCCCCATTGCGAAAGCCCGTCACAGCGAGAGGTGGTACCGTTGCAAAACTGGGTAAAAAGTGGTTGAATCTCGCCCTGTCGCACAACGTAATCGTTAAAAATATCATCAACAATAAGACCAACATTTTCAAAAATTTCGCGATCAGGCACAAACGCTTGGTCAAAAGCGGTAGAGTTTGTGATGTCAAAATCATATCCTCGCGACACATACCATTCGGTATATATGCGATTAAGCGCAAAACTGATTATTGCATAAATGTTAGCGCGCAAAGCCGCTTCGGGCCAAGTGGGGTATATTTCGCTGGAGGCGACGTTTTTTATGTAATCTACAAAATTTACCGTAACGTTTTGCGCGGCAGAATTTGGAGCGCCAAGATGTACGGTTATGTTTTGAGGTATTACGGGTGTTAAAATTTCAGGCATAATTTTCTCCTACAAGTTGTAACTGTTTTCTTCGTTAATTATCTGTGGGGCTGTGTTTTTGCCTGCCGCAGTAACCGGTAAAAGATCTATGCTTTGTACCGACACAACCCCCGAAAACACAGGAACGTTCATAGCAACTTTTTCAACATAGCCGTCGCTTTGCACCGAAATGTTATAACTTGCGTATGGCAGTGCGCCGCCGTTATCTGCTTGCTGTGAATCAAAGGTAGGCGGTGTTTTAAGATTAAAGATCGGGCTTTTGCCGCTTTGGTCGGTTATTCCTGTTTCAACAACGGTTTTGTTTTGCATAGCGCCTGTAAAGATAGTAATAAAAGCGTTTTTTACAGGGTATAAATAATCAAGTGTGGTAACGTTCACCTGTATACCGCCTGTGCCGTCTTCAAAAGAATGCGGCTTGTCGGTAACGGGCGGCAATACAACAGGAATTTCGTTTATGGCGCGGGCATTTTCTCGATACATCTTCAATAGTTCGTTTGCGTATTCTTGCGGTGTTTTTTGTTGCATAAAATCATCCTTACAAAAGTTTGTTAATACATTTTATGCCTGTTAATCTACAAATATAAATAAAAAAGCCGACGCTACAATTTTAGCATCGGCTATAAGTATTAATTTGCCATTTGATAATGAAAGGTTCTTTCGCTTGTGTTATTGTACAAAGATAATACGTTGTCATCAAGACTTATAGTATATACGGTAGTTGTTGTGACCGGTTCAAATCCCGGATCGGTAACGTCCATAATAACGGTAAGTTGATCTCCATCTAAAGAGTAAATACCTCTATAAATGTGACCGCTGCCTACGTACCATGTTTTTCCGTCGTAATTGTACGTTTTTCTCTCGTCGCCGTAAGTGAATAAATCACAATAATTTTCACTTACGCTACAACTATTATCAGGGTTAAAGGTCCACTCTGAAACGGTAAGGATGTCTTGTTGTTCGGGCAAGTCGTTTAATGAAAATCTTTGCCACTGACCAATAATTGCCTTTTTAAGAGCAACGGCATTATCGGTTGTATCGGAGGTGGTGATTGGCGGATGTTCTGACAAATAATTTGTAGAACAGTATCCGTTGGTTCCTTTATATGTAACGTATGCCCAATCACCCGAAATGCTGTGCACCGTAACGATGTCGCCCTTGGGCATTGTTGTTATAACCTGCGAATCGGTGCTTGGCGCAGTTCTTAAATTAAGAACTGTTTCGCGTACCGCAATATACATAGTTTTGTTTAGCGACTCGTCGTCTGATTTGTCGCTTAGGTCGGCATTTGTGCTAACAGAAGCATTTGGTATATAGGTGTCGTTTTTGTTTGGTTTAATAATATTAAATTCATTAAGTAAAAAAATGCCCGCAATCAAAAAGACAACAAGCGCACATATAAATGCCGCGCCAAAGCCTTTGCTCTTTTTAGGCGGTGTGGGTGTGTGTCCCGCAGTTTGCGCTTGACGGTCGGTGCTATCCGGCGCGTTAATTACATCTATGATTTTTATATTGCGCAACACACCGCCTTCGCCTTGTAGCTTTAATTCGGTGTTATGACCAAAATTAGCTACAAATCCCCTTAACTTAAAATCGTCAAATGCCTCCAAGCTGTCTAAAGCCGCGCCAAACGCACCGCTTGTTTCGGTTGCCCAAGCGTTAAACGCTATAGCAAGCTTGCTGGTTTTGCGATAAACTATTTCGTGCTGTCCCGCGGGAATATTAATTATTTGAGGGTGCATCTTTTTGTTGTATTTTAGTTTGTATGAAACGCCGTCAATATCAAGATAACCCGCCATACCGTCATCACGCGAAAGTGCCCAAAAAGGTAAAAGAGGAAAAATTATAAGACCCCAATATTTTTGAAAAAAGCTTTGATTGTGTTTTTCGTGGTAAATAATAATTTTTGCCATACTATTAACCCCTTAAATAACTTTTTTATTCTTTTACGTTAAATTTTTTACCCAATACTTTAAACAAATAAGAGATTGAAAGACCTATAGCTATTGCTACAATGCTTAAAAGCCAATTTAGTAAATCCTTAGGCAGACCGGGGAATATACTTACAACCGAACCCGACATAAAGCCAAGAACCATTAAAAATCCAAGACTGTGATATTTTTTAAATACAGTTTTAGTAATGTTTGAAAACAGAACCATACCGATTAAAAACGCAAGAACAACGGTGCCTACGGTAAACGCCTCGCCAAACCAAGCGCCGCTAAACCAACGGTCAAACTTCATAAGTCCGGTGGCAAGCTCAAGCAATGGTTCATAAATGCCAAACATCATAAGAAGCATCGAAATGCTCATGCCCGGCACCATACTCATCATACCAGCAATACCGCCGCATACAGGAAGATAAATTTTCATAGCCGTGCTTGCGGTATTTGTGGTGTCGAGGGCTACAGCAAAGTTTGATTTGCCCAAAATACCAATCGTAAGCGCAATGGCAAAGGCTATTACCGTGCCTATAAAATATCTTTTTTTAATAGGCTCTTGCTTTGCTTCGTCTAAAACTGTGGGTATACTGCCTGCAATAAGACTCATAAAAAGCAGATATGCCGGCACGGTATAATTCTCAAAAAGAAAGTCCAATGCTTGCAGCAATAACAACATACTTGCCACAGCGCCTATTACCATAGGCAATAAATAAAAAAAGTTGCGTTTAAATTTTTTAAAAGGATTAGAAATAATGTTTATAAGCTCGTCGTATATGCCCATCATTACCGCCATAATGCTGCCGCTGATTCCGGGCGCTATCACGCTTATACCAAGAAACGCACCGCAAAGCATACGGTAAAAAAAGTTGTTTGCTTTTGTTTTAGACATTTTTTTGCTCCTTTTACAACAATGTGCTATTGCTTGTTAGACCAAAAATTGCATAAATATAATCTCTAACCGAAACGCCCATCGTTATAGGTCTTAAAACTATAAAGTATACAAGCGCCAAAATTGCAAGCAATAAAAGTAAAACAAGTATAACAATAGCCACATCTAACGAGCGAGAAACGTTTTTATTTGTTGGTTTTTCATTTTCGGTAGTTGCGCTGTCAGAAATTAAAAACAGCTTATCGCTTTCAGAGGGTTGATATGTTTCGCTGTAATGCGGGTCGTTAGACGATTCTTTGTCAACCTCGGTTAACATAAGATTATAATCGCTGTCTATTTCAGCGACAGGCTCTTTTAAATCTTGCTCTTGAGTGTCCTCTTCACCGTCCATAACAAACTCAATATTGTGTTCGTTTTGCACGTCTTCAAGCAGCTTGGCATCTTCTTCAAAATCGTCTTCATAATCGTCTGAATTGGTTATGTAAGCCGTATCCTCTGAAGTCGCAGGTAATTCGCCGTCTTTTGAAGAAGAGAGCGGCAGGTGTGATGACTTGGTCGGTATAAAGCTTATTTCCTCAATATAAGGGTGAATAAGATTTTGCATAATTGCCTTGCGAAAAGCCTTGTTTTCGGTGAGCAAAATAATGGTTTGCGGTCCGCTTTCTATTATGCATCCGCCAAAGTAGCCGTCGGGTGTCACCAGCGGCGTAGAGCCGTTTATGATGTATATTTCTTGTTCGCCGTTTATACCATATGTTTTGTTGTCGCACAGCGAAACGCCGTTGCCAATGGCGGTGCCTACAAGATTTATTATACCCTCGTTGCCAAAAAGCGGTCCGCAAGCAACAACAACGCGGCTACGCGATACGTCGCGCGCAAGCGCTTTTACAAAGCCTTTTTTGTCGCTTGTTTTGTCATTTAAAAGTCGCATTTGACAACAACCGCAAAGATTAAATTCCATTTCAAAGTCGGATTGGGTTTGATGATAAATAATATCTACCTTTAAATTTTGCACTGCATTTTTTCCTTTCTAAACTTAAACTTTATCAGTACGGATATTCAAGTCCGCGCGAAGTATACCATATTTTTGGGTATTTGGCTTTAGCGTTTATTGTAGCTGTGCTTACATCGGTGTGTGAAGCATCCCATTCGGTAATTTTTTTAGCCATCACAACAAGCCGCGCATTTTCAAAATCATTGGCGGTGGTAACAAGTGTAAGTATGTCGTCGCCGTATTCTACCGCTACGGGTGTTTTTACAATGCTGCGATTGCGTGTTTCCGCAAGCCAATCGTTAAATACGTCTTGATCCGAAAAATAACTTTTAAAAGGGGCGTAAAGCTCACCCGAATCGTCGCTGTGCGAGCTTATAAGCATTACCGAAAAAATAATATATTTTTCTTTTGTGTCATTATAATATAAATCAATGCACGGATTTTGCTTGTAAAAATTAAGGTTTCGATACTTTTTTAAACAACCAAACATAGAGCCGTCGTTAACATTGTTGCCAAATATAACAATGTTTTTATCGTTGCCTTTTCTCGAAAAACTGTCTCGCGGTGATAAAAACAAAGCACCGTAACGACTCTTTTTACCAAGAAAGTTGTGATTGTTATAGTAAACGTCGCTGTCGCTGTGACAAACGGCATAATTTATTGACGTATCTTCTATACAAAGCCAACCCTTTACGTCCTTGTTTTCAGCCGAATATGTTTCTATTGCCGCAGTTGCTCCAAAATTATTAAAGCTTTCAGCCGCCTGCTCAAGTAAGGCTTTTTGATTTTTTCCTGAGACAAAAAACACGCTTACAAAAACAAATGATATAACGAGTGACAAAATCAAAAGCGAGGTTGTTGCCACAAACAAAATGGATGTTTTTGTTGGTTTTTTATTAAAGAATTTTGGTTTATTAAGCTTTATATTTTTTAAATCAAAAAAGCTTCGTGAATGTTTTCCTGCCATAGTTACCTACTTTAAATATTATTCTATGTACGAATATTCTATACCCGCTATAGCGCGCTCAATAAGCGGCTTGATATCAAGATTTTTTTCAGCCTCTTCACATTGACCCTTCTTGGGTTTAGTGTGTGGGTGCTTTGGTGTAAACACCGTGCAGCAGTCTTCGTAAGGCAGAATAGAAATATCAAACGCGTCTATTTTTTTAGAGATCGCAATAATTTCTTCCTTATCCATACCAATAAGAGGGCGAAGCACGGGCATTGTGCAAACCTCGTCGGTTGCGGCAATTGCGGGTAGAGTTTGACTTGCTACCTGACCTAAGCTTTCACCGGTAACAAGACCTAAGCATCCGTCTGCTTCAGATACTCTGCACGCAATACGCATCATCATACGACGCATAATAAGTGTAAAATAATCTTCGGGGCAGTGCTTGCCTATTTCTTCTTGAATTTCGGTGAACGGAACGATGGCTAACTTTATAACACCGCTGTAACGGGCTACGCGACCAAGCAGATCGCGAACCTTTTGCTCGGCGCGAATGCTGGTGTATGGTGGTGAGGCAAAGTGTATGGCGTTAAGCACCAAGCCGCGCTTTGCCATTGTATATGCGGCAACAGGGCTGTCTATACCGCCCGAAATAAGCACCTGTGCGCGACCTGCTGTTCCAACAGGCAAGCCGCCCGCGCCCTTTATCTGACCGCCACGAATATAAGCGGCATAGTCGCGAACCTCTACGGTGATAACTTCATCAGGATTATGCACGTCTACGCGAAGGTGGGGAAACGCTCTAAGCAGCGCGGCGCCAACCTCGCGACAAATTTCGGGTGATTTTAGTGGAAAGGCTTTATCTGCGCGTTTGGCTTCTACCTTAAAGGTTTTAATGTTGCGCATAGTATCGCCAAGATATTCGGGCGCTTTTGCGAGTATGTCATCCATACTTTTTTCACAAACGCACGCGCGGCTAAATGCGGCAATGCCAAAAATTCTGCCCATACGCTCAAGAGCTTCTTCAAAATCAAAATCCTCGTCGGCGGGTTTTATATATATTGTAGATTGCGCGCGTTCAACCGTTACTTTGCCAAGATTTTTAAGTCGGCGTCGAATGGTAGCAACCATTTTATCTTCAAAACTGCGACGGTTAAGACCTTTTAAAGATAGCTCACCGTCTTTTATAAGTATAATTTCTTTCATTTTGCAGACCTTCTTAACTTTTGTGTTGCAGATATTAAAGCGTCTTTAAGCGCGTCGACATCCTCTTTTGTGTTATCGCGTGAAAAACTGATGCGCAAGGCCGAATCGACCCGTTGCTGTGACAACCCCATTTCACGCAAAACGTAACTGCCTTCGCCCTTAGCGCAGGCGCTGCCCGAAGACACATATACACCGTATGCTTCAAGAAAATGAAGCAAGGTTTCAGAGCGATAACCTTGTACCGACACGTTTAATATATACGGCAAAACGTTTTCGCCGGAATTTATTGCTACAAGACCCATGTCAAGCAGTGTGCTTTTTGCGTAGGTCCACAGCTCTTTAATTTGTCTTAGGCTTTCGGTTACGTTACCAAGACAATCTATAGCGCCCTTAAGTCCGAATATAAGCGGAACAGACTCGGTGCCCGAGCGCATATTTTTTTCTTGACCGCCACCTGTGATAAGCGGTTTTATGGTAACGCCTTTTCTAACATAAAGAATACCTATGCCCTTAGGACCGTGAATTTTATGTCCGCTCGCGGTAAATAAATCCACTCCCATTGTAGAAAGGTTTATGGGCATTTTGCCGAATGCTTGTACACCGTCACAGTGCAACAGCGCGGGAGCTTGAATTTGTCTGATAAATTCTGATGCCTGCGCTACAGGTTGTATAGCGCCCGTTTCATTGTTTACAAGCATAATACTTACAAGAATTGTGCTTTTGTTTATAGCGCTTTTCAAATCTTCGATAGATATAACGCCGTCGGCTTTAGGTTTTAAATAAATTACTTCAAAACCATCGTCTTCTAAGCGTTTAAAGGTTTCTAAAACCGACGGATGCTCAATGGCGGTTGTTATAATACGGTTGCCGCGTTTTTTTCGCGAATGTGCCGCACCAATAATTGCGGTGTTGTTGCTTTCGGTGCCGCTGCCGGTAAAATATATCTCATCATCACGGCATTTAAGCATTTGCGCTACAGCTTTTCTTGAATCGTCAACAAGTAATTGTGCACTAAATCCAAAATCATAAAGACTTGACGGATTACCCCAATTTTCACTTAGTGCAAAGTTTATGTTATCTATAGCCTTCTGGCAAGGCATAGTGGTCGCGCTATTGTCTAAGTATATCATTTTTTTCAAAAACTATGCCCCCTTTTAAAGCATACACACTAACATTATACAGTATGTTACAAAAATAAACAATACTAAATATACTAAAATTTATATATTTTTTTTGCTGTAAACACTTGCAATAGAACAAATTAAATATTATAATATTGGGTATGAAACTAAATGGGGGATTTTCTTATGTTAAAAAGAATTTTAGCGGCAAGCCTTGCCGCATTTATGATATTTGCCGTAGGCTGCGGCAAAAACGATACACAATACGACAATCTTTCTGATTATGAAAGTGAAGAACAAATAACCGAAAGCGCGGTCGATGAACCTGCCGCAGAGCTTACTGTTAACCCTCTTACAGGTGTTGCGCAGTTTAAGGATGCGTCAAAGGCTAAACAGCGTCCGGTTGCGATTATGATTAACAACGTAGATGTTGCTCAAAAGGTGCAAACGGGTCTTTCGAAAGCAGATGTAATTTACGAAACCGAGGTAGAGGGCGGTATTACACGTCTTATGGCGGTTTATCAAGATATATCTACTCTTGATAAAATAGGCACCGTGCGTTCAGCGCGTTACCCATACATCGATTTAGCCCTTGGTCACAACGCGGTTTATATTCACTGCGGTCAGGACCCAACCTATTGCGCACCGCATCTTAAAGATATAGATGATATAAGCATTGATACAAATTCGCAGGGTGCAAAACGTATCGCCAACGGTCTTTCAAGCGAACACACGCTCTATGCAATTGCGGGCGACCTTTGGAAAAATATAAACGGCAAGTTTGATACAAAGGTTTCAAGCACACCTCTTTGGACAAACTTTACCGACGAAGAGCTTACCTTGTCCGGTGGCTCTGCTACAAGTGTTAAGGTTCCTTTCCCTGCAATGTCTACCAGCTTTACATATGATGCACAATCAGGTCTTTACACACGTCTTGCAGGTGGCACTGTGCTTACCGACTATTATTCGGGTGAGTCTACACAGGTTAAAAACGTATTTATTTTGTTAACATCAATTTCTAACTATCCTGACGGCAAGCACCGCAAGGTAGCACTCGAAAGCGGCAAGGGCTATTATGTAACCAACGGTACCGTGCAAGAAATAAAATGGTCAAAGGGTGCCGCAACAAACGGCTTTAAGTTTACCGATGCAGATGGCAATCCGTTAAAGGTAAGCGCGGGTAATTCTTGGGTATGTATCGCAAATAAATCAAGCTGCAACCCAACGTTTCAATAAGGAGCTATTATGATACAAAAAGAACTTAAAAAGCTTATTTGCTACGGACTTGAAAAAAATCTTTTCACCGAGCGCGACGAAATTTTTGTCACCAACATGCTCATCGACGCATTAGGTCTTGACGAATTTGATTGCGACGAAAAATTTTCAGACGTCGATTTAGAAAGCACACTTGCTTCAATTCTCGATTATGCTGTTAAAAAAGGTATTATTGAAGACGATATTACATCACGCGACCTCTTTGACACCAAGCTTATGGGTCTTATGATGCCGCGCCCGTCTGAAGTAGAGTTTGAATTTTTTAGTCGTTATAACGTATCGCCGCAGGCGGCTACAGATTATTATCACAAATTATCAAAAGACAGCGACTACATTCGTACATACCGTATTGCTAAAGATATTAAGTGGATTTCTCCCACCGAGTATGGCGATTTGGATATTACAATCAACCTTTCCAAACCCGAAAAAAGTCTTAAAGAAATTATGGCGGCTAAAAACGCGCCACAATCGGGTTACCCAAAATGCTTGCTTTGCAAAGAATGTGAGGGCTATGCCGGTCGCGTTAACTTTCCCGCGCGTCAAAACCACCGCATAATTCCACTTACACTTACCGATGAAAACTGGTTTATGCAGTATTCACCATACGTTTACTATCCCGAGCACTGCATCGTGTTTAATGCCGAGCATACACCTATGCTTGTGGACCGTAAGGCATTTTGCAAGTTGTTTGATTTTGTAAAAATGTTTCCGCATTACTTTATTGGCTCAAATGCCGGCTTACCAATCGTTGGCGGCTCAATCTTAAGCCACGAGCATTTTCAGGGCGGTCGTTACACCTTTGCTATGGAAAAGGCACCAATTGAAAAGCCGATAGTATTTAAAGGTTACGAAGATGTTACCGCAGGTATTGTTAAGTGGCCTATGTCGGTAATTCGTCTTACCGCTGACAGCGCCGAGCGCGTTATTGACCTTGCCGACAAAATCTTTACCGCTTGGCAAGACTATACCGATGAAAGCGTATTTGTATTTGCCGAAACCAACGGCGAGCCACATAATGCTGCAACGCCTATTGCACGTATGCGTGGTGACAAATATGAGCTTGATTTAGTGCTTCGCAACAACATCACAACCGACGAGCATCCACTTGGCGTTTTTCATCCACACGCTGAGCTTCACCACATTAAAAAAGAAAATATCGGTCTTATCGAGGTTATGGGTCTTGCTGTGCTTCCTGCCCGCCTTAAAACCGAAATGGCCGATTTGCAAGAGGCTATGCTTGCGGGCAAAGATATTCGTTCGATAGAAAGCATCGAAAAGCACGCCGATTGGGCTGACGAAATAAAGGCTAAATACAGTGATATAAACGCCGATAATATTGATAAAATCATCAAGGACGAAATCGGTATTGTATTCTCTCGTGTTCTTGAAGACGCCGGCGTGTTTAAGCGTGATCAAAAGGGTCAGGCAGCATTTATTAGGTTTATAGAGTTTGTAAACAAATAAAAAATCCCCACCAACTTGGTGGGGATAAAATTTTGTCTTTTAATAATTTTCTGCGTGAATTTCAAAGTAAGCTTTCGGATGTGCGCAAACAGGGCACATTTCGGGAGCTTTGGTGCCAACCACAATATGACCGCAGTTGCGGCATTCCCAAACCTTAACCTCGCTTTTTTCAAACACTTGTGCGGTTTCAACGTTGTTAAGAAGTGCGCGATAACGTTCTTCGTGTTGCTTTTCAATAGCGGCTACCATTCTAAACTTTGCAGCAAGCTCAGAAAAACCTTCTTTGTCGGCTGTTTCGGCAAAGCCTGCGTACATATCGGTCCATTCGTAGTTTTCGCCTTCAGCGGCAGAAAGTAGATTTTCGGCTGTGTCGCCAAGGCCGCCTAACTCTTTAAACCACATTTTTGCGTGTTCTTTTTCGTTATCGGCAGTCTTTTGGAAAAGGGCTGCAATTTGTTCAAAGCCCTCTTTTTTTGCCTTTGATGCAAAATAGGTGTATTTATTACGCGCTTGCGATTCACCGCTAAATGCATCCATCAAATTTTTTTCGGTCTGTGTTCCTGAATATTTGTTTGTCTTTACTCCCATTGGTAAAAACCTCCTTTTGTTTCTTGTGATTAGTATATATCTATTTTTAAAAATTATCAAGCATATTTTCTTGAATAAAGGTAAACATTGTGTTATTATAAAGCTTGGTGATAAAAATGTTTTTCAAAAAAGAAAAGGGCGGCAGTTTTGAATATCTAATTGCAGGGCTTGGCAACCCCGGCCGTGAATATGAAAACACCCGTCATAATGCAGGGTTTATAGCTGCAGATATGCTTGCAGATAAATTTAATATAGGCTTAAATAAGTCTAAGTTTGATGCGCTTTACGGTGATGGCACAATTGCCGGTGCGCGAGTATTGCTTGTTAAACCGCAAACCTATATGAATTTGTCGGGTACCGCAGTTCAGAGACTGTCGGCTTTTTATAAAATTCCTACCAACAAAATAATCATTATGCACGATGACGTGTCGTTAGACGTTGGCAAAATTCGCATTCGACGAAAGGGTAGTGCGGGCGGTCAAAAGGGACTTGCCAACATTATACAAATGATGGGTAGTGAAGAGATACCTCGCATAAAAATCGGTGTTGGTGCAAAACCGCACCCCGAATACGATATGAAGGATTGGGTATTGGGTAAAATACCGCAAGAACAACAATCTGATTTTAAAACCGCCTGTGAAAACGCGGTTAAGGCTGTAGAAGAAATCATTGCCCGAGGCATCGATTCTGCTATGAATAAATACAGCAAATAAATTTGTATGAAATGCTTATTTGATATACTTAAAACCGAGCTCGATTACGCGCGACTTTTAAAAGAAGCGCAAAAGGGCAACCTGCCAATAGCGGCAAGCGGCTTGTCGCAGGTGCACAAAGCTCTTGTTTTGGCGGCACTTAGGGTTCATACGGAAAAAAAGATTTTTGTAATTACACATGACGAACCAACAGCCGTTTCTATGCAAGAAGACTTTAACTCCCTTGGGGCTAACGCCCTTGTATTACCAAGTCGCGATTACAACCTTGCACGTATGGCAGGCTATTCAAAAGAATATGAGCACAAGCGTGTACACACCCTATCAAGAGTACTTGATGGGGCTTTTGACGTGGTTGTAATTCCTGTTGATGCGGCGGTGCAATATACCGTGCCGCCCCACGTTTTACAAGAAAACACAATAACTTTAAATGTGGGCGATACTATTGCTATGTCGCAGCTTTGCGAAACGCTTGTTAACGCAGGGTACACCCGAAGCGAGCTTTGTGACGGTGTAGGTCAATTTGCCGCGCGCGGCGGAATAATAGATGTTTTTGCCACAGCAGGTGAATACCCCGTACGCATAGAATTTTGGGGCGATGAAATAGACAATATTTCTTATTTTGATATTGAAAGTCAACGCCGCACCGAAAGTGTAGAAAGTGTAAAAATTTGCCCCGCAGACGAAATGCCGTACTGCTCTAAAACACTTTCAGACAAGCTTAAAGAATATTTGAGTAAAAACAAAAAACTTACCGAGCAACAAAAAAACTTCATAAACAGCGACATCGAGCGTTTAGAAAACGGTTTAAACGTATCCTCCGATTTATATATACCATTCTTATATGATGAGGTTGCCACAATTTTTGATTATATGCAAGATGGCTTTGTTTCTGTATGCGAAACCGGCAACGCTCTTGAGCGACTTAAAAATATATTTACAATCGAGCGCGAGGACGTAACCGCGTTGCTCGAACGCGGAGAACTGTGTCCTAAAGCATCCAAGCTAAGAATAAGCACGGCAGAGCTTTTGCACAAGCTAAGCGGCGCGTTTTATTTAGAAAACTTTCCCCGCGGAGCGTACGAAATACCTCTTAAAGAGCTATTTTCGTTTAATTTTAAACGTTCTACACCCTGGGGCGGAGACATAAACGTTCTTTGCGAAGATATTTCATATGTTACCCATATTAAAGGAACGGCAATAATACTTGCAGGCGAATCCAAAGCGGCTCGCGTGCTGACCGAGGAGCTACGTGAGCGTAATATAAAAGCAATGTATGCCGATACCCCTAAGCAAGCCTTGCGTGACGGAGTGTTTGTTATGCAGGGCGGGCTGTCAAGCGGCTTTGAACTGCCGGCGTGTAAGCTTTGCGTTATAACACATCGTCACATCGCCAAAGAGGGTAAAATTGTTCGCCGCAAATATAAAGATGCAAAGCAAATAGGTTCTCTCGAAGAATTAAGTCGTGGCGATTACGTTGTTCATACAACCCACGGTATAGGTGTTTTCGACGGTATAAACCGCATCACCAATGGCGGTGTTACCAAAGATTATATTAAAATCAAGTATGCCAAAAGCGATGTGCTTTACGTTCCCGTAACACAGCTTGACCTTGTTTCAAAATATATAGGTGTTGCCGAAGATGGCAACATAAAGCTTAATCGTTTGGGCGGTAGCGAGTGGCAGCGCACGCGCGCCCGTGTAAAAAAAGCCGTACAAGATATGGCAAAGCAGCTCACGGCGCTTTATGCTAAGCGTATGGCGACAAAGGGTTACGCCTTTAGCGAAGACACCGATTTACAAAGTGGTTTTGAAAGCCGTTTCGAATATGAAGAAACCGAAGACCAGTTAAGATGTATAAACGAAATAAAACGTGATATGGAACGCGATGTTCCTATGGACAGGTTGCTTTGCGGCGATGTAGGCTTCGGCAAAACCGAGGTTGCGCTTCGCGCGGCATTTAAATGTGTAAGCGAAGGAAAACAGTGCGCCTTGTTGGTGCCCACAACAATACTTGCAATGCAACATTACAACACCGTCATCCGTCGTTTTGGCGAATTGCCGCTTACTGTAAAACTGCTTAACCGTTTTGTTTCTAAGCGTGAGCAAGAAAAAACCATTGCGGGCTTAAAATCGGGCAGGGTGGATATGGTGGTCGGTACGCATCGCCTTATTTCTAAAGATGTCACCTTTAAAAATATTGGTCTCGTTATAATTGACGAGGAACAGCGTTTTGGCGTTGCACAGAAGGAAAGACTTAAAGAGCTGTATCCTTTTGTAGATATTCTCACTCTTTCGGCAACACCCATACCCCGTACGCTTAATATGGCTATGTCGGGGCTGCGCGATATGTCTACAATAGATGAAGCGCCCGGTGACCGCCATCCTGTGCAAACCTATGTGTTAGAGCAAAACGAGGGTGTAATAACAGACGCCATAAACAAAGAGCTTCGACGCGGCGGTCAGGTCTATTATCTTCATAACAGGGTAGATAGCATCGAGCGCAGGGCGCTTAAACTAAAAGAACAACTGCCAAATGCTCGCATAGGTGTCGCGCACGGTAAAATGAGCGAGGATGAGCTTAGCGATATATGGCAAAAGCTTTTGGATCACGAGATAGATGTGTTGGTTTGCACCACTATAATAGAAACAGGCGTAGACGTACCAAATGCTAACACATTAATAATAGAAGATGCCGATCGTATGGGTCTGTCACAGCTACACCAGCTACGCGGTCGAGTGGGACGTTCTCCGCGACGTGCGTATGCTTATTTTTGTTTTAAAAAGAATCGCGAACTAAGCGAGACTGCAACCAAACGTTTAGAGGCGATCCGCCAATTCACCGAATTTGGCTCAGGCTTTAAAATTGCTTTGCGCGACCTCGAAATAAGGGGAGCCGGCAGTATTTTAGGCGGCGAACAGCACGGTAATATGGAGGCGGTTGGGTATGATATGTATCTTAAATTGCTTGCTGATGCCGTTAATGAACAAAACGGTATAGAATCACACGAAGATTTGTCTTGTACGGTCGATTTAAACATATCAGCGCATATACCCGAAAAATATATACAAGCATTACCTGCAAGACTTGGCATATATCGCAGAATTGCCGATATACGTGATGAAAACGATGTTGCCGATGTTATAGACGAGCTTTGTGATCGTTTTGGTGAACCGCCCGAGGCTGTTATGGGGCTTATAAATGTTGCATTGCTTCGCAGTAAGGCGTCCGCGGCAGGAATCACCGAGCTTACAAACAGTCAGGGCATAGCGGTTCTTCACACTGCAAAAATCGATATGTCGGTAGCGGCAAAGCTGTCGGATGCTTTTGGAAATGCCTTTAGTGTTTCGGCGGTTGGAGCGCCGGCTTATTTAATAAAACTCAAAAACGGGCTAAATTTAAGCTCTGTTGTGCAAAAACTTGCAAAATTTTTATAAAAGTTTTAAACTTGACTATGGACATTTTGGAAATTGTGTTGTATAATAAAACATAATAATCTGAAATAAGGAGGAAAAGTATGAAAATCTTAAAAAGATTTTTCGCATTAACGCTATGTATTGCGCTAATGATCACCTGTTTTGCAGGCTGTCACAAAAAAGGCGAAATTGCTGTAAAAATAGGCGATATTGAATTTACGTCAGGCTATTACGCTTGTGCACTTGTGTTTGCTGACACCGAAGCGCGTAGCATGGTTGAAAGCGAACTTTCTGAAAAAGGTGATCTGCCCGACAATATTAAATATTGGAACTACAAGGTAGAAAAAACCGATTATGTTAAATGGGTAGAAACCGAAACCCTTAACAATTTAAAAGAGCTTGCTGCAATAAAAACACTTTGCGCAGAGGCTAAGGTTAAGCTTGATGAAGAAACCGTTTCACTTGCTAAAAGCAATGCTGAATACCTTTGGGAAAGTTATGGCTATTCCGCTTTGATGGAGCAAAACGGCGTAGCAAAGGATACCTTTATTACCTATATGCAAGATTCTTACCTTGCTGACGAGTATTTCGAGCACCTTTACGGTAAGGGCGGCGAAAAAGAGGTTGCGGCCGACAAGGTAAGCAAGCAGTTAACCGACAACTACGTACTTGTAAATAAATTAGAGGTTTCCTTTAGTGGACTTAAGGATGAAGAAAAGACCGAAAAGAAAAATCAGCTTTCGGCTTACGAGGCATCTCTTAAAGACGGTAGCAAAACCTTCGAAAAAATTTATCTTGAGTACAACGGCATAAAAGAGGAAGAGCACAAGCACGAAGAACCTAAAGAGGGAGAAAAAGCTCCTAAAGATTCTCACGCAAGTGTCTTAGGTGCCGAAGAAACCACATATGCTTCTGACCACTTCAAAACTGCCAAAGATATGGCAGTTGGCGAGGTAAAGCTTGTCACACTTGAAGATGATGCGGGTCTTGTGCTTCTTGTTAAGCAAGATATTTCTGCCGACCCATATTATATTGAAGAGTTTGACACTATGTTAAGACAAGATATTATTGGTGATGCTTATACCGAAGATCTTGCCAAGTACGGCAAAGAACTTAAGTGTGATGTTAACACCTCTTCAACAAAGCAGTTCAAGGTTAAAAACATTAAATACCCTGAGGCTTAAAAACAACAATGCACACCCAATTAAATTTGGGTGTCAGCGTTTTTACATATATTCCCTTGGCACAAACAGCAAACAAAATTTAGAAAAGGTTGATGATTAATGAAAAAAATATTATCATTAGTTCTAACTTTAGTCTTATTGCTATCAGTTATGCCATTAGGCGCAGTAAGCGCGGCAAGCAATCCGACTATTGTTGTGGACCAAGTAAGCGGTAAAGCCGGCGATACGGTTACCGTAAACGTAAGTCTCGAGAACAACCCCGGTATCATTTCTGCAAAGCTGTTAATCGGTTATGATTCTGAAGTGTTAGAGCTTACCGGCAAAACACCGGGCGCAGACTTTGGCGGTATGGCATTTAGTAAAGACTTTACAGCAAATCCATACTTTGCTAACTGGGTAGACAGTATTAATCCTGACAACACCGCAAACGGTGCGTTTGTAACCCTTACCTTTAAGGTTAAAGACGGTGCCAAAGCAGGCGTTTCACCAATTACAGTTACATATGACCCAGAAGACGTTTATAACGAAAATTGGGACAATGTTCATTTTGACGTTGTAAACGGCGGCGTAGATGTTGAAGGCGCTCCTACTCCTAACATTGTTGTAGACCAGGTAGAAGGTAAAGCAGGCGATACAGTTACCGTAGCTGTAAAGCTTGAAAACAACCCGGGTATCATTTCTGCAAAACTCTTAATCGGTTATGATTCTGACGTGTTAGAGCTTACCGGCAGAACACCCGGCGCAGACTTTGGCGGTATGGCATTTAGTAAAGACTTTACAGCAAATCCATACTTTGCTA
>JAZSKN010000021.1:0-20520 GCA_045534895.1 Acutalibacteraceae bacterium
TCCTGTCGTATCATATTAATGGTTTCTAAAATATCATTAAGATTAAGCATTTTTTATCACCTTATATTCTGTGCATAGAGTTAAAAATATCCTCGTGCATAACGTGAATTTCCAAATTCATAGTCTGGCCTAAAGCCTGCATTTTATCGGAAAAATCTTTAAAATTGCAGTTAAGTCCTGAAATATCGGTAAGCATTACCATTACAAACATATCTTGTAGAACCGATTGTGTAATATCAATGATATTTACATTATAATCGGCGCAAGCCGCGCTTACCTTGGCGGTAATACCAACGGTATCCTTACCCATAACCGAAATTACTGTTTTTTTCATATTGTATACCTCACAGTTTTTAATTAATGATTATTATACAATAATGATATTATATAAGCAAGAAAAAACTACCTATTGACGAATTTTTTTAATATATTTAAAATATATATAGAAAAAACGAAAGTGTGTATCTATGAAAAAATTGTTTTATTTTATATTATGTTTTTTGTTACTTGTAGGATGCTCTAAAAACGAGGCACCAAGCACCGATGCCAACAAGCAAAATTATATAACGGGCGTATGGGTATCATATTCAGAGCTTGATGCTATGCTGCAGCAGGATTTTAAAACCGAATTTGATGCGGCGGTACAAAATTGTAAAATTCGCAATATTACCGATATGTTTGTGCACGTAAGACCGCATTGTGATTCATATTACCCGTCACAATATTTTCCGATGCGTCAGTCGGTGTCCGCCCAAAGCTTTGATGTTTTAGAATATATGATAAGCAAATGTCATCAAAACGGCATTAAATTTCACGCATGGATAAATCCGTACAGAGTAAAAACAGCAGATGGAGATATATCCACACTTGCGGACCAATCCCCTGCGAAACGCTGGCTCAATGATGAAAATTTAGAAAATGATACAAATGTATCGGTTTTAGACGGTGTGTATCTTAACCCAGCATCAATCGAGGTAAGAACACTTATAATAGACGGTATACGCGAGATAATTAATAATTATGAAGTAGACGGTATACATTTTGATGACTATTTTTATCCTACTGTAGAGGGTTCTTTTGATGAAAAAAGTTATAAAGAATATCAAAATAACACACAAAAACCCCTAATGCTTGACGATTGGCGCCGCGCAAATGTTAATACGCTTATTAGTGGCACGTATACTGCAATAAAATTTAAAAATAAGGATATAGCTTTTAGTGTAAGTCCATCTGCGTCTATAGACCAAAATTATAATAAACACTATGCCGATGTTACCGCATGGGTAGATAGTGGCTGTGTTGATTATATAATACCTCAGCTATACTTTGGCTTTGATTACCCCGATAAAGAATATCGGTTTAACACATTAATAAATACTTGGCAAAAAGAATTGATTGGCACAAACACCAAACTTATAATCGGACTTGCTACATACAAAATAAATACCCAAAGCGAACCTGATCAAGCCGAATGGAAAAACGGTACCCAGATTATAAAACGCCAAGAGGCAATATGTAAAGAAAGCACAGATATATCAGGGCATATATACTTTTCGTATACGAGTATGTGTGAGCACTTATAAACACATAAAAAAATCCCAGTCTTTCGACTGGGATTAAAAGTTTATTAAGTACTAAATTACTTAAGTTCAACCTTTGCGCCAACCTCTTCAAGCTTAGCTTTGATTGCTTCAGCGTCTTCTTTAGAAGTTGCTTCTTTAAGGGTCTTAGGTGCGCCGTCAACAACAGCATAAGCGTCAGCGAGGCCAAGACCAGTGATTTCGCGAACAACCTTAATAACCTTAATCTTTTCAGCGCCTGCTTCTGCGAGAATAACGTCAAACTCAGTTTTCTCTTCAGCTGCTGCTGCGCCGCCTGCTGCTGGAGCTGCTACTGCTACTGCAGCTGCTGCAGATACGCCAAATTCCTCTTCTACTGCTTTAACGAGCACAGAAAGCCCAAGAACGGTAAGAGTTTTTAACTCTTCAATCATAGCTGTAATCTTTTCAGATGCCATTTTAGTTTCCTCCAAATAAATGTTTTTAGTTTTGTTTAAAATTTTAATTATTCAGCTGCTTCTTCAGCTGCGGGTTCGCCATCTTTATCAACGATAGCTTGTACAGCACGTGCAAATGCTGCGATAGGTGCCTGGAAGGCGCTGAGAACTGTTGCAAGAAGAACTTCTCTTGAAGGAAGTTTTGCAAGTTCTGTGATGGTTTCAACACTTACAACTTTGCCATCAAGGAAGCCTGACTTAACTGTAAAGTTGTCATGGCTGTCGGCAAATTTGCAAAGTATTCTTGCTGCTGCGGTGTAGTCTTCATTAGCGAGTGCAATGGCAGTTGTGACTTCACATACGCTTGCAATGTCGCCAAGGTCGGTACCCTCAACTGCACGCTTTAAGATAGAGTTTTTAACTACAAAGTACTGTACACCAGCTTCACGAAGCTCTTTACGAAGAGCAGTATCGTCAGAAACGGTGATACCCTTGTAATCAACAACAACACCTGTAATAGCGGCGCCGAGTTTTTCGGAGAGGTCAGCAACAGCCTGCTTTTTTGCTTCTAAAACCTTTGCGTTTGGCAATGTGTTTCACCTCCGAGTGAAAATAAAAAATGTCCACCCAAGGACATAAGGGTAGACATGAAAAATTTTAAATAAATTATTCACGCTCACCTCGGTAGGCGTTAAACTTACGGCATATGCCACCTACTGTCTTTGGATTGCTAAAGTATTATACACAACAAGTATATGTTTGTCAAGCATTTTTTTATAATTTTTGCAACTGCGCCCCCGAATAATAATGAAACAGTATTTCTTGGTAGGTTTTGCCCTGCCGCGCTAAATAGTTTGCGCCGATTTGACTCATACCAACGCCGTGACCGTAACCCTTTACGTTAAAGGTAAAAATGTTTTCTGAAAACTTAATTTCAAAATTGCACGAGCGCAAATCAAGCAAATCGCGCAAGGCAGAGCCGGTTATTTCTTTGCCGCAATATTTGAGCGATTTAACATAGCCGTTATCGGTGCGATTGATGTCGGTAAAATAATCCTGTGGGTCGTCGGTTGCAGCAATTACCGACTTAAGCTTTTCTTTTATTTCTTTATCGGTAAAAGAAACTGTGCTTAAATATCCGTTATCAAGCATATCTCCCTCGCTGTCAACCGATATAAGATAGGGAATATCTTTGCCAAAAACGTCCCCACAGTTGTTGGTTTTGCCACTTGATATTGCGTGATACGCTGCAAAGATGGGTTTGTTGTTATAGACTAATATTTCGTTTAAAACGGCGTCTATGCAATCATCGATTTTTTTGACATACTCTTGTGATTTTTCTCCCCATCGAGATGTGGCGTCTTGTCGAGAAATAAAGCACTGCGCTTCTTTAGGGTCAGAAGAAATATCATACGAAACGTTTTTATTATTGCTTTTTTGATAACAATAAAAGGTGTGGGCGGCAACAACCTGTGCTTTTAGGGCTTCGACTTCAAAAAGTGCGGGCATTTCGGCGGCGACAACACCAAAAAGATAATCCTTTATCGAATATTCAGATACCTTGCCGTTGTATAAAACCTTAACCTTTTCGTCATTTTTGGAAGCATTTATGTTTTCATAAACAACGTTGGTTTGGGTTTTGTTTACTGCGGTGGCATTTTCGTTTGGCTTTTTTATGGCCGATAACGGAACAACCAACAAAGAAAAAACAATAATAATGCTAAGCAAAAAAATTCCTTTCATACGTCACCTACTTTAATTTTGTTGACTTTTTGTACTTATATATATAAAATATATGATGTATGTGTAAAGTAAATTCTTTTTAGAGGTGATAAATTTGAAATACCGTCACATAATAGGACTCTTAGGTGTTTCGTTACCTATATGTGTATTGCTTAGGGTGATACAGCTTGTTTTTACAATTGATAATGCAACCGGATTTGTTAAGCAACAATATTCGCAGGTCAGCATAATGATAAGCGCAATTGTTTGTATTGCCTCAATAGCAATAAGCATATTAGCGAGCACGGTAGATGACATTGAAAAAAACGAAAAGGTATTTAAGCCGGTTGTTGCAATTGCAGGACTGCTTACAGGCGGTATGTTTGTTTACGAGGCGGTTGTTACCGTTTCTATATTGGGATTTACAGGCTGGAACGGCATATCTTTTGTTTTGAGTCTGCTTTCGGCGTGCGTATTTGTGATGTATGGCATTAAAAATATATATGATTATAAGTTTCATAGTGCTTTTTTAGTTGTGCCAACCGTATACTACGTAATTAAGTTAATTAATCTGTTTATAAGTACTTCGGCTTTGGCGCTGGTGACCGAAAACGTGTTTATGATATTTGCAAACAGCGCATTACTGTTGTTTTTGTTTGAATTTGCTTCTTTTGAAAACGGCTTTAAAAATGCCGATTCGGCACCTAAAAGAATATTGGTGGTTGGTGTTTTAGCGATAGCGATGTTATTGGCAACATCGGTTCCAAAAATTATTGCTGCCGCTTCACAAAAAGCCGAGCTTTCGACGGGCGATATTTCATCGGCATTATTGCTGATAGCACAAGCAATCTTTATATTGGTGTATATAAGCGGCAACTTTTACCAAAAACAGCCTAAAGCGGCTAAAGCGCCGTCTAAGCATTCGGCATAATGGATTTTGATTGACAAAATCTTCTTATAGGTATATAATCATTTAAGGTATTGTATTTTAAAAAATGGCTATACTTTAAAGAGAGATATTCAATTTTTTGTTTTTTATAAAATAATAAAGATGGGAGTGCCGTATTTGGATAAGTTTGTTATAAACGGCGGAAAGTCCTTAAAAGGCGCGGTGCACATAAGTGGCGCAAAAAATGCGGCAGTTGCAATCTTGCCGGCGGTTTTGCTTGCCGATACCCCTTGTATAATTGAAAATTTACCCGAGATTTCTGACGTTGCAACTCTGCTTCGTGCAATAAAGCAGTTGGGCGCAGAGGTTAAGGTTATAAATAAATCTACGGTTGAAATTAACCCAGCCAAAGCAAATTCGTTTGTTATTGATAAACAGATGGCAGAGGGTATGCGCGCATCAAGTTACTTTTTGGGCGCGTTGTTGGGGCGTCACAACCGTGCGCGCGTTGCACCTCCGGGTGGTTGCGATTTTGGTGTAAGACCTATTGACCAACACATAAAAGGTTTTGAGGCGCTTGGCGCAAAGGTTATAATTGAAAACGGTATGGTAGATGCCCGTGCATCAACGCTGCGTGGTTGCTCGGTTTATCTTGACGTCGTTTCGGTTGGCGCTACCATAAACATTATGTTGGCGGCTGTAAAGGCGAGGGGACTTACCGTTATAGAAAATGCGGCGCGTGAGCCTCATATAGTTGACCTTGCAAACTTTTTGAACTCTATGGGCGCAAATATTATGGGCGCAGGCACAAGCGTTATAAAAATACGTGGTGTTGAGCGACTTCACGGTACAAACTATAGCATTATTCCCGACCAGATAGAAGCCGGAACATATATGGTTATTGCGGCGGCTACTCGCGGAGATGTGCTTATAGAAAACGTTATTCCAAAGCATTTAGAATCAATTATCGCCAAGCTTGTTGAGGCAGGCGTAACGGTTGAAGAATATGACGAGGCTGTTCGCGTTACAATGAACGAAAGGCCTAAAAAATGTAATGTTAAAACAATGCCGCATCCTGGTTTTCCAACCGATATGCAACCACAAATTGCAACATTTTTAGCAGTTGCCGACGGTACAAGCATAGTAACCGAGGGCGTGTGGGACAACCGTTTTAGATATGTTGAACAGCTTATAGGTATGGGCGCGCAAATACAGGTAGACGGCAAAATGGCTGTTATTACCGGTGTAGAAAAATTAACGCCCGCACCTGTAAAAGCGGTAGACTTAAGAGCAGGTGCTGCAATGATAATCGCAGGTCTTATGACCGAGGGTATAACCGAGGTAGAAAATACAATCTACATTGATCGCGGTTATGAAAACGTTGCAGAAAAGCTTCAAAAATTGGGCGCAGATATTAAACGCGTGCCAATTATTAACAAAGAAACAGTTTTTAAAAACGCATAAAATATACGGCGGCTTTTATAGCCGCCGTAAAACATATTATTAAAGAAAGGAAAGAGAATATGGCAAGGCTGTGTACACTGGCAAGCGGATCATCGGGCAACAGTACATATATATCTACGCAAGACGGCGATATTTTAATTGATGCGGGCATTTCTTGCAAGGCGCTGTTGGCGTCGATAGAGCAGATAGGCGATGTGCAAAAACTGCGTGCGATTGCCATAACCCATACGCACAGTGACCATATTGTAGGGCTTAAAACCTTTCTTAAAAAAGTGCAAATTCCTGTAATTGCTTCGCCCAAAACATTAGAAATATTGAGCGAAAAAGATTTGATTTTACCCACCACGCAAACAATAATTGCCGAAGATAAGCTAATACAAATTGGGGATGCGGCGATTGAATTTTTTGCAACAAGTCACGATGCAGAGGGTAGCGGTGGATATGTTGTAACACTGCCTGACGGTAGACGCGCCGCAGTTTGCACCGACCTTGGAATAATGACCGACGTTATAAGACAAAAGCTGTACGGCTGTGACGTGGTGCTTATAGAGTCTAACCACGATGTAGAAATGTTGCGACAAGGGCCGTATAACGCGCAGCTGAAGCTAAGAATATTATCAGACAAAGGTCATCTTTCTAACAATGCTTGCGCCGCCGAATTACCGACCCTTTTACAAAAGGGAACAAGCCGCATTATACTGGGTCATTTAAGCGCAGAAAACAACACGCCGTTATTGGCGCATGCAACAGCGCGCACAGCGCTTGCGGGTATTGGCGCGGCAGAGGGCGTAGATTATATTTTAGAAATAGCAAAACCAAAAGCGGTTGGGGTGACGGTGTTTTGATTAAGATAACACTTATTACGTTGGGTAAATTAAAAGAAAAATATTTGCGCGACGCGCAAGAAGAATATAGCAAAAGACTGTCGCGTTATTGCAAGCTTGATTTAGTAGAGTTAAATCCCGTTGCTTTGCCCGAAAAGCCTTCACAAAGCGAAGTGGACTTGGCGCTTGAAAAAGAGGCCGAAATGATACAAAAACGCATACCCGAAGGCGCGTATATAACAACGCTGTGCGTAGAGGGCAAGCCGCTTTCAAGTGAAAAATTTGCGGATTTTATAGACATAAACACAAACAGCGGCACAAATATGTGCTTTATAATAGGAAGCTCATACGGTTTAAGCAATACCATAAAGCAACAAAGCAAGACGCGACTGTCTTTGTCTGAAATGACCTTTCCACATCAGCTTTTTAGAGTAATGCTGCTTGAGCAAATATATCGCGCGTTTAAAATTAACGAGGGCGGAGCCTATCACAAATAAAGATGATTGGTATTGACATTTAAAATGCAATTATGTATAATTGTGGTTGCCGATTATTTCGGCAACAGTGGAGTTAACCGAAAAAGTAAGATTTATCTGAAAAGTAAGTTCCGCCACGGTTAGCCACTGTGTAAAAATAGGGTTGTGGATTAGCTTGATTGCCCGCCTCGGATGACCTCGCCGTGTAAAATTTAGGGGTCAAAAAACTTAATTAAGCGGGTATGGCGGAATTGGGTGAAGCGGTACACCGCACCCGGTGGGTGAAGAAGGTGTGACGCTGAGGTGAAGAAATAAGGAGCAATGCGAAGCGCACCAAGCGAGCAGGGCGACTATATTTCTGAGGGAAACGCGCCACGCATTTAGCAGAACTATAGGGCGCGGCTGCCCAAAATAACAATTAAATATATGCGGGTATGGCGGAATTGGCAGACGCGCTAGATTCAGGTTCTAGTCGGGATTCCTCGGTGCAGGTTCAAGTCCTGTTACCCGCACCAAAAAAGAAGTAACTTTTGGATACCAAAAGTTACTTCTTTTTTTATCCAAGCCGCAGGCTTGGCATATCATCAGCCCCAAAGGGGCTGTATATCATCCATCGCCTTGCGATGGTATATCATCACGGCAAAGCCGTGTATAATTTTTCTGCGGCTTGATGAGATGCAACACTTCGTGTTGATGATATGCAATTCCTGCGGAATTGATGATATACAAGGCTACGCCTTGATTTGTATGCAGAAAAGTGATATAATCTGTTCAATAAATAAGAATTTAGCGAAGGAGTGTAGTTGTATGAAAAAGAAAAAATTATTATTTGCAATATTATGTGCTCTGGGTAGTGGAACAGTAGGATTCTTTGCAAACCAGTTAACTGAGGTATATGGTTGTATATTATTCGGTATTGGTGTTGGTCTGATGGTCTATTCAATGATAAATTTAAGTAAGTAAATTCCAATTTGTCTAACAGGACAGGCACATTACTTTTGGGTAGTTTTTCTCCCAATTCCGCTCCGTTTAGGTAGTCTTTCGCAGAAAAGAAACACCATTTGTCCGGTAGACAAATGGTGTTTCTTAAATCCTCGGGTTTGATTTGCTTTATAATAATTTTTTATACCCATCCCCAAACAGTTGCTCGGCAAACCATACTTTTTTAACGGTAAAGGTTTTGCCGTCAAGGTATTGCAAAATTCCGCCGTCTGTGGTAAAATCAAATGTCAATTTATAAGAGTACAGAGCTTGCTTGTCAAAGCCCATTTTTTTATCACTGCCAAGCTTGCCGTATTTTCCGTCGCCTAAAAGTGCGTGACCAATAGATGCCATGTGAGCGCGTATTTGATGGGTGCGGCCGGTAATTAATTCTACCTCGATAAGCGAAAGATTATTTTTAGAAGCAATGGTAGTGTATTTGGTTTTTATGGTAAGGTTATTATCGGTTTTTTTACCGCTTAAATATACCTTGTTTTTGTCTTGGTTCTTTTCAAGGTAGCCCTCAAGCGTTTGGCTTTTCTTTTTTGGCACGCCGTGAATAACAGCAAGATAACGCTTGTCGATTTCACGGTCTTTGATTTTATCGCAAAGAATGCGAAGCGCCTCGGCATTTTTGGCGGCGATAACTATGCCGCCTGTATTGCGGTCAATTCGGTTAGCAAGGGCTGGCTTAAAGCTGTTTTCCTCGTCGGGCTTATATTCGCCCTTATCATATAAATAGTGCTGTATTCTGCCGATTAGCGTATCGCGATATTCGCTTTTATCAGGGTGAACAATAAGTCCTTGCTCTTTATCGACAAGCAAAATATTTTTGTCTTCATATACAATATTAAGCCTTGCAGGCGAGCTTAAAAAATCATACCTTGGAGCGAGTTCCACAAAAAACTCGTCATTAATATATGCGTCAACCGTGTCACCTGCGTTAAGGCGTGTTGATATTTCGCCGCGTTTGCCATTAATTTTAATGCGCTTGGTACGAATGTATTTGTACATAAGACCTTGCGGCAGGGTGGGGCAAACCTTGGTTATAAATTTGTCAAGACGCTGATTTGCATCATTTTTGGTAATAGTAAAACTTTTCATAATAAAATCCTTTTATAAAGAGGTGTTAAAATGGACAACGTGCACGAGGGGCATCGCGAACGAATAAGGCAAGAGTTTTTGCAACACGGTTTTGACAGCAATACTCCGCCACATAAAATTTTAGAAATTTTGCTTTTTTATTGCGTACAGCGTGCCGATACGAACCCAATAGCGCACGAGCTTATAAAAAAATACGGCACCGTTGCCGCGGTGCTTGATGCTCCGGTAGAAGAGCTTGCCGCGTTTAAGGGGCTTAGTGAGCGAGGCGCGGTGCTGCTTAAGCTTATAATGCCTATTGCACAAAGATACATATATGATAAATCCAAGCAAAAGCCGACCTTTAAAAATCTTGATAGCATAGGCAAGTATATACTTGGTCGCTTTTTGGGCGAAACACGTGAAAGAGTTGGTGTTATGTGCCTTGACGTAAAGGGCGCTATGTTAGATTTTGCATTTTTGGGCGACGGCGCAATAGATAGCGTTGGCATATCTAACCGTGACCTCGTAAAGCGCGCGCTTGACACAAACGCTGCGGCTTTGGTGCTTTGCCATAATCATCCAAACGGAATAGCACTTCCAAGCGAGAGTGATATGGTAATTACACAGCGACTTGCAAAAACGCTTTCTGACGTAGGGGTACAGCTTATTGATCATATAATTGTAGCTGACACCGATTTTGTATCTATGGCGCAAAGCGAACAGTACGGTTACATATTTGTATCTAATTAATTATACTATTCATTAAAAATATTGTCAATCAATTAAAGGTCAGGAACTGTATGGATAATTTTACAATATTTAAAAGAGGCTTTAAAAACGGAATACCAATATTTTTAGGCTACCTTGCGGTATCGTTTACATTTGGTATTGCGGCTCGCAATTCGGGCATAACCTCGTTGCAGGCAATTTTAATATCTGCTACCAATTTAACATCGGCAGGTCAATTTGCGGCAATTGGAGTAATAACGGCAAATGCAGGATATATTGAGATGGCGCTTACCCAGCTTGTTATTAACCTTAGATATTGCCTTATGTCATCGTCACTTTCGCAACGCTTTGACTCAAAAATGAAGACGTATCACCGATATTTAATATCGTTTGGCGTAACAGACGAAGTATTTGGCGTATCAAGCGCCTATGAATACGAAAATGTACCGCCGGCGTATTGCTATGGGCTTATAGCGGCATCGTGGCCCGGTTGGGTTGGTGGCACAGCGCTTGGTTGCCTTTCGGGCGAAATTTTGCCTGCAAGTGTACTAAGTGCATTGGGAGTGGCGCTCTACGGTATGTTTATCGCAATAATTGTACCGCCTACAAAAAATAACAAGGTGCTGCTTGGTATAGTTATAATTTCTATGTTGTTAAGCCTTGTGTTTGCTGTAACGCCTGTACTTAAAGAAATATCGTCGGGCTTTAGGGTAATAATATTAACACTTGTTATTGCAAGCGTGGCGGCATACTTCTTCCCCATAAAAGACGAGGAGGAAGCGAAAAATGAATAACATTTATATTTATATGTTTATAATGGCGGTGGTGACCTATCTTATACGTATGTTGCCGTTGGCGCTTATAAAGAAAAAAATTACAAACCAATTTTTTAAATCATTTCTTTATTACGTGCCGTTTGTAACGCTTGCAGTTATGACCTTCCCCGCGATTCTTGATGCTACCGAAAGTGTGTGGTCGGCGGCTGCGGCGTTTGTTGCTTCAATGGTTATCGCCTATGCGGGCGGAGGACTGCCAATTGTAGCGAGCATTGCCTGCGTGGTAGTGTTTGTAGTAGAACGCTTTATTTAACAAAAAAGCACCGAGTTAATCGGTGCTTTTAATTTTATAAGTTTGCCTTAATTTTTTCAATCATTTCGGTGTATTGCTCGTCGGTAAGGTAGGTTTTATTGGGGTTCATCTGGAACACGCCGCCCCATTCGTCACCGCCGTTATATTTTGGCACAATGTGCATATGCAAATGACAGCCTGTGTCGCCGTAAGCGCCATAGTTCACTTTATCGGGGTTGAAAGCCTTGTGCACTGCATTTGCCGCGCGGCAAACGTCTGCCATAAATGCGTTGCGCTCGTCTTCGCTGATGTTAACGATTTCGCTGACGTGGTCTTTGTAAGCCACAATAACACGACCGGGTTTTGACTGTTCTTTAAATAAAATAAGCTGGCTTACAGACAAATCACAAATAAAAATGCCAAACTTGTCAAGTAATTCTCCGCCCATACAATATGCGCAATTTTGGTCTTTCATAAAAATACCTCCAAAAAGTTTTTACATATACATATTACCACAAAAAAAGAAAAGGTTCAACAAAATGTTGAACCTTACTTTTGTTAAGTACTAAAAATTAGCCTTCAACGATAGCTTCTACAGGACAACCTGCTGCACAAGCGCCGCAATCCATGCATGCGTCTGCGTCGATTTCGTATTTGCCGTCGCCTTCAGCGATAGCGTCTACAGGACAACCGCCTGCGCAAGCGCCACAGCTGATGCAAGCATCAGTAATTTTGTAAGCCATTGGTTACACCTGCCTCTAAAGTGGAATAAAAGGTTTTGTAAAACCTGTTTAACATATTGTAACAATATTCGAGCAAAATTGCAAGAGGAATTTTATTCTTGCGTGTCATCAGCCTTTTTTTGTTTGTGACTGCTCAAAATCTTTACGTTTTTGCGATTGGTTTTATAGGGCGCGCCTTCGCCCTCTTTTGGCTTTACGGTAAGGTTACCGGTAATAAAGTTTACGTCGGTTACAGTGCCTATGCCTTGCTCGGTTTTAACAGTAGCGCCAACGTGCGGTGTAATAGAATTAAGATACTCATATGCATCCTGCTCGTAATTGAGACAACACATAAGTCTGCCACAGCTACCCGAGATTTTTGTAGGATTAAGCGACAAGCCCTGCTCTTTTGCCATTTTAATAGATACGGGCAAAAAGTCATCAAGAAAACGCTTGCAACAATAGGGCTGACCGCAAATACCAATACCGCCAAGCATTTTTGCCTCGTCGCGAACGCCAATCTGACGCAGCTCGATGCGTGAATGAAAATGGTTTGCTAAATCCTTTACAAGCTCGCGAAAATCTACTCTGCCGTCGGCGGTGAAAAAGAAGGTGATTTTTCCGCCGTCAAAAGAGTATTCAACCCTTACAAGCTTCATATCGAGTCCGCGGGCGATAATCTTATTTTCACAAACAGTAAAAGCGTCAGACTCTTTTGCCTTGTTTTCTTCTAAGCGTTTTATATCCTTTTCACTCGCTATACGCATAACCTTTTTTAGCGGCGGCACCACGCGGTCATCCTCAACCTCGTGGTTACCTTGTGAAACGGTACCAAAAGCCAAACCGTTGGCGGTTTCAACAATTACGTTTTGCCCCTCCGTATACGTTTTGCCGTCGGGTGAAAAATAGTAGTTTTTTCCGCTATCTTTAAATTTAACTGAAATAACCTGTGTCATAATTTACCTCTTTATATATGTGGACTAAATGTCTAAAAGACTTTTTGAACGGCTTGCCGCAAGGCTTATGAGCAACGACATATTTATATTTGTTGATAAAAGCTCAAGATAATATTTAGTGTCGTCAAAAAGCCTGTCAAGCACTCTTGCGTGACCCGAAGCCTTTTTTAATCGGTTTGCGGTGCAGACTGCAAGTGTGCTAAAAAACGCTTCGGCGTCGGTTCGGCTTTTTTCAAGCGGCAAAAGTAATTTAAGCATTTCGTATTCGCTGCCGGATAACAATAAGCTTATAAATTGCTCGGCAATTTCTGCGTGTGGCAGGTCGGTATTTACCGAATCTGTTAAAGATAGTAATACGCAACGCGAAATAATGGTGTCAAGCAAAACAGTTTTAGACGCCACAAGCAGTATAAAAATTACGTTTTGCGGTGGTTCCTCTAACACTTTAAGCAATGCGTTTTGCGCTTGCGGATTCATACAATCGGCGTCTTCTATAATAAATACGCGATGCGCCGCCGAGTGCGCCTTTATAAAAGCATCGGCGCGAAGCTCACGCACTTGGTCTACCGACAAAAACTTTTTACCGTCAACGGTTTTTACCGTTGTTATATCGGGGTGCGAACCAACCGCCGCCAGATGACAGTCTTTGCAGCTGTCGCAAGGGGCGGAATTGCCGCTGCATACGGCCGCGGTAGCAATATAATGCGCAAGCTCAATATTTGTGCTTTTGCTTTCGCCCTCTATCAGTATTGCGTGGGGAATACGGTGTGAAGCAATAAAGCTTTGCACCGAGGTTTTAATTTTTTGATTTTCACACGGAAAAATCATAGCACAAAGCCAACCTTTTTCATAGCCTTAAAATAGGTCTTGCGTGCTACGCGTTCGGCACGGGCATCACCCTCGCGGAAAATGCGTTCAAGCTCGCCCTTGTCAGATATAATTCGGTCATATTCTGCCTTAATGGGCGCAAGCTCGTCGGCAACGGCTTCGCCGACAGCAAGCTTAAAGTCGCCATAGCCGCGGCCTTCAAACTCTTTTTCAATTTCAGATACGCTCTTGCCCGTAACTGCGCTGTAAATAGTAATAAGATTAGAAATACCGGCTTGATTTTCATTCATACGAACGCAAGCCTCGCTGTCGGTAACGGCGCGCTTGAACTTGCGAATGATTGTATCACGGTCGTCAAGAATTGCCACCCAAGCGTTTGCGTTTTCATCTGATTTAGACATCTTTTTGGCAGGGTCTTGCAAAGACATTACGCGCGCGCCTGTTTTTGCAATATACGGTTCGGGAATTTTAAACACGTCGCCGTAAAGATTGTTAAAACGGATTGCGATATCGCGCGCAATTTCAAGATGCTGTTTTTGGTCGGCGCCAACGGGAACAAAATCGGGTTGGTAAAGCAATATATCTGCCGCCATAAGCACAGGATATGAGAAAAGACCTACGTTTACATTGTTTGCGTGCTTGGCTGATTTATCCTTAAACTGTGTCATGCGTGACATTTCGCCAAATTGCGTATTGCAAGAAAGCAACCACGAAAGCGCGGTGTGCTCGGCTACGTGTGACTGAATAAACAATGTGCTTTTTTCGGGGTCAAGCCCGAGTGCCAACATTATGGCATAGGTGGAGTAAATTTGTGCGCGCAGTTTTGCAGGTTCCTGACGCACGGTAATGGCGTGAAGGTCTGCAACTGCATATGTGCAGTCAAATTCTTCTTGCATATTTTTCCAGTTTTTAAGCGCACCTAAATAGTTGCCGAGCGTTAGCATACCGCTTGGCTGTATACAGCTTAAAACCTTTTTCTTTTCGTTTGTAATTATTTCTGACATAGGTGAAACTTCTTTCTTGTGAATATAATTATAAATATAATATCATAAAATGATAAAAAATACAATATATAAATATGCAATAAAAATTTTTGAAAATATTTTCTTGACAAAGGACGGCTGTTGCGTTATAATATTCGAGCCGCATATTGTGGGCTTTGTAAGTTGCGCCCTGAAAAGAGGGCCGCACGCCTATCTTTAGCGAGACTGTAAAATATCAGGCAGGTGTGAAAAATGTACGCTATTATCGAAACAGGCGGTAAGCAGTATCGTGTAGAAAACGGTGACGTTATCTACATTGCAAAGCTTGACGCAGAGGTTGACTCAGAGGTAACCTTCGACAAAGTCGTTGCTGTAAGCGACAAGAGTTTAAAGGTTGGCAAGCCTTACGTTAAGGACGCTTTTGTAAAAGGCACAGTTCTTAAAAACGGCAAGGGCAAAAAGGTAACAGTATTTACCTACAAGCCTAAGAAGGGCAGCGCTCGTAAAATGGGCCACAGACAGCCTTACACTAAAGTACAAATTACCGAAATCGGTTAATTTTTAGTATGACACGTGTAAAATTTCTGTCAAAAAGTGAAAGCCTTTACGGTTTTGAAATTAAGGGACACAGCTCTGATAACTGTGATGATTTTGAGGGCAAGATAGTATGCTCGGCCGTTTCAAGCGCCGCGTATATGACCGCTAACACCATTACCGAGATAGTCGGTGATGAGTGTGATATAACTGTAGATGACGCCTTAATGCGCGTTAAGGTTATTGCCCCAAGTGATAAAACAGTTGCAGTGCTTAAAGGTCTTAAGCTTCATCTAACCGAGCTTTCAAAACAGTACAGCAATCGAATTAAAATAACTACGGAGGTGTAGATAATGTTAAAGTTAAACATTCAGTTGTTCGCTCATAAAAAAGGTATGGGTTCAACCAAGAACGGTCGTGACAGCGAGTCAAAACGTCTTGGTGTTAAGCGTGCAGACGGTCAATTCGTTCTCGCAGGCAACATACTCGTTCGCCAAAGAGGAACACACATCCACCCAGGCAACAACGTTGGCCGTGGCTCTGATGACACTTTATTCGCACTTATCGACGGTAAGGTTAAGTTTGAGCGCGTAGGTAGAGACCGCAAGCAGGTTAGCATCTACGCTGTGGAGCAGTAATTATTTAAAGTTTAAACCGAGCGGCGAACCTTGTGTGCGATCGCTCGGTTTTTTTAATCTTTTAGACTTAATTAAAAAGGTGATATTATGAAAACTTGTCACGTATGTGGTTTTGAGTGCGAAAATGATGCCGAGATATGTGCCGTATGCGGCGCAGAGCTTAAAACCTTTGAAGCTTATGAAAAAGAGCTTAAAGAAGCAGAAGAATTAAAGGCAAAACAGGCCGCCGAGGAAGCGCTTATTGTTAAAAAGCCGGTTCTTGCGGCAAGTGTTGACAACATTGTTGCGGCAGAAATTTTTAAGGATGTTCTTCGCGATAATGGAATTATCTTTACTTGTGACGAAACCGAAGATGCTATGCAAATAGTATTTGGCGGTGGCTTTAGCGTGCAGGAAATTTATGTAAATGAAAGCGATCTTGAAATTGCGCAGCAGCTTTACGAAAATGTTGTAAACGCTCAAATGGATTTTGACGATGCCGATTTTGAGGATTTTGATGAATTTGAGGAAGAATAATTAAATGTTTGTAGATATAGCAAATATACATTTAAAAGCGGGTAACGGCGGTAATGGAGCTGTATCTTTTCGTCGTGAAAAATATGTTGCCGCAGGTGGACCTGACGGTGGCGACGGCGGCAAAGGCGGAGATATTGTTTTTAAAGTAGACGATAATTTGTCTACACTTGCCGATTTTCGTTATAAGCGTAAGTATGCTGCAGAAAACGGCGAAGACGGCAAAACCCGACATTGTACCGGCAAAAAAGCGCCCGACTTAATAATCTATGTTCCGCGAGGCACTGTGGTTAAGGAGCAAGAGACCGGTCGCATCATTGCCGATTTATCGGATGACGAGCCGATTGTTATTGCAAAAGGCGGTAACGGTGGTTGGGGTAATCAGCATTTCTCTAATGCTACACGTCAGATACCGCGCTTTGCTAAAAACGGTAATCCGGGTGAGGAAATTGACGTAACGCTTGAGCTAAAGCTACTGGCCGACGTTGGTCTTATTGGTTTTCCAAACGTGGGCAAATCAACCTTTTTGTCGGTTGTAAGCGATGCCAAGCCAAATATTGCAAACTACCACTTTACAACTCTTACTCCCGTTTTGGGTGTTATCAGAATGGGCGAGGGCAGCTCTTTTGTTATGGCGGATATACCCGGTCTTATTGAGGGCGCCAGCGAAGGCATTGGTCTCGGTCACGAATTTTTGCGTCACGTAGACCGTTGCCGACTGCTTGTTCACGTTATAGATATTTCGGGCAGCGAGGGTCGTGACCCTATTGATGATTTTGAAAAAATCAATTCAGAGCTTACCGCCTTTAACGAGGAACTTACAACGCGCCCACAGGTTGTAGTGGGCAATAAATGCGACCTGATTGAAGAGGAAGAAATAGCAAAATACGCCGAGTATTTTGAGAGTCGCGGTTATAAATTTTTTCCTGCTATGGCGGCTATTGCCGAAGGTACTGCTGATGTTATAAACTATGTTGCAGCCGAGCTTGCAAAGCTGCCTGCAATAAAGATTTATGAGGCTGAGCCAAAGCCACAGCTTGATTTAAGTACTAACAAAAAGCGCACCTTTAGTATACGCGCTTGCGACGGTGTATTCTTTGTAGAGGATGCGCCTTGGATTATGGATGTTATGAATCAGGTTGACCCTGATGATTATGAATCACTTCAATACTTTGAACGTGTTATGCGCCAAACAGGTATTATTGACGCGCTTCGCAAAGCGGGTGTTCAAGAGGGCGATACTGTAAGTGTGTATGACGTCGAATTTGACTTTGTTGATTAGAGGTTTGAGTAAATTTGTCCATAACTTGATTTTCGCAAGAGGCGGTATAAATAATACAGCACACTTGCTTCAAATCGGCGTTATGACCAAATTTCTTTCAAACCTTAAAATACGCGTATAATATAAAAGGTATATGATTTATGGATAATGTAAATTTATTAAGCCCGTCGGTATTGGCGTTTGTCGGGGATGCGGTTTACGGACTGCTTGTAAGAACCAAGCTTGCCGAAATTAATCGTTCTTCGGGTGATTTACACGCCCTTTCGGTAAAATACGTAAGTGCAGTGGCTCAGGCTGAAGCATTTAAGAAAATAGAGGGCGCCCTTACCGAAAAAGAAATGATGATTTTTAGACGCGGCAGAAATTTTCATACCGGAAACACCCCTAAAAGTGCAACTGCCGGTGAATATCACGCGGCAACCGGTCTTGAATGTTTATTCGGTTTTTTGCACCTATCGGGACAAAACGAACGTATCGAGGCTTTATTTAAAATGATTTGGTAAAAAATGTATATATAATTAACCTTCGTACACAATAACTGTGCGGAGGTTTTTGTTATGAAAAGCAATATTAAAAAAATATTTGTAGATATATTTTACTTTTTTGCAGGGGCCATTATTTATTCGGTATCAGTTAACACTTTTTTGTCACCAAACGGAATTTCTCCCGGTGGATTTACGGGCGTTGCGGCGGTTGTGAATCATATCACTAATATCCCCACAGGTACTATGCTTTTTGTTTTTAATATTCCGGTGCTTGTGTTAGGATTTGTAAAAATGGGTGGAGTCTTTATTTTAAAAACGGCTTTTGTTACAGTACTGGTGTCTTTAAGCCTTGATATATCGATGTGGTTTTTACCAACACTGCAAACCGAGGGAATATTAGCGTCTATGTTTGGCGGCATTTTAATGGGCATTGGTTTGTCGCTGATATTACTTAGAGGCGCTACAACCGGCGGAATAGACATTATAGCGAAGCTTATAAATAAAAAGCGTCGACATCTTAGCGTAGGAAAAATAATTCTTATGGCCGACGGTGTTGTTATTTTTCTTAATGCCATTGTTTACAAAAATGCAGAAAGTGCGCTATATTCGATTATTGCAATGTATATGGGCACGCGCATAATGGATGTTTTGCTGTACGGTGCCGATAAGGGCAAAATAATTTATATTATTACGAGCTTGCCGGATAAAATTTGCAACGAAATAAATCACAGAATTAGACGTGGCGTGACAAAACTTGCGGTAACAGGTGGTTATACAGGTGAAAGCAGAACAATGCTTATGTGTACCGTTCGTGTTCACGAGGTATCATCGATTTATGATGTTGTAAAAGAATATGACAACCGCGCTTTTATGGTTGTAAGTGATGCCGGTGAGATTGTTGGCGAAGGATTTAAGGGATATAATTGAATAAAAATACAATATATTGTGATAAAAAAACAAAAGAACACTAAATAAAATATTTAGTCAAAAATTTTCGTCATATTATACAAAAACACCCACAAAAATTCATAAAAAATATAAGAAATTTTATGCAAAAAATGCTTGATTTTTTGAAACACTTGTGTTATTATCATATGGCACGCTGCGAGAATGCGGCGTAAAACATGCGTTGATGCGGGAGGTGGCCCATCCAGAATGGGGAAATTTCCGCGGAGTATGTCCGATTTTAAACCGGGCGAAAGAACTTGGAGGCACTAACGGTTACTTGCGAAACCTGAAGTGTCGCGGCGATGCGAGTCGCTGCTCCGGATTTGCGTTAACCCCAGCAAATGCCGGTTTTATGTTGTGTTGTGAAGAAACGCACGGCACGGTGTAAGTTTTGCCCGCCAACTAAACAAGGAGGCGAATTTTCACATGGCAGTGAAAGAAAAAATCCGAATTCGTATTAAAGGTTACGATCATGCACTTGTAGACCAGTCCGCTGAAAAGATAGTGGAAACCGCTAAACGTACAGGCGCTAGAGTATCAGGTCCAGTACCGCTACCAACCGAAAAGGAAATCGTTACAATTTTTCGTGTTGTTCATAAATATAAGGACAGCCGTGAGCAGTTCGAAATGAGGACACACAAAAGGCTCATCGATGTAATCAGACCTTCAAACAAAACTGTTGAAGCTCTCACTTCTCTTGAGCTCCCCGCCGGTGTAGAAATCGAAATCAAGCTTTAATATATTATATATGTATTAAAAGTAAAGTTTCATTATTATTACACCCTCGGTCATGTCAGCGAAAGTTGACCAATAACCAAAATGGAGGAAAACTTATGAAAAAGGCAATCATTGGCAAAAAGCTTGGTATGACTCAGCTTTTTGACGCAAATGGTAATGTTGTTCCGGTTACTGTTATTGAAGCAGGTCCATGTGTAGTTGCACAGAAGAAAACAATCGAGAACGACGGTTACGAAGCAGTACAAATCGGCTACGGCGATTTGAAGGCTTCAAAGGTAAATAAGCCTATGAAGGGCCACTTCGCAAAAGGCGACGTTGCTCCTAAAAAGGTTCTTCGTGAATTCAGATTTGAAGACACAAGCGCCGTTAACGTAGGCGACATCATCAAAGCAGACGTTTTCGCAGAAGGCGATGCTGTTGATGTAAGAGGTACATCTAAAGGTAAAGGCTACGCCGGCGTAATTAAGCGTTGGAACTTTAGCCGTCTTAAAGAAAGCCACGGTACAGGCCCTGTTCACCGTCACGGCGGTTCACTCGGCGTTATCGATCCTGCTCGTGTATTTAAGGGCAAGAAAATGGCTGGTCACCTCGGTAATGAAAGAGTTACAGTTCAAAACCTTAGCGTAGTTAAGGTTGACGCAGAAAAGAATATCATCGCTGT
>JAZSKN010000063.1:0-16288 GCA_045534895.1 Acutalibacteraceae bacterium
ATATCTTTTTATATAATTTTGCAAGTAAATAAAATAACACTTCAGCTGAAAGAAGTGTTATTTTTAAAGTTAACCTAAATATGATAATATTGTGTTTATATTTTCGTCAGAGTATTCTATTTCGCAAGAGTAAAGTCGCGCGATGTTTAAAAGAGAATCTAACGTGTTATCGGTGTTCATAGCACGTATAATCTTGTAAATAATTGCGGCAAATAAAACCCTTTCTTTTAGCAGGTCGTCATATTGGCTATTAAGCAAATGCCTGAAAATAAGATAAACAACAAGCTGTTCGTAAGCGGTGTCAAGCGTAGTATCGCCGCAAGAATAGTTTAACCCGTCTTTAATGTTGGGTAAATATTGGTCCCACGCTTTATCCATTTTTTCAAGATTATTAAACACCGTGTACCAATCGGTGTTGCAAGGCAACTGCGCACCGATAAATGATAGTAAATTTTCTACGCGTTCTTCAATAGAAAATTCTCGGTCTTGCAGAATATCAAAAATATTTTCGCGAAATTTAATAATAGGTAATTCTAAAGCTTGCGAGGTTAGATTAAGCCTTGATTTTTCTTTGTTTGTTAGTATAATTTTGGCAGCCGCTTCACAAGCGAGACCTAAGCCGATCTCGGTAAAATCGCCGTAGTAATTGCGAAAACGCGGGTGGTCGGCGCATATTTGGCAAAGCATATCTTCGCCTACGGTTGTAATAATGTCGCACAAACCGCATTCGTTTAAAAATGGGCAGCGCTCGGATTTATCTAACTTAAAATGCGGTGTCTCTTCTAATGATATGTTAGATTTTAGCCGGTTGGCAAAATCGCCTTTTAGATTGTTGTATTTATTAAGTGTTACATCATCAATATCTATTTCCCAACCAATGCAACAAGAATGCTTACATTTGTTGGCGATGCACTTGAATTTATTGTAGTAATCGGGTGTTATTATAGTCATAAATTATCCTTTATATTTTTTAAAAAATATAGCACATTTTTTGTTGATAGTCAAATATAAACTGTGGTATAATAGCAAACAGAGTTTGAAAAGGGATGAATAAATAATGTTTTTAAAACGAGTAGCGGCTATTGTGGTTGCTTTAATATTGGTTATACAGCTTGCCGCTTGTAAGCCAAATTCGCCAACAGAAAATTCAAGTCACATTAATACAAGCAGTGTAACAAGTGTTAATAATTCATCGTCACTCATTATTGATAATAATGAATCGCAAGAAGATAACACCCAAGACACACAAAGCAATAATTATGCTGTAAATGATAACAAAGATAACGGTAGCGGGGAAACGGTTAATAGTGATGTTGCTTCGAGCGGGATTTTTAATACCAATGAAGCACCGCAAGAAGACGCAAAAAATGAAACCGATAAAGATAATGCTGTTGCGGGTTGTAATCACGGCGACGAAGATCCGTATCTTAGTATAAATAAAACAGAATTTTACAATAATTATAAAGTCGCTTGTTGTAACACCGATGCGGCGTTTCGCTCAAAGCACGCTCTTCTGTCGGGAAAGTTAGAGGTGCCGGGTCAATACGCTATAGAAGCATCAAATCGCCCAACATCTAACGGCAAATTTGTGCGCAATACTGCTGCTATGTATACAGATGACGGCAACACATATATAGTTGTTGGTGCCGATGGGCACGAGGTTATGCGCATACATAAGTCGGGTGGTTATATCACACTTGAAGAAGTAGCGGCATATATGTACGCTTTTGGCGGTAGCGGAAAAATACCGGCAAATTATTCCTCTAAAAAGAGCACCAAGCCCAGCAGTAGCCCATGGGGAGAATATTTACGCGTAAATCATTCTTATTTTAAGGGTGATACCGACCGCTACCCTTATGAACCTGAATTGCCCGATATTTCGGGTTGCGGTGGAAGTTTAAGTTACTATGAGATGGATATTGGTACTACAGGCACCGTGACACCGGGTTATGCACCAAAGCCGTATATACAAGGCAGTAAAATTAATCGCGGTGCGGCAAGACTTGTATACGCTCGTCAAGACCTTAACGGTAACGGCATTTATGAAAACAATGAAGTATATGTGTTTTATACTCACAACCACTATAACGATTTTAGAGAATACCTTAACTACTATGGTGGTTGGGGTGAAATGTTTGGCAACGTAACAGGTGGCGGAGAATATAGCGATAAATACAATGCTAACCCAACACCGTATGTAAAAACCGAATATGAAGATTTTGCGCAATAGTGTTTGATTAAAAAGAGCAGTGAATAGGGGTCGTACTCTCAAGGATAGTAATTTAAAAAGCAGAAACGAGAAATCGTTTCTGCTTTTTGCATATAAGGTTTTAGGATATCCTAAAGTGTTTGGAAAATGTGATGTACATTTTCCCTGCTTGTTGTGGTATGCGACAAAAAGTCTTGACAACTTCTGTCATAAATGATATCATTAAATCAAGATAGAATGATATCATTAGGAGGTGCTATCTTTGATTAAAGAGAACAAAGCTACTCGTACCAGACAAGTCCAATTTAGAATGGACCCTATTAAAGTAAAACGTTTACTTGCAGCTATTGCTTACGATGACAATATGCATAGTATGGCAGATTTATTTAATAAAGCGGCTGATGAATATTTAAAGAAGCAGGAAGGAAATGGAGGAAAAAGCAATGGCAAATAAAATTGTATGCCGTACTGAAGACGAGGTTAGAGATATTGCTAAAATTCAGCTTGGTTTTGATAAAGCTGAAGCTAATGTAAAACAAGGAACAGGGCAAATTACAACTTTCAATCAGTTGGGATTCAAAGGTGTAATTGATAAACCTGACGGTTGGTATCTTCCAAATGACTGTACCTTGCCTGCAATTATTTTGGAAACGAAATCTGAACAAGAAGATATTTCATTGCAAAAATGGGAAAAAGAACTCATAAAAAACTGTAATATTGTCCTAACCAAATATAAAAATGTTTGTGGAATACTATACAATGGTGTAGATATTAGAGTTTTCAAAAACAACATTGAGATATCTGCTGATCAGATTTCAAACATATTGCAAGACAAATCATATTATTTAGCAATCTTTACACAAGATACCATCGATAAGCAACATATTTACAACTTAACCAAACGTATCAACGATTGTTTGCACACTGAGTTTGGTATTAAAAATTTGTATCATAGAATGATTTTTACTGCCTGTGCTTTGGTTGCTAAAAGATATGGTGCATTACTAGTTAAGAATATGGATTTTACTTTGATGAAAAATTCTATTCTTAGCACACTTTCAAAATCATTAGAAGAAAGTAGAAAACAAAATTTAAAACTCGACTTGCTAACAGAAGTGTATGCCGAAATCAAAATGAACAACACAACCAACCAAGAAGCTATTAATAATTTTATTTCTTGGGTTTCTGAGATTTCAGATTGTGTTAATTCGGATTATTGGAATGGTGAAGACGTTATGGGTATATTCTTTAACGAGTTTAACCGATACAAGAAAAAATCTGAAAGCGGTCAAGTTTTTACACCAGATCATATTACTTCATTTATGTATAGATTGATAGAAGTAAATCAAAATGATAAGGTATTAGATGCCGCTTGTGGATCGGGTGCTTTTTTGGTAAAAGCAATGTGTAATATGATGAAAGAAGCAGGCGGAATCAACACGAAAAAAGCCTCCAAAATTAAAGATACTCAGTTGTATGGCATTGAATTTGACCGAGAAATATTTGCTCTTGCTTGTGCAAATATGCTTATACACAAAGACGGAAAAACCAACTTGGAACACCTCGATAGCAGAACACAGGAAGCTTGTGATTGGATAAAGTCCAAAAGCATTACGAAAGTGCTGATGAACCCACCTTTTGAGTCTAAATATGGTTGTTTGACAATTGTTGAAAATGTATTAAAAAATGTACCAAGAAATACAAAGTGTGCGTTTATTCTTCCTGATAAGAAATTGGAAAAAGATAAAAAGGGAAGAAAACTGCTCAAGCACAGTACTCTTGAGAAAATCATAAAATTACCTGAAAAAGTTTTTTCAGAAGGAGTTACAACATCCATCTTTATTTTTACAGCAGGAGTTCCTCAAAATGATAAAGAAATCTTCGCTTGTTATATAGAAGAAGATGGCTTAGAAACCGTCAAAAATCAAGGCAGACAAGACATTAAAGACAGATGGCAAAGTATCGAAGATAGATGGGTGGATATTATCCGTAAACAATCGGGGGATGATACTGTTCAATGGATTAAGCCTTCTAAAAATTTGAGCTATCAAATGCCCGAAAAACCATTTGAAATTTTTGAAGAAGATTTCACAAAAACCATGATGGATTATTTGATGTTTAAGCAAGGAATTGATGTGAAGGAATTCAGTGATTCTTTGATAAAAAGGGTTATGTATGAAAGTGATATAACTTTTAAAAACAACAATGTTGTAATTTCTATTAGTAGTGAGGATAAGCAAGATGAAACCGATTAAAATCGAAGAATGGGGTACATTTCCAATAGGAGAACTTTTTGATATACACCCAACTAAAGCATATAAATTAACAAATAGTTCACTTATGGAAGAAGATGGTGTCAATCCTGTTGTTGTGAATTCAAGTTTCAATAACGGAATTGGCGGATATACAAATCAAGAAAATACAGAAAAGGGCGGAATAATTACATTTAGTGACACGACTTCTGCTGATGCAATTTTCTTTCAAGAAACGGATTTTGTAGGCTACCCACACGTACAAGGGATGTACCCTATTGGAAAGCATAAAGATAAATGGAGCAAGTATTCATTGCTGTTCTTTGTTTCTGTATTTAGAAATCGAGCATTAGGATTGAATTATGATTATGTAAATAAATTCACAAGAGAATCAGCAAAACAAATAAGCATAAAACTACCTGTTGATGAAACAGGCAATCCAGATTTTTCATATATGGAATCATATATGAAAAATCTGGAACTTGCAGTCAGCTCTTCGCTGACTGACTTGCAGTCAGCGAAGAAATTTTCCACTTACAACCAAATAGATACATGTAGATGGGAAACCTTTCAGATTTCTGATATTTTTCCGATTATAAAAAAGCCATATGTTTATCATACAAAACATGTTGTTGAAGATGAAAATGGAATACCTTATGTTGTAAGAAGCAAGTTTAATAATGGTATTAAATACTATGTCGAAAAACCAAGTGGGAGTATAAACCCTGCAAGAGTTATTTCGTTTGGTGCGGAAAACGCAACATTTTTTTATCAAAAGGAAGAATGGGTGTCAGGAAGAGATATTTATTATATTGATACTCAACATTTAACTGAATATGCATGCTTATTTATTACCGCTTGCTTACAGCCTATAGCTTCTAAATATTCTTATAACTTTGGTTTATTTCCAGAATTATTAAAAAAAGAAAAAATTAAATTGCCCGTAAATTCAGAAGGCGAACCGGATTATTTATATATGGAAGAATATATGAATAACATATTCCAGAAAACTAGATATACTTTTAATAAGATGGCAGAGTGCATATAATTTATAGTAAATATAAAGAGCTGTGTAGAACTTTTCTACACAGCTCTTTTACTGTCCTTTAGAGTACGATTCTTATTCACTGCTCTTTTTTGTGCACTTATCTTTTAAAAACATACAAGAAGGGAGTGCTATTGTAACAATATACTTTTTATAAACAAAAGAAAACTTTTAATTTATTATAATACTGTACTATTCAACCTCTAATACACATTTTTTTATTATAAAGCTTCCAAAAGGTGCCTTAGGATTTACATCCTTGTAGAATACAGTAAAGCATAGTTCCTTAATGTTTTTTAATTCTTCACGGTTTAATTTTTGTAGTTCAAGTGTGAAAGTTTGAAATTTATTTTTTGGATGAAGAATTTCTTCGTACTTAATTGTATTAGTGGTGCCATATTTCAATTCAATTGTTACGGCAAGATCACCTATAATTTTGTAATCAAATTTCAGTGCGCATCCAAGATCATAATAGGTAGACCAGTCATTTTCAAGAAGATCATTTGTAACAGCCATTGTAAATGTCTGTGGTTCATATGTTCTGTTACTATTCATATGGATATCTGCGGTAAAAGTTTCTTTTTGTGAAAGAACGATTTTGTCATCTTGATAGCCATAGGAAATATCAATATCTTCCGCCTCACAAGGCCATATTGATGCAAGGTTAATATTAAAGGTGTTATTTTCAATGCTTTCTCTAACACTCTTTTCAAAAGATTCATTGTGATTGTCGCTTTTGTCCTTACAAAATATAATATTACGATTTTTGTTACCAAAATATTGATACTTTTGTGCCATGGAGTACTCTTGTCCGCTTTCAATATCAGTATATGTAATTTTTAATATAAGTTGTGGATTTTCATCATTTTTTAAATATACCGACCGCAAATATTTATAGATTACCGTACCGGGTGCAATATCAAATTCCAATTTTTGTAATGTGTTTTTTGAAATAAATGGAAATACTTGTTCGTCTATTGAAACCTCATTGCCGCACTTAGCAATAAGAGTAGCGGTTAAATTGTAAACATCTTTTCTGGATGCTTTTAGCATTATGCTGGCGCAATTTTTGCTTTTGACAATGATCATAGGAGCAATCTTAACTTTACTACGTAATTCGAAAAGATTTACGGTAAATACAGAAGACAAAAGTGTAACAGAAAATAAACCAAGTGTAGAAAATAAAGTTTGCAAATAATGATCATGGCTGTCCAAATCACCAAAACCCAGCAGATATAAAATAAAATCAATAAAAGGAACGGGAGTTTCGGCTTTTTCCAACGTCGCAATTTCTACCGCATACCAAGCAAAAGCGATAATTGCCAAAGATAAAAAGAACACAAGAATAATTTTAACAATTTTCCAAATAGCTTTCATACTATTACCCCAAATATCTATCGTTTTAAATCATTAAACATACTTACCAAAGTAGTCAAATATACTTTGTTAATTTTAACATATTGTTATTTAATAAGCAATAAAATACGATAAATTATTTTGCGTTTTAAACGTAAAAATAAATGTCACGATCTGCATCATGTCATTTTATGTTGAAACAGGTCGTTTTTGGGGCGGTGGTAGATGAGTTTGCTTTTGCCATATGGTGCTCGGAAATGGTTGTATCTAACAATCCATCAGACTATCGAGCCTATGCTCAAGTCATTCTTACGTAAAAAAACAAACAAGTCACAAAAGTGACCTGTGTCCTTTTGGCAGGGGTAGAAGGACTCGAACCCTCACAAACGGTTTTGGCGACCGGTGTGCTACCATTGACACCATACCCCTATAAAATAAATGGTGGACCAACAGGGACTCGAACCCCGGACCAACCGGTTATGAGCCGGTTGCTCTAACCAACTGAGCTATTGGTCCACATATAACTGACTTGCGACAGCAACAACTATTATACATTTATTTCTTTGGTTTGTCAACATAAATTTTAAATATTTTTTACTTATAATGTTTGCCGCCTTGCAAGATTTTTTAAAAGATACGACAAAACAAAAATTGTCTACAAATAATTAAAATACGTCTTGATATTTTCACTTTTAATAATTTATAATATTAGTTGGTGATGATTTTATGCAAAGATATGATTTAAATGGTATTTGGCATCTTGTTGGTGGAGAATATGACTGCAACGGTACAATACCGGGCTCGGTTTATTCTTTTTTGCTTGATAATAAGCTTATTGACGATCCATACTACCGTGATAACGAGCTTAAATGCGTTGGTATTATGGACAATGAGTTTGAGTTTTCACGCAAGTTTGATTATAACCTCGATAACAGCACAGTTCTGCTTTGCTGTGACGGGCTTGATACACTTTGCGATATATACTTAAACGGCAAGCACATTGCCTATACCGATAATATGCACCGCAGTTATGAATTTGACGTGACATCTGTTTTGGTTGATGGTGAAAACGAAATCAAAATTGCATTTCATCCGGCAGATGCTTATATAAAAGAAAAAGAGGCAAAACAACCTACATTTTATGCTAAAGAGGCAATGGCAGGCTTTGGTAATATACGCAAAGCACACTGTATGTTTGGTTGGGATTGGGGTCCGCGTCTTCCTGATGCAGGTATTTGGAAGGATATTTATTTGCTAAAAAAAGATAGCGCTCGTATTAGCGATATTTATATTACACAGCGCCACGACAGTGGTCGTGTGTTTGTTACACCGAAGGTTGAAATTGACGGTGAAGCAGAGGTGAAAATTACCTGCATTGCACCCGATGACAGCAATTTTGAGCTTATAGCAAACAAGGAAAATGAGATTTTAAATCCACAGCTTTGGATGCCAAGAGGACTGGGAGAACAACCGCTATACACAATAAAGGTTGAGCTTTTAGAAAACGGCTTGGTGGTTGACTCGGTTAGTAAAAGAATAGGTCTTCGTACGGTAAAGCTTATTCGTGAAAAAGACAAGTGGGGAGAGTCTTTTTGCCACGAAGTAAATGGTGTTCGCTTTTTTGCGATGGGTGCCGACTATGTGCCGGAAGATAATATCCTTTCACGCCTTAGTGAAGAGCGCACCCGTGACCTTATAACGCAGTGTTGCCGTTGCAACTTTAACTGCTTGCGCGTTTGGGGCGGTGGTTTTTACCCACACGATTATTTCTTTGACATTTGTGATGAGATGGGCATTACCGTGTTCGTTGACCTTATGTTTGCTTGCTCAAGTATGAACCCTGATGACGAAATGATGGAAAATATTAAAATAGAAGTCGAGCAAAATCTTACGAGACTTCGTCATCATCCGTCGATAGTAATTGTAAGTGGTAACAACGAAATTGAACTTTGGTGTACTTGGCAGCCTGTAAAATATCCTCGTTATCTTGAGATTTTTGAAGATGTTTTAGCCGACGCTGCAAATCGTATTTGCCCCGATATTCCTTATGTTCCGTCATCACCTTCGTCAATAGGTCACTTTATGGATCCGCAAAATGAAAACTTTGGCGACTGCCATTACTACGGTGTTTGGTGCGGCAAACCCATCACAGAATACCGTACAAAGCATTGGCGTTATATGAGCGAATTTGGCGTTCAGTCGTATCCGGGTGAAAAGACGGTAAATTCTTATACTTTGCCCGAAGACCGCAACGTATTTTCACGTGTTATGGAAATGCATCAGCGCTCTATTCCGGCAAACCAATATCTTATGCAGTATATTTCTGAAAACTTTAAATATCCTAATAGTTTGCCGGCATTCCTTTATGCTACACAGCTTTTCCAAGCCGAAGCCATTAAGTATTGCGTAGAGCATTTGCGCCGTAATCGCGGCAGATGTATGGGCGCGCTTTATTGGCAGCTTAACGACATTTGGCCTGTGGCATCGTGGGCAAGTATTGACTCCTGTGGCAGATACAAGGCGCTTCAGTATTACTCTAAGCGTTTTTATGAGCCTGTGCTTATCTCTTGTAGAGAGGTAGGCGAGATGGATGTTCGTCCGTTTATTAATACCGAGCGTAATATAGAGCTTGTAACCACTGCCGAGCTTACCGTTACAAACGACACGCTTAATGAAGTAACGGGTATTGTTAATTGGGAGCTTCGTGATAACAAGGCAAGCGTTATTAAAAGCGGCGAGCAAAGTGTTACCGTTCCCGCACTTTCATACGTAACGCTCGATAATATGGACTTTAACAAAACTTGTCCATATACAACCTATATCAGTTATTCTTACACGATTGATGGTAAAGTGGTCTCAAGCGGCACAACGTTGTTTGCGGCGCACAAGCGTTTTGATTTTATTGATCCTAATTTACGTTATGAGATAAACGGTGACGAAATTACAGTTTATGCCGATGCATATGCCAAGGCAGTTGAAATTGATTCACTTGATAGCGACTTTATACTAAGTGACAACTACTTTGATATGAACGCAGGCAGTAAGACTGTAAAAATAGTCGAGGGCGCACCAAAAACAATAAGACTTAGAAGCGTGTATGATATAAAATAATTTGTAAGGGAGGCATTGTGCCTCCCTTTATTTTGTGGTATAATTATAAAAAATTTAGTGGGGTAATAAAATGACTAAAATACTTTTTGTATGTCACGGTAATATTTGCCGCAGTCCTATGGCGGAGTTTTTAATGAAAGAATTATTGAGGAAGCAAGGGCTTGAAAACGATTTTTATGTTGAGTCGGCGGCAACCTCTACCGAAGAAATTGGTAACGCGGTTTATCCACCTGTAAAACGTATTTTAAAGGCGAGGGGAATTGACTGTAGTGTTAAGCGTGCTCGTCAGATGACACGTGCCGATTACGATAAATTTGATTACATAGTTTGTATGGACCAAAAGAATTTACGCAATATGGGTTATATTGCAACCGACACCGATAATAAATACAGCCGCTTGCTTGATTTTACCGCTAACCCGCACGATGTTGCTGACCCGTGGTATAGCGGTGATTTTGAAAGTACCGAGCGTGAAGTAGAGCAGGGCTGTAAGGCGTTGATTGACTATATATTAAGCAATAATCAAATGTAATTTTTTGGTGTGTTATAACTTGACAATTTGCAATAAAAGAATTATAATTTTTTCATTAAATTAGGGGGGGACTTTTTATGAAAAAAATACTATCATTGTTTTTGGCTGTAGTGCTTGTAGCATCTAGTGTTATCTTAGGCAGCTTTAATCTTACAACAGGTGCGGAAACCAGCGGATATTATGAATACAAGATTCAAGACGGTAAGGCTGTTATAACAGGCGTTGATACCTCTATCAGCGGTGCTGTTACCATTCCTTCAAAATTGGGCGGATATGCAGTTAGTACTATAGATGATGACGCTTTCAATAATTGCGAAAAAATTACAAGTGTAGTTATACCGGAAGGGGTTACAACGTTAGGTTCATTTGCGTTTTATTCTTGCGATTCTCTTACAAGTGTTTCTATGCCTTCAACTATTGTAAGCATAAATGAGTATACATTTTCTACAAATTCTGCATTAAAAACAATAGATGTTAACAGTAACAACAAAAATTATTGCGATATAAATGGTGTGTTATTTAATAAAACGGCAACTATTTTACTGTATTATCCCGAATCTAAAACCGATACAAAATACACTATTCCAAGTACTGTAACCGAAATAGGTGAATATGCTTTTGACGGTGTTGATTATCTGACTAATGTTACAATACCAAGCAGTGTTAAAACAATAGCTGATAACAATTTTTATTCGTGTGATTCACTTATAAGTGTAAATATTGCAGATGGAGTTACAAGTATTGGTAAGTGGGTGTTTTCAGGTTGCTATGAATTACAAAGTATTACCATACCTAAGAGTGTTACAAGTATAGGTGACTGGTCATTTGCGTCAAACACATCGTTTACAGCAATAAACGTTGATTCAAACAATAAGAATTTTAGTTCTGTGGGCGGTGTGTTGTTTAATAAAAATGCAACCACCTTGATTAGATACCCATCAGGAAAAACAAATTCGTCATACACAATACCAAACGGTGTTACAGTAATTGATAAATCTGCTTTTTATTCTGCTGATGCACTTACAAAAATCACAATTCCTGATAGCGTAAAAACAATAAGAGACGGCGCCTTTGAATATTGTGGATATTATAATAATGAATCTAATTGGAGCAATGGCGTTTTGTATATTGGTAAATACTTAATTGAAGCCGACTATGACCTTTCAGGTAGCTATAAGGTTAAAACCGGTACAACGTTTATTGCAGATAATGCGTTTAACAGTTGTAGCAGCCTTACTGCAATCACAATACCTGACACCGTTACAACAATTGGTGAATATGCTTTTCCATATGCTTGGGATTATAAAGATTATATGGTTTACGGTTATAAGAATTCATATATACATACCTATGCAACCCAAAACGAGATAAACTTTACAGTTGTTGAAAAGCCTAAATATATATTAGGTGATGTAACCGATGATACTGTTATAAACAACAAAGATCTTGGTAAACTGATGCAGTATATAAATAAATGGGACGTTGACATAGTTCTTGAAGCTGCCGATGTTAACGTTGACGGAAAAATCAACAATAAAGACTACGGTATCTTGGCACAGTACATTAACAAGTGGGATGTAGAACTTGGTTAATTTTAATCAAATAAACTAATATTTAAAAAGCCTTGCTATGAAATTTCATAGCAAGGCTTTTTTGTAGATGCATTATTTAATTGCTTTAAGTATTGGCTCTTTAGCGTGCTTCATAATCCATTTGACTACAAACCCTGTAAATGCGGCGGTAATAATTGTTCCCTCTCGGACCCCAACTATTTTAAAGTCAAAGAATAAAAGTGACAGAACAACCGCCGATGTAACACAGCCTGCATCGAACAAAATTTTAATTGTGCCAAAGTTTTTATTAGTTACTTTCGCTATAACCGAAACGAATGCTTCGCCAACATTCATAATCACGTCTGCAATAACAGTAAGAGAAATACCCAACGCAATTATCAAGATACTTACTAAAACCAAGAGTAGATTCTCGATATATGTATCGGCTGACAGTTTAAAAAGCGATACTATCGCAACGTTGATATCGGTGAATGCGCCAAGCAAAAGAGAAATGGGAAATTGTAAAAGTTGTATAGGTTTAAATTCACGTCTTAAGATAATAATTTGTATAAGAATTAAAAGACAATTAAATACTGTAAGCCAATTTCCGATTGTAAGGAATGGAAATTTAATGTTGAGAACATTTGGAAGTGATGACACCGGAGAGATACCAAGATTGCTCTGCTTGGCAACCGCGATGCCAAGTCCTATAAAAAATATACCAAGTAAAAGTAACAAATAACGTAATACTCTTTCACGTTTTGACATAATAATACCTACTTTATAAAAATATAAAATTATTCTACCATAAACGTTATTAAAAATCAAACTTTTTCAAAACCTATTAATATACCGCCCTTTTCGGCATAAAAACTGCACAGTCCTCGACAGTCGTAAATTTCGATATCTATGCTGTCAAATTCTTTGGTAAGGGCAAGTTGTATGCTTTGGGCAAGTTGCAGATTTTGACAGTGGGCAATTCGAACTTTACCGCCGCCAAAGCCTTCTTCGCGCAGACGGTGTATTATGGTCGTGATAGCCTTTGCTTCACCGCGTGATTTATCAAGCGGTTGCAAATCGCCCTTATCGCTCGCTTTACCAATAACGCGGATACCTAACAGTCCCGCCGCTTTAGCGGTAAGGTGGCTTACTCTACCGTTGTTGGCAAGGTTTTTCATAGATTCTAACATAAACAGCAGTCCTGTTTTTTGCATATATAGATTAATTTCTTTATATATTTCATCAAATGTTTTTTTAAATATAATAAGCTCTTTAATTTTTTCTATAATAAGCTTCATTTCGGGTCCTGCCGAAAGAGTATTTATAACACAAACTTTACGGTCGGGGTGTGCAGCTTCGTACATATCTTTTGCAATGCAGGCGGCATTATAGCTACCCGAAAGCGTTGCAGTTATGGTTACACAAAAAATATATTTTGCTTCACCAAAAGCGCGTAGCCATTCGTCAGCATTTGGGCACGACGATGACGATTTTCCCTTATAATTAAAAAGGTCATCTACCATAGCTTTAACGTTTAAATTTTGGTCGTCAACATATTCTTTTGATGAGGTTACTATTTTAAGCGGTACGGATTCAAACGGTACGTCGTTAAGGTTTAATGTATCAGCTGATGAGTCGGTAACTATTTTATAATTCATAATAAATCTCCTTGAAAAATTAATAACCATATTATAGAGTGGTTTTATATAAAAAGGCAATCTACGTTGCATTTTTAAATTCTATCAATAAAAAAACAGACTCTATCCACAAGAGAATGCCCCAAAATACGAGAGTTTTGCAAAAAATTTTTAGTTTTAAATTTGCAAGTTGTAATTTTGATGTTGCCTTTATTTGCCTTTTGAGGTATAATATTATGATAGAGAAATAGGCGGTGAGAAGTATTATGAATATAAGCGTAGGCGATGTTATACAAATGAAAAAAAATCATCCTTGCGGATGTAATATCTTTACGGTAAAACGCATTGGTATGGATTTTAAAATTACGTGTAACGGCTGCGGTCACGAGGTAATGCTTCCAAGAAAGACCGTCGAAAAAAGTATAAAGAAAATTTTAGCTTCTAATGGAGAGGACAACTAATGTTTGATAAACTTTCTGCGGTAGAGAGCCGCTATGAGCAAATAGGTATAGAGCTTACACGTCCCGACGTAGCAAGTGACAACGCTCTTTTTACAAAACTAATGAAAGAGCATAACGAGCTGACCCCAATAGTAGAAAAATACCGTGAATACTGCGCGGCGGTAAATGCCGAAAAAGAGGCACTCGAAATGTTAGAAGCCGGCGGACTTGATAAAGATTTTAAAGAGCTTGTAGAAGAAGAGCTTTCTACCGCTAAAGAAAATATTGCAATATTTTCGGATGAACTTAAAGTGCTTTTATTGCCCAAAGACCCCAACGATGACAAAAACGTTATTGTAGAAATTCGCGGTGGCGCCGGTGGCGAAGAGGCGGCACTTTTTGCGGGCTCGCTTTTTAGAATGTATTCTATGTATGCCGAAAGCAAGCGCTGGCATATTGATATAACCAATGCCAACGAAACCGAGCTTGGCGGCTATAAAGAAATAAGCTTTATGATCGAGGGCGCGGGCGCGTACTCACGCTTTAAGTACGAAAGTGGTGTTCACCGTGTACAGCGTGTGCCCGACACCGAAACACAGGGTCGTATTCACACCTCTACCGTAACGGTAGCAGTATTGCCCGAAGCCGATGAGGTAGAATTTAACCTTAACCCTGCCGACCTTAAAATTGATACTTTTCGTTCATCCGGTGCAGGCGGTCAGCATATTAATAAAACGTCATCTGCAATACGTGTAACGCATATACCTACAGGTACTGTAGTTGAATGTCAGGATGAGCGTAGCCAGTTTAAAAACAAAGAAAAGGCGCTTAAGGTGCTTCGCGCACGTCTTTACGATGCCGAAAAAGAAAAAGCTGATGCGGCGCTTGCATCTGACCGTAGAGCGCAGGTTGGTACGGGCGACCGCAGTGAGAGAATACGCACCTATAACTACCCACAAGGTCGAGTTACAGACCACAGAATAGGTCTTACACTTTATAAGATTGACAGTATTTTAAACGGCGATATCGATGAAATTGTAGATGGTCTTACAACCTATTATCGTGCTGAGGCACTAAAGGCTCAGGAGAATTCTTAAAATGAAAACTTTAAAATTGGATGCGATAAATGATTACGAAAATGCTGTAAACGTTGCATCTGAAATATTAAAATCGGGCGGTATTGTTGCTGTTCCTACCGAAACCGTGTATGGACTTGCGGCTTCAGCCTTTAGTGATAATGCCATAAAGGCGGTATTTACCGCCAAGGGCAGACCACAGGATAATCCGCTGATAGTTCATATTGCAAGTGTAGATATGCTTGAGGATATTGCCCAAGATATTCCAAATAAGGCTTACGAATGTGCAAAAGCATTTTGGCCGGGTCCTTTTACAATGGTGCTGCCAAAGGGAGATAAAATTGCCGATAGTGTCTCGGGTGGATTAGAAACGGTAGCAGTTAGATTTCCGAGTGAAAAAACTATATGTGATATAATTTTAAAAAGCGGTTTACCGCTTGCGGCGCCAAGCGCCAATACCTCTGGTCGCCCAAGCCCTACAACTGCGGCTCACGTAATAGACGATCTTGACGGTAAAATTGACGCGGTTGTAATTGGCAATGACTGCGCCGTGGGTGTTGAGTCAACGGTGGTATCGCTTGTAGGCGAAAGTCCGCGGCTTTTAAGACCGGGCGCTGTAACGCCTGAACAGCTTAAAAGTGTTTTGCCCGATTTGGTTGTTGACGCTGCAGTACTTGAACAACTTAAAGAGGGTGAGTCAGCGGCGTCCCCCGGTATGAAATACAAGCACTACGCACCAAAAACCAATGCTATATTGGTGGAAGGATGTAGTAATAGTTTTGTAAAGTTTGTGAATGAAAAGGCTGATTGTGCCGCTATTTGCTTTGAAGAAGAATATTACAATATATTGGTTCCCAAAATTTCTTATGGCTCAAAACGTGATGAGTTTACGCTGGCACAAAAGGTGTTTTCTGTTTTGCGAGATATAGATGATTTAGGTGTAAAAGAGGTTTATATTCACGCGCCAAGCAAAGATGGCGTTGGTCTTGCTGTATATAACCGACTTATATGTGCTTGTGGGTTTAACGTTGTAACACTATATGCAGCGGAAATTATGAGTTTTGTAATTGGTCTTAC
>JAZSKN010000085.1:0-51535 GCA_045534895.1 Acutalibacteraceae bacterium
TGATCAACTTAAAAACATTGTTATTGCTTACGAGCCTGTTTGGGCAATCGGTACAGGTGTTACCGCTACTGCTGACCAAGCTGACGAAGGCAACGGCTATGTTCGTGCCGCTATTGCCGAGGTGTATGGCGCAGATGTGGCTGAAACCGATACAATTCAGTACGGTGGTTCTATGAACGCAGGCAACGCTGACGAATTGGTTGCTAAGGTAAACGTTGACGGTGGTCTTATCGGCGGCGCATCACTTAAAGCACAGGATTTCTCAGTTATAGTTAAAGCTGCTAGCAAATAATCAGGAGATTTTATAATGAAAAAACCCGTTGTTTTATGTATAATGGACGGTTTTGGTATTCGTGACGTAAATGACGGCAACGCGATTTACACTGCTAAAACCCCTAATCTTGATAAATTCTTTAGCGAATACCCCTTTACAACTATAGGCGCATCTGGTCTTGATGTTGGTCTTCCCGACGGCCAAATGGGTAACAGCGAGGTTGGTCATACCAACATTGGTGCGGGTCGCGTAGTTTATCAGATGCTGGTTAAAATTACCAAGGATATCGAAGACGGAAAATTCTTTGATATCGACGCTTTAAAAGGCGCTATCGAAAACTGCAAAAAAAATGACAGCGCACTCCATCTTATCGGTCTTCTTTCGGATGGTGGCGTACACAGTCATATTGAGCATCTTTACGGTCTACTCGAAATGGCAAAGAAAAACGGTCTCACCAAGGTTTACGTTCACTGCCTTATGGACGGACGTGACGTTTCTACCACAAGCGGTATCGGCTTTATTAAGGATTTGCAAGACAAAATGTTAGAGCTTGGCGTTGGTAAAATAGCGACCGTTATGGGTCGTTACTACGCTATGGACCGTGACTTTGCTTGGGACCGTGTAGAAAAGGCTTATGCCGCTATGGTTTACGGCGAAGGTGTGCAGACAAACGACATACTCGCTACTATGACCGAGTCTTATTCAAATGACGTAACCGACGAATTTATTGTTCCTACCGTTGTTGATAACGAAGGTATGATTAAAGCAAACGACAGCATTGTATCGTTTAACTTCCGTCCCGACCGCGCACGACAGTTTACAAGAACCTTTGTAGACCCTGACTTTGACGGATTTGAGCGCAAGAACGGTTTCTTCCCTGTAAATTACGTATGTATGACACAGTACGACGGAACTAAGCCAAACGTTAGCGTTGCATACCCACCCGAAGAACTCAAAATGACACTTGGTGAGTATCTTGCAAGTCAAAATAAGACACAGCTTCGTATTGCCGAAACACAAAAATACGCTCACGTTACATTCTTCTTTAACGGTGGCGAAGAAAAAACCTTTGAGGGCGAAGACCGTGTGCTTATTCAATCCCCCGATGTTCCTACCTTTGATTTACAGCCCGAAATGAGCGCATATCCAGTTTGTGACGCTGTATGCGATAAGATTCGTTCAGGCAATTACGATGCAGTTATTCTTAACTTTGCTAACTGCGATATGGTTGGCCACACAGGTATATTTGATGCCGCTGTAGCCGCTGTAGAGGCAGTTGATACTTGCGTAGGTAAAGTGGTTGAAGCAACATGTGAAATGGGCGGCGCCGTAATTATTACAGCCGACCACGGTAATGCCGACTGTATGGTTGGTGAAGACGGTAATCCATTTACCCCACACACCACAAATCCCGTTCCTTTCTGCGTAGTAGGTTACGACTGTGAATTACGCGAGGGTGGCAGACTTGCTGACATTGCACCATCAATGCTCAAGATTTTAGGTCTCCCCCAACCTACCGAAATGACCGGTGAGTCGATAATTAAATAATAAAACACATAAATATATATTATGTCATTGCGAGGCGCGTAAGCAACGAAGCAATCCGTAATTCCCATAAAAGAAAACGGATTGCCACGCTACGCTCGCAATGACATTTTTAATTTTGTATTTTTAGTGTTATAAATTTCTTTACAATTAATTTTAAAAGTGATATATGCGGTAAAGAGAATAATTTATTTTAACTTTATGTAAAAACACGGACTTGAGATTTCTCTCAAGTCCGTGTTTAATTGTGCATTATGAATTATGCATTGTGCATTATTCTGTTACCGCTTCCTCTACCATCATATCAGTTTCGATTGTTTCGATTTCTTCTACGATTGGTTCGGGGTTAATGTCGGGGTGCTTCATACCAGTACCTGCTGGAATAAGCTGACCGATAATAACATTTTCTTTAAGACCAAACAGCGGGTCAACCTTGCCCTTAATAGCGGCTTCGGTAAGAACACGTGTAGTCTCTTGGAAGGATGCGGCTGACATAAATGACTCGGTAGCCAAAGAAGCCTTAGTGATACCAAGCAAGGTTGCTTGATATGTGGCTTTGGTAAGACCCTCTTCGCCTGCATCAATACGTGCCTGAACTGCAGCGTTTGCATCTGCAATTTCTTTATACTCGTAACTGTTGCCTGCAAGAAGTGTGGTAGAGCCTGAATCAATTATGCGAAGCTTACGCATCATTTGACGAACAATAACTTCAATGTGCTTATCGTTGATGTCAACACCTTGTGTACGGTAAGCATTTTGAATTTCAGCAATAATATATTCTTGTACCGCTTGTGGACCCTGAGCCTCTAAAATATCTTGTGGATATTTAGCACCGGGTATAAGCAAGTCGCCTGCTTTTACGTAATCGCCGTCTTGTACAAGTGTACGTGAACCGTAGGGAATAACAACCTTTTCTTCTTGCATGGTTTCTTCATTGTTGATTACAAGCACGTTACTGCGCTTTTCTTCAACCATACGTACACGACCGTCAATTTTAGCGATAAGACCGCAAGCCTTTGGTCTGCGTGCTTCGAAGAGCTCTTCAACACGTGGGAGACCCTGTGTAACGTCGGCAACGTCACCACCCGCAACACCACCGGTATGGAAGGTACGCATCGTAAGCTGTGTACCAGGCTCACCGATAGACTGAGCAGCAACAATACCAACTGCTTCACCAACAGTAACAGGCTTATTGGTCGCAAGGTTTGCGCCGTAGCACTTCTGACAAACACCGTGGTGGCTGTGACAGGTAAGAATAGAACGAATTTCAATACGCTCGATACCTGCGTCAACAATGCGCTTAGCGTCTTCCTTGGTCATCATATGATCATTTGTGCAAATAACCTCACCTGTTTCAGGATGAACAGCATCGTGAAGCAAGAATCGTCCAACAAGACGTTCTTCAAGTGATTCAAGTAAGTGGTTACCGTCTTTAATATCAAATATGGTAAGGCCCTCTTCGGTACCGCAGTCGATATCGCGAACAATAACATCCTGCGAAACGTCAACAAGACGACGTGTAAGGTAACCTGAGTCGGCGGTACGAAGCGCTGTATCGGCAAGACCTTTACGCGCACCACGAGATGAAATAAAGTATTCCAAAATGTTAAGACCTTCACGGTAGTTAGCACGAATTGGAACTTCGATGACCTTACCTGCAGTATTTGCGATAAGACCACGCATACCTGCAAGCTGACGAATCTGGCTCATAGAACCACGGGCGCCAGAGTCTGCCATCATAAAGATTGGGTTAAACTCATCAAGGTTGCCCTTAAGTGCGCCGGCAATATCTTCGGTAGCGTTGTTCCAAATTTCAATTACGTGACGGCTACGCTCATCATCGCTGATAAGACCGCGACGGTAGTTTTTGGTAATAGTATCAATCTTCTTTTCAGCCTCAGCCAAAATATCTTTCTTTTCGGGTGGAATAACTGCGTCAATAACCGCAACGGTAATAGCACCCTTGGTTGAAAACTTAAAGCCTGTAGCCTTAACGTTGTCGAGCACTATTGCAGATTTGCTTGTGCCGTGAGTGTCAATGCAACGTTCAATAATTTTACCAAGCTGTTTTTTGCCAACCTTGTTTTGATTAATATCATCATTAGACTCAACAAATTTTTTGCTTGGGTCTTTAAGAGTAAAGCACCATTCAAGATTAAATTCGTTTTCTGCCTTTGTACGATCAACAAAGCCTAAGTCTTGTGGAATAGATTCGTTGAAAATAAGGAAACCAACTGTACACCAAATAAGCGCTGACTTGCCTTCGTTATTGGTCATACGAACGCGGATAGGCGCGTGAAGACCTATTGTACCGTTGTTATAAGCCATCATGGCCTCATCTTTGTCACGGAATACCTTGTTTGTACCGGGTTCATCAGACTTAACAAGAGTAAGGTAATAGCAACCCAAAACCATATCCTGTGTAGGAACAGCAACAGGCTTACCGTCGGCAGGCTTAAGAAGGTTGTTAGCAGCAAGCATTAAGAAGCGTGCTTCGGCTTGTGCTTCAGCCGAAAGTGGCACGTGAATAGCCATCTGGTCACCGTCGAAGTCGGCGTTGTACGCTGTACATACAAGTGGATGAAGCTTAAGAGCCTTACCCTCTACAAGAACGGGTTCAAACGCTTGAATACCAAGTCTGTGAAGTGTAGGTGCACGGTTAAGAAGAACCGGATGCTCTTTTATAACAAGTTCGAGTGCGTCCCAAACCTCGGCAGAAGCGCGTTCTACCATCTTACGAGCGGTTTTAATGTTGGTAACCGCCTTAATTTCTACCAAACGCTTCATGATGAAGGGTTTAAAGAGTTCGAGTGCCATTTCCTTTGGCACACCGCATTGATACATCTTAAGCTCAGGTCCTACAACGATAACCGAACGTCCTGAGTAGTCAACACGCTTACCAAGAAGGTTCTGACGGAAACGACCCTGCTTACCCTTAAGCATATCTGAAAGAGATTTTAGAGCACGGTTGTTTGGTCCTGTAACAGGCTTGCCGCGACGACCGTTATCGATAAGAGCGTCAACCGCTTCTTGAAGCATACGCTTTTCGTTACGAACAATGATTTCAGGAGCGCCAAGCTCTAAAAGTCTTTTAAGACGGTTGTTACGGTTAATAACACGACGATAAAGGTCGTTAAGGTCACTTGTTGCAAAACGGCCACCGTCGAGCTGTACCATAGGACGTAAATCGGGTGGAATAACCGGAATAACGTCAAGTATCATCCATTCGGGACGATTGCCTGACTGACGGAATGCCTCAAGCACCTCAAGACGCTTAAGAATTCGTGTGCGTTTTTGACCGCTTGCATTTTCAAGATCTTCACGAAGCTCTGCGCAGGTTACATCAAGATCGATTTCACTAAGCAACTGCTTAATGGTTTCAGCACCCATACCTGCTTTAAATGCATCTTCATACTTTTCGCGCATTTCGTAATACTGCTTTTCGGTAAGAATCTGCTTTTTCTCAAGTGGGGTATCGCCCGGATCGGTTACGATATACTGTGAGAAATAAAGCACGTGCTCAAGCGCTTTTGGTGATACGTCAAGAGCAAGTCCCATACGTGAAGGGATTGTCTTAAAATACCAAATGTGTGATACAGGGGCAGCAAGCTCAATGGTACCCATTCTTTCACGGCGAACCTTAGCGCGTGTTACTTCAACACCACAGCGTTCGCAAACCTTGCCCTTGTAACGAATTCTTTTATACTTACCGCAATGACATTCCCAATCCTTAGTAGGTCCAAAAATGCGTTCGCAGAAAAGACCACCTGTTTCGGGCTTAAGTGTACGGTAGTTAATGGTCTCGGGCTTGGTAACCTCACCGTAAGACCAGCTTCTAATTTGCTCGGGAGAAGCGAGACCGATTTTTATAGATTCAAATGATAAATTCTTTTCTTCTGACATAATCTCTCACCCTCCGTAAATTAAATATCCATATCGGAATCATCAAAATCAGCATAACTGATTTCTTCTTCAACTATATCTTCGCCATTTTCATCCTGCAAAGTATATCCGTCGAAGTCGCCGTCATCAACCAATTCTTCCTCTAACTCTTCTTCGAGAGCGGGTTTTACAAGGCCGATATCGTCGTCATCATCAAATGTCTGCTTAAGATCTACTTCAAGACCCTCGCCATCAAGCACGCGTATATCAAGACCGAGTGACTGTAATTCTTTAATAAGAACCTTAAATGACTCAGGCACGCCAGCCTTAGGTACGTTTTGACCCTTAACGATTGCCTCATATGTCTTAACACGACCAACAACGTCGTCAGACTTAACGGTAAGAATTTCTTGCAAGGTGTATGCCGCGCCGTATGCTTCAAGTGCCCAAACTTCCATTTCACCGAAACGCTGACCACCAAACTGTGCTTTACCGCCGAGTGGCTGTTGAGTAACAAGTGAGTATGGACCTGTAGAACGAGCGTGGATTTTATCATCAACCAAGTGGTGAAGCTTAAGATAATACATATAACCAACGGTTACCTTGTTATCAAAGGGTTCACCTGTACGGCCGTCATAAAGCTGAACCTTGCCGTCCTCTGACATACCTGCCATCTTGAAGCATTCACGAATATCAGACTCATGTGCGCCGTCAAATACAGGTGTAGCAATGTTCCAACCAAGCGCTTTAGCCGCATAACCCAAATGAACCTCAAGAACCTGACCGATGTTCATACGGGAAGGAACGCCCAATGGGTTAAGAACTATATCAAGTGGAGTACCGTCTGGTAAGAATGGCATATCTTCGCTTGGTAATATGCGAGATACAACACCCTTGTTACCGTGACGACCTGCCATTTTATCGCCGACAGAAATCTTACGTTTTTGTGCAATATAGCAACGTACAACAACGTTAACACCGGGGCTAAGCTCTGATGAGTTTGAACGGTCAAATACCTTAACGTCAACAATTGTACCGTATTCACCGTGTGGCACACGTAATGATGTGTCGCGCACCTCACGAGCCTTTTCACCAAATATTGCGCGAAGTAGACGTTCTTCTGCAGTAAGCTCAGTTTCGCCCTTAGGTGTTACCTTACCTACAAGTATATCGCCTGCCTTAACCTCTGCGCCTATACGAATAATACCGCGCTCGTCAAGATCTTTAAGAGCATCATCACCAACGTTTGGTATATCGCGGGTAATTTCTTCAGGTCCGAGCTTGGTATCACGACATTCAATTTCATATTCTTCGATATGAATTGAAGTGTAAATATCTTCGCGAACAAGACGCTCATTTAAAAGGACAGCGTCCTCGTAGTTATAGCCTTCCCAAGTCATAAAGCCGATAAGAGCATTACGGCCAAGAGAAATTTCACCATTGCTGGTTGCAGGACCGTCGGCAATAACCTCGTTTTCTACAACGGTATCGCCTACAGATACAATTGGCTTTTGGTTTATGCAGGTACCGTGGTTAGAACGCAAGAACTTAATAAGATTGTACTCATCAATTTCGCCGTTTGTTGCGCGGATTTTAATTATATCTGCGCTAACGTATGTTACAACGCCGGCGCGTTTTGCAAGCACTACAACACCCGAGTCAACTGCTGCCTTGTATTCCATACCTGTAGCAACAATTGGGTTTTCGGGTTTAAGAAGAGGCACTGCCTGCTTCTGCATGTTAGAACCCATGAGCGCACGGTTGGTATCGTCGTTTTCAAGGAACGGTATCATAGCAGTAGCAACCGATACAACCATCTTAGGTGATACGTCCATAAAGTCAACACGTGATACTTCTACCTCGCTGTACTTATCACGTTCACGAGCATTAATCTTTTTATTTACAAAGAAGCCGTTATCGTCTAAAGGCTCGTTAGCCTGCGCTACTACGTAATCGTCTTCTGCATCGGCTGTCATATAGATAACATCGCCCATTACCTGACCTGTAGACTTGTCTACACGGCGGAAAGGTGCTTCTATAAAGCCGTATTTGTTAATCTTTGCATATGTTGCAAGATAAGAAATAAGACCGATGTTAGGACCTTCAGGTGTTTCGATTGGGCACATACGTCCGTAGTGTGTGTAGTGAACGTCACGCACTTCGAATGATGCACGGTCTCTTGACAAACCGCCCGGACCCAATGCTGACAAACGACGCTTATGTGTAAGCTCTGAAAGTGGGTTGGTTTGATCCATAAACTGTGAAAGCGGTGAAGAACCAAAGAATTCTTTTACAGCCGCTACAACAGGACGGATGTTTATAAGTGAATGTGGTGTAATGTTTTCAGGGTCTTGTGACTGAAGAGTCATCTTTTCGCGTACAACACGCTCCATACGTGAGAAACCAATACGGAATTGATTTTGTAAAAGCTCACCAACCGAACGTATTCTACGGTTGCCAAGGTGGTCAATATCGTCAACGCAACCAATACCGTGTGGAAGACCAAGGAAATAGTTAACGCTTGCAAGTATATCATATATAGTAATATGCTTTGGTACAAGCAACAATGCGTTGGCAATAAGAGCCTCCATTAAAGCATCTTTATCTGATGCGTCGCCTAAGTTGTCCAAAATGTTTTTAAGAACAACAAAGCTTACCTTTTCGTTAATGCCTGCTTCTTCAAGCTGGTTTAACTCTTCTTCGGTAAATGAAGCAAAATCACAAAGATTTACCATGCCGTTTGAAAGCACTTTAATTTCTCTTGTGTTACCTTCAAAGTCTTGAGCGTTAATGTAAACCTCCATAACGCCTTTACGTTCGATAAGCTCAGCCATTTCACGACTTATAAGTGTATCGGCATCAACAAGCACCTCGCCTGTCATTGGGTCAACAACAACCTTTGAGGCAACCTTGCCGCGAATACGGCTGCTAAGGTCAAGCTTTTTGTTGTACTTGAAGCGACCAACGCGTGAAAGGTCATATCTGCCTGAATCTGCCAAAAGAAGTAAAATGTACTCTACAGCGCCTTCAAAGGTAACAGGCTCGTTAGGTCTTAACTTTTTATAAACCTCAAGAATAGCCTGCTCTACAGTGTTGGTGTCATCGCCGTCAAAGGTTGCAGACAAACGAGCATCTTCACCAACAATTTCGCTGATAGCGTGATTTTTTTCAATATCGACATTAAAGCCAAGCAAGAAATTTTGGGTAGATTCCATAAGCTTGCTATAGCGCTTAATTTCGTTTAGCTTTTCATCCTTTACTGCCTCTTCAAGCTTTTTCTCAAAATATGGCAAGCATCTTAAAATTGCGCCTAAAGCACGAATAAAGGTAGTAACAGGAAGCTTACGGTTTTTGTCGATACGAACAAAAAGAACATCGTTAATATTTGTTTCGTATTCGATCCATGCACCGCGGTTAGGAATAATGGTAGATGAAAATAGATCTTTACCGGTTTTTTCATCAACCTTTTTAGCAAAGTATACGCCCGGTGAACGAACAAGCTGTGACACAATTGCACGCTCAGCGCCGTTTATAACAAAGGTACCCGAATCGGTCATAAGCGGAAAATCGCCCATGAAACCTTCGCTTTCTTTAATTTCGCCTGTTTCATTGTTGAGCAATCTTGCGGTTACGCGTAAGGGTGCTGCGTATGTGGTATCACGCGCCTTGCATTCGGTAACGCTGTATTTGGGTTGCTCATCAACGCGATAGTCAATGAAGCTAAGTTCAAACTTATCGCTAAAATCGGTTATAGGAGAAAAATCTTTAAGAACTTCAGAAAGGCCCTTCTCTTTAAACCATTTGTATGAATCCTTCTGAATTTCAATGAGGTTAGGCATATCAATAACTTCATTGATTTTAGAGAATGTCATACGAGTGTTTTTACCCATTTGGACAGGTTTTACCATGTTGTTTGGCTCCATAGGTTTTATATCACTCCTACTTTAATAATTGCGATATTTCTTGTGAAATATCTGCCAATATGTTGTGGGATTTTTACCATTATAACTTCATCCAATCCGTTAAAAAGGCGCAAATGCCCCCACTATTAGTAATTATACATTATAAACTGTCATTTTCAAGATGTCAAGCACTTTTTTCAAAATATGCAAAAAAATTACTGCAAAGGCAAAATATGCCTTTGCAGTTTATAAAACAAGTATTAAATTAAGTCGCGATAATATAAATTTCTTGTATATTCACCTGTTGGTTTTTGGTTTTGATTATATGAATTTATTATTTCGTTTATATCGTCTGCTGTTTCATTTGTAAAATAAAGCAACAAATAGTCAACCGCGGGTATTTCATTTAATCGGTCAGCCATATAAAGCGGTGCCGAATTTAACAATTCGCTATACCCCGCACGACACATAACAGAAAACTCTATGCCCTTGCGGTCAACAAGCACACCCTTTTTATCACATTCGGCACAAGTTTTACCGTTTTTAATAGGACAATTACGTGTAAGCATAAGCGGTAATCGGCCGTAAGCAAAAATACCAACGGGTGTTATGGAACTTATACTTTTAATTTCTTTAACCGAAATTTCGGCCGACAACATTTGTATATAAACACCAATTTGCTTTAGTGTTTTTAAGGTTTCATTATTATTTGCGTTAAGCCCCATAGCACCGATAACCTTAAATCCTAAAGACTTTGCCATGACAACCGCAGAAAGATTACCACAATAAGCGGTTGTTATTCCCTGCTCTTTTAATGCTTTTAGCCTTTTTACAACCACTGCTTCGTTACCAATATATCTCGGCAGTTCGGCAATAATTTTGACGCCATCAATATGTGGTATATTGCACTCATACGGCAGTATTATTGATTTAATATTGCCAAGGTTTGCAGGGATTTGTTCTACATTTGCAAATCGGGCGATAAACTGCTTTTTACCGTTTAATTTATTAACACTATCAAAATTAGGCACAGTAAATTCGTTTAAGTTAACTTCAGCTCTTTTTTTGTCAAGCTGTTCTATTGCATCACGACGAAGCGCATTAAGAACCGATGCCGCTACAAAAAGTCCGTCATCAAGACTAACATTTATATCTTCACAATAATACGGTGTGTTGCCAAGCTTTGTAAGATTATCAATAACTGTTTGTTTTTCTAATGCTTTGGTTTTTGCCGCTTGCGGTATATCTCCACTAACCGTAATTATGTTTTTATCATCACTTACAGTAAGCATCATAGGCTTGTCGGCTAAAATTTTGGCATCCATTTTAATAGATATACTTTGTCTTTCGGCGCGATACAATTCGTGCAGATAGCTATATGTGTCCCCCGCCGCTATAACATCGTCTTTTGTGCGTATGCCAAACATATCTTTGCCTAAATTGCCCTTATAATAGCCATCAGTAAAACCTGAACGAGAAAATACGTCTTGTAACGTTTTGAATAGTTTTGCATCTATAAATCCGTTATCTACCGCCTGTCTGCAAGCTGCGGTTGCGGCCGAAACGTACTCGGGGCGTTTCATTCTACCCTCTATTTTAAGGGATGATACACCCATATCTTTTAGTTCGTTTATATATTCGTAAAGGCATAAATCTTTAAGACTTAAATCATAACCCGTACCGCCTTGTGCCTTAAAGGGCAAACGACAAGGGCCTGCGCAAAGACCACGGTTGCCGCTACGCGCACCAAGCACCGATGATAAAAGGCACTGCCCCGATACGCTCATACAAAGCGCACCGTGAACAAAGACTTCGACCTCCATACCTGTTTCATTCGCTACCACACAAAACTGTTGCAGTTCTTGCTTGCTCATTTCGCGCGATACAACAACGCGTGTAAAGCCTAATTCTTTTAACAATTTAAGGCACGCAGGTGAATGAACGGTCATTTGCGTTGATGCATGTAACTGTAAATCGGGTATGTGCTTATGTATAAGAGCAGCCAAACCTAAATCGGAAATAATAATAGCATCTACACCGCATTTATAAGCTGTAAGCGCCACATCAAATGCCGCTTGAAGCTCCGACTGTTTTATCATTATATTAAGTGCAAGATACACCTTTACCCCACGAATGTGACAGTAACGTACCGTTTCAATAATATCGTTATCGTCAAAGTTGTCGGCATTACGTCGTGCCGAAAACTGCTTGGCGCCAATATACACCGCATCGGCACCGCTACGCACAGCCGCCGCCAAAGACTCGGGACTGCCAACGGGCGCTAAAACCTCGGGATTAAAAGACATATCCTTCACCTACCTTAATAAATTATGTTTATATAATACATTATTTCAGACAAAAAGAAAAGTGTTTTATGATAATTAATTTGTCTTGTGTAGGGACTGGCCTCCGGACAGTCCGTTATGAAATTTTACGGACCATCTGGGACGCCAGTCCCTACATATCTTAATTGGTTTTACATTATAAAAATTTGTATTGTTCTAAATATTGGGACACATATTTTTCCATGTTTTTATATTTAGGATGTATCATCAAAATAGTTTCTGGTAATTCCTCATTGTAATTTGTTATATTAATTTTTGTAAAACCTATCGGAACAATACCTTTCCTTACTATGTGGTTATGTTGTCTTGATTTATTGTTCAAAATTAAAGCATCGCGTGTTTCTTTATATAGTCTTTGATATTCATTATCGGAAATATTATTTGCGTCTTTCATCAAATCGCAGATGAATATTAAATGGTCATATCGGTCACTTAACTCAATCAAATTGATATCGTGTTCTAATTGTATTTGAAACATAATTTGACCACATAAATCAAAATCTTCAAACGGTTTTAATATTGTCTTTGAAAAACCAACTTTTCTTTGCAAATTTAGCGATGCAATATTATCTGGTGAAACCGTACATTTTAAGGTTTGAGCGTTCATTTGAGATAAATGCTCAATACCGGCATTCACTATTTTAGTAGCTATTCCCTGTCGCCTATAACCAATATCAACCCATAAATCAGTATATAGCCATTCTTGTCTTGCTTGACTGTTTTGAAAAAAATTTGCAGAACCAATAACATTATCAAAATTATCTACCGCTATGACACAAAAGAAATCTGATTTATAATGCAACGAAGTTATTGTATCAGTAATACCTACTTCTCTTTCAAACGATTTGTCACCGTATCTTTTTGTAATTGCTTTTAAAACACTATCACTAGGATACCGTAATAATTTAATGTTAACATTACTTGCCAAGCATATCGTTTTATCATATATCATTTGACTGTTTTCAGGTGATATTTCACCTGTTGCCACAAAGCCTAATGACCGCCAAAACGGTTTGCCTGTTACACCGTCTGCCGTAAGATACATACGACTTGCACCATCATTTGCAAAAACTGTTTGCAAATGATAAAACATTTCCCTACCATAGCCTTTACGCCGATACTCGGGTAAAACAAAAAATTCCATTATATAGCCATACCCAATTTTTTTATAACCCTTGTGTTCAGGTTTGTCAATCTTACCGTATAAAAAACCTATTAAAGTTTCATTATCATAACATAGTTTCAAATGTCGGTCATAGTCCCCTTGCATTTTGATTATGCTGTCAATCCATTTTGCAATAACCTCGTCGGGAGTTTCTCGGTTATTATGGCTATCAAGTTCTTTTGTATAAAGATTCATCAGGTTAGTAAATTCAATACTTTGTTTTTCGTTTTGTGTATCAAGTTTGACATAAGTTAGTCTGTTCATAAAAATCTCCTTTAAATAATATAAAATGTAAAGTCATTGCGAGTGACGGTAGTCGCGTGGCAATCCGCCTCTTTTCGGGTATTACGGATTGCCGCGCCGAAAAATCGGCTCGCAATGACCAAATTATATATTTACCCCAAAAGAAAAATCGCCTCTGATAAAACAGAAGCGATAGTTTTATACCATTAAAGGAAACTTAGTGCGCGGACAAAACGGCGTTCTGATTTATCAGTTTATAATTTGTCATTTTGTCCACCTCACTTTCAAATTGAGTTTATGTTATTATAACATATACATTGTAGAAAATCAAGCCTTCCCCTCAAGGAGAAGCCATTTTTTAATTTTCCAAAATAAAATCTGCCACCGTTTTTCCAAATCCGCCTTCGCCGTCTTGGGTTTCGGCTTCAACATAGGCGCAATGGTTGCCGTGCATAAGCTTATATGTAATCTTATCACCATGACCAAAGTGTTTTAATGTGGTTATAAGCAGTTGTGTCTGCTCATAACGGTTAAACATATCATTGTCTGATACGATAATAAGCATTGGTGGGTACTCGCTATCAACACCAACATAATATAGCGGTGCTCTTTCATCAACAATAACACGCTTGCCGTCAATGCCGCTTTTTTGAAGCACGTTAAAATGCGCGGTTGGCTGACCTGCATCGTGCACAAAGCCCGCAATATCCATAACGTTGATATCGTGTTTAGCAAGATATTCCTTATTAAAACAAAGCAGTTGTGATATATAACCGCCCGCCGAAGAGCCGCCTACATATATTCCGGTTGATTTACCGTATTTATCAATATTTTTAAATACCCAAGCAACCGACTCGGCAGCGTCCTCAATAAATTCGGGATATTTTGCCTGCGGGTACATACGGTAGTTAACACTTATTGCCGCTATACCGCGGTTTGCCAAATACTCGCAAAATAATTTAACGTCAGACTTATCGCCTGCCTGAATACCGCCGCCGTGGAAATACACAAAGGTTTTAAACCCTTGGGTATCAGGCAAATAAATGTCTAAACATTGTTTAGTTTCTTCTGAATAACAGATATCTTTTAAAATTTTCATATTTCACCTTAAACATTAAAGCTGTTTGATAGTATTCATTTCATATTCGCTAAACTGGGCTGTTGTAGCGCCGTCGGTATCGCCCGTAACAACCACTTTTTTCTCGGTTTCGGTACATATTTCAAGCGCTTTGTTTAATTTTTGTGCCTGTGCCTTAAAGCCGATATGATTAAGCAGCATTTCGGTAGCCTTAAAAATGCTTGTTGGATTAGCGTAGCCGCCTATACCCTGCTCTATCATACGGGGAGCCGAGCCGTGAATTGCTTCAAACATAGCGTAACGGTCACCAAGGTTCATACTGCCTGCAGTGCCAACGCCGCCTTGAATTTGCGCCGCCTCATCAGTAATAATATCGCCGTAAAGGTTAGGCATTAAGAAAACCTCAAAGCCGCTGCGAATTTTTTCATTAACAAGATTAGCGGTCATTATATCAATGTACCACTCGTCAGCATTGATTTCGGGGTATTCGCGTGCCACTTCGTGACAAATTTCAGAGAACTTACCATCGGTTTTTTTCATAATATTAGCCTTTGTTACAATAGCAACGTTCTTTTTGCCGTTATTACGCGCATATTCAAACGCTGCGCGCGCTATACGGCGTGTGCCCGCGCTGGTTGTCACCTTAAAGTCAAAAGCCAAGGTGTCGGGAATTTCGACGCCTTTAGAGCCTAAAACATACTCACCCTCGGTATTTTCGCGGAAGAAGGTCCAGTCTATATTTTCTTCGGGTACGCATACGGGGCGCACATTTGCATAAAGATCTAATTCACGGCGCATTGCAACGTTTGCGCTTTCAAGCGTACCACCCTTAAGGGTGGTTGTAGGCCCTTTAAGAATTACATGGCAGGACTTAATTTCAGCCAGAACATCGTCAGGAATTGCCTTGTTTTTTGCAATACGGTTTTCAATGGTAAGACCCTCTATCGTTTTTATTTCTACCTTGCCGCTTGCAACCTCGTCTTTAAGCAAAAAGCGAAGCAATTTTTCAGACTCGGCTGAAATTATCGGGCCTATACCGTCGCCGCCACATACACCTATTATAATTTTATCTAAGCTGCTATAGTCAATAGCACCACTGTCTTGTTCCATTTTTTGCTGGCGTGCAATCTGCTCGCGCAAAAGTTGTTCAAAATGCGCTACCGCACTATTTATATACTGTTCCATACTATTCACCTAACTTTGTAAAGGCTAACAAACCGCCGGCCTTTAAAATTTTCTTTTGACGGTCGGTAAAGTCACAAGCAAGCTCAATTTCTTCACCGTTTGTTTCATTTTTGAGTATCATAACGCCCTTATCCATACCGTCAAAGACATTAGAAAGCGATAGTTTATCGCCTTGATTTATTTTATCGTAATCATCGGCATTTTTAAAGGTTAGTGGCATAATGCCCGAATTTATAAGGTTTGCTACGTGAATACGCGCAAAGCTTTTGGTAATTACAACTCGAACGCCCAAATACATAGGCACGAGCGCCGCGTGCTCACGCGAAGAGCCTTGACCGTAGTTGCTACCGCCAATAATAATGCTCTCACCCAGCGCCTTTGCACGTTCGGGGAAAGACTTATCACACACACCAAAACAGAATTGTGAAAGGTGCGGAATGTTAGAGCGATAGGGCAAAATTTTAGCACCTGCAGGCATAATATGGTCTGTTGTAATATTATCGCCCACCTTAAGTGCAACCTCGGCTGTAAAGTTATCTACCTGTGGCTTTGATTCGGGGAAGGGTTTAATATTTGGTCCGCGAAGCACCTCTACGCTGTCAGCGCAGCTTTCGGGAGCCGGCGCAATAACAGCGCTATCATCAATCTTGAATTTCTTTGGCATTTTTATCTTAAGACTGCCGCCAAAGGTTGTAGGATCGGTAATTTCACCCGTAAGAGCCGCAGCAACCGCAGTTTCGGGAGATACAAGATAAACACCTGCATCAGCCGTGCCACTTCTACCTTCAAAATTACGGTTAAATGTGCGTAGAGATACGCCCGCACTGTTTGGTGAAAAGCCCATACCAATACAAGGACCACAAGCCGATTCAAGAATACGAGCGCCGCTTGCGATTATGTCACTAAGTGCGCCGCAGTCGGCAAGCATTGCAAGTACTTGCTTAGAACCCGGAGAAATTGAAAGACTAACCGAAGGAGAAATAACCTTGCCCTTAAGCATTGCCGCTACCTTTAGCATATCCATAAGCGAAGAGTTGGTACAAGAACCAATACAAACCTGATCTACCTTTGTACCCTTGAGTGATTCAACGGTTACAACGTTATCAGGGCTGTGCGGGCAAGCAATAAGAGGCTTTAACTCGTCAAGATTAATATCAATAACCTTGTCATAAACGGCATCGGAATCACTGCAAAGGGGTGTGTAATCTTCTTCTCTGCCCTCTGCTTTTAAAAACTCGCGGGTAACCTCGTCCGATGGGAAAATAGAGGTTGTAGCGCCAAGCTCGGTGCCCATATTGGTTATAGTAGCGCGTTCGGGCACGGTAAGGTTTTTAATACCCTCTCCGCCCCATTCTATTATTGCGCCAACGCCACCTTTAACAGATAAAATACGCAATATTTCAAGGCTTATATCTTTGGCTGTAACGTAAGGTCTTAATTTACCTGTAAGGTTGACCTTATACATCTTTGGCATTGTAATAAAGTACGCGCCGCCACCCATAGCAACCGCAACGTCAAGACCGCCCGCACCCATTGCAAGCATACCAATACCGCCGCCTGTTGGGGTATGACTGTCCGAACCTATAAGAGTTTTACCCGGTTTACCAAAGCGTTCAAGATGAACCTGATGGCATATACCGTTTCCGGGGCGTGAAAAATAAATGCCGTGTTTCGATGTTACCGACTGAATATATCTGTGGTCATCAGCGTTTTCAAAGCCTGATTGTAACGTATTATGATCTATGTAAGCAACGCTTTTTTCGGTTTTTACGCGTTTAAGACCCATTGTTTCAAACTCAAGATATGCCATTGTTCCTGTAGCATCTTGTGTTAAGGTCTGGTCAATTTTAAGTGAAATTTCTTGACCGGGTATCATATCACCTGAAACAAGATGTTCTTTAATAATTTTTTGCGCTATTGTTAAACCCATTGTTAATTCTCCTTCTTACTAATATGCTTATACGCATTTTCAAGATGCTCGCTTATTAAACGTGAAGCCAATTCACCATCACGCGCAAGCAAAGCTTCATAAATAGCTCTGTGCTCGGCAACCGACGCCGAAGCGCGACTGCTGTCACTTACCGATGCTTTACGGTATTTTAGTATTTTCTTATGTAATGGCATTAAAACATCATAAAATACTGTACTGCCACTCATTTTATAAATTGTTTCGTGAAAACGACTATCCATACTTTTTATACGGTCAGGGTCTTGTTTTCCTAAATAAAACTCTTGAAATTCAAGTGCTTCACGCACAATGCTTAACTGTTCTGAGGTGTGGTTTTTTGCTGCCATTTCGGCGGCTTTGCCCTCAAGTGCGGCACGAATTTGGAATATATCGGCAAGGTCTTTTTCGCCAATACCAACAACCACCATACCCTTTGGTGATTCCTCTATAAGATGCTCCTGCTCAAGTCGACGAAGCGCCTCGCGTATGGGGGTGCGGCTTACACCAAGCTCGGTGCAAAGCTTGCTTTCAGTAAGACTTTCACCGCGTTGATATTTACCGCTTAAAATATCGGTTTCAAGATGCTCAAAAACCTGATCGGCAAGCGAAATTGTCTTATGCTCTATCATAATTTACCTCCTGAAAACAAAGAAACCTTTTCTTCTATTTCATCATTTGAAAGACTTGTCTGACGACCGTCTTCATATTCTTTATCTATCCATTCTTTCATTTTAATGACCAGCTCACTGCGCTTATCAACAGCATTTTCGCCCTTAAGATTGTAGTTTTGATTTATCCAATAAGCGATGCCTGCAAGACCCGAGGTTTTTCCAAGCAATACAGATACGGGGCGACCTAATATTTTTTCGGTATTAAAAATATTATATATTTCTTCATCCTTTAAAAGTCCGTCGGCGTGAATGCCCGCACGGGTTACGTTAAAGTTTCGACCAACAAAGGGCGTCATAACAGGAATATCATAACCCATTTCATTTTTAAAGTATTCGGCAATTTCGGTAATTACCGAAGGCTCCATACCGTCAAACGAACCACGCAAGGATGCGTACTCCATAATCATGGCCTCAAGCGGAACATTACCGGTGCGCTCACCTATACCCAATAGTGAGCAGTTTACTGCCGATGCGCCGTAAAGCCAAGCGGTAGACGCATTGGTAACAGCCTTATAAAAATCATTATGGCCGTGCCATTCAAGCATTTCGCTTGGCACGTCAGAAAAGTGCTGCAAGCCGTAAATTATACCGGGCACACTGCGTGGCAATGCAACTTCGGGATATGGCACACCATATCCCATTGTATCGCACGCACGTATGCGCACCGGTATACCTGCGTCTTGCGAAAGCTTCATAAGCTCGTTTACAAACGGCACAACAAAGCCGTAAAAATCTGCACGTGTGATATCTTCTAAATGACAGCGTGGCATAACCCCAGCCTCAAAGGCTTCGGCTACGGCGGCAAGATATGTATCCATTGCCTGCTTACGTGTCATTTTAAGTTTTTTGAAAATGTGATAGTCGCTACAAGAAACCAAAATACCTGTCTCGCGAATACCAAGATCCTTTACAAGCTTAAAATCTTGTTTATTGGCGCGTATCCAAGTAGTAATTTCCGGAAATTTCAGTCCCAATTCCTGACACTTTTGTATAGCTTCACGGTCCTTTTTACTGTAAACAAACATTTCGGTTTGTCTTATAATTCCATATGGACCGCCAAGCTTTGACATCAATTTATAAAGATTTACAATTTGCTCAACGGTGTAAGGCTCTACAGACTGCTGACCATCGCGAAGCGAGGTATCGGTAATCCATATATCACGTGGCATATTCATTGGCACACGACGATGGTTAAATGCAATACGCGGCACGTCGTCATAGCTGTAAAATTCACGATATAAATTAGGATTTTCGACGTCTTGAAGTGAATATTTGTAATCATTTTCTTCAAGCAAATTAGTTTTATTTGAAAGTTCAAGCATTGTTGCTCACCTCTTTGTATAATTGTATACAATTATACTATCATACTTGTGTGCTGTCAACCATTATTTTCAAAATTTATACCCTTGTATTCAGCAATTTTATCTGCAATTTCAGCAAATATTGATGCGGTGCTTACACTTGTTTTAGTATCGCTTAAAACTATAATTACGTATTGCGGCTCATCTGCAGGGAAAAAGCCGCAAAACCAACTGTTTGTAATTTCTTGACCGTTCTGATAATATCTTCCCGTTTGGGCAGTAGCAGTTTTGCCTGCGGCCGAAGTTCTTGTAGGCTGTGCATCGGTACCTGTACCATCAGTTATTACTTCTTGCAAATAATCGCGTAATTTTGTGGCAGTATCATCACTCATAACCTGTGTTTTGCTACCAATATCATAATTTATTTGCTTACCGTCTTTAAGCACTTTTTCTACAACTGACGGCATATAATAACAGCCGTTATCTGCTATTGCCTGATATAAATTTAGCATAGCAACAGGACTTGCCATTAGATTTCCCTGCCCAATACTTAAATTGGCAAGCGCGCCGTCATTTTTAAGGCTATCAGTCTTGGGCAAAACACCAACCGCCGTATAAATATTATCGGCAAGCTTAATTTTAGACGCGAGACTTAATTTTGCGGCTGTTTTATAAATACTTTCTCTGCCTAAATTAATTGCAAGATTATAAAAAAAGCAATTACACGACTGTGCCAAAGCCGTTTTTAAAACCATATTGCCGTGTCCCGATAAATTATGACACCTAAACATTCTGTCTATAATTTTTGTAGCTCCCGTACAATTAAAACTAAAATTACTACAACCGTTTTCTAATGCAGTAGCGGCAACACACGGCTTAAAAACCGAACCTACATTAAAGCAGCATAATGCGCGATTAAGCATTGGTGAATTTGGAGCATTTAAAAAATTCGATATGTTTTGAATATCAAATTGTGGTTCACTTACCATAGCTTTTATTTTGTTACTGCCAACCTCTGACACAACAATGCAACCGCTGTTAAGCTTAGACCCTGCATTTTCGACAATGTTTTGAATATTAATATCTAAGGTTGTTACAACACCGTTTAAGGTTTGTGATACATCATTTTCAAATTCAGGAGCTATGCCCTTTAAGACATTACCCTTACCGTTGCCTGTAAACACAGCTGTAACTTTTTTATTACTATATAAAACATCATCATATGCAAGTTCAATTCCCGAAACACCGTGACCTGTTGCGTCGGTATAACCCAATATATGCCTTGCAACGTAATTGTTACCATATCTTTTATAAACTGTTGTCGTGGCAATACCCTCGCAAATAATATCTTTATCAACATTACACACTACAGGCATATTATTTTTTAATGTTTCAAGCGCGCTATATAAAGCATCATCATTAAGAACTCCGCTTATCATTCTTATAGCTTTAGAATTTGGGGTAACTGCCGCTACAATTTGTTTATCGCTGTTTGTTATTGGCACCATATTGCAATCATATATTGTGCCCCTTAATTTAGATACTTCTATTACATAACGAGATTGTTTTGTCTGAATTTGATTATAGTTTTTTGTAGTTACTGTGAAGACGCGTAAAACGCACGAAAGCATTAAAGCCATAATTATAAAAAAGCAAACTACTGCGCGTAGCGCAAATGATTTTTTATAAAAAAGTTCTGACATAATATCACCAATAACATTATTACCAGTATGAATTATTTAAAACAAAAAACACGGTACACTAATGTACCGTGTTTTTTTAAACTAAAGATTATTTAACTTCAGCACCCGGGAAGTAGATGCACTGTGAATCATCATCCAAATCTTGATATGCACGCATATAATCTATATAGAGATGTAATGGTGTATCGCCGGCTTGTAATTTTCTAAAGTCATCGATCTTGAAGTTATTTGGTGTATAAATCATCATATCGATAAGGAAATACTGCCAGAAGTTAAAGCCAACGCCATTGTTGTTATTACTTATGTCATCGCCCTTGCCGTCGCCATCTAAATCCTTAAAGTCATATGCAGGATCCCAGTCGAAATCAAGGAATGGGACATCATCCATATAAACCGTACAATGATCAGATGTAACGTGAAGCGCATAAAGATGATATTCGTTGTTTATAGTTTCTTCGTTAAAGTACCAACGCCAGTCACCATACAAGCCATTGTCGTCTTTACGACGTAAGCTACCAGTACGACCGCTTTGAGCATCGCCCTTAGTACCGTAATAAGAGAACTGGTATGCGTAGGTATTCATTGAATTGCTCATATTGGTAAATGGACTTAAACGATATTTAAACATATCTACCGGTTTGTATGTACCATCACTTTGTAATACGTCCATTGTAATAACAAAACGCTTGTGAGCCGGCCTAATAATGCCGTTAAGTAACTTATAATTCCAGGTGTCTTTTTCATCCATCTTAAGCTCACCCGTAGCAAGTTTTTCGTTTTGTTCATCAATTTCTTTTTGATTTACATACTTCTTAACGCCATTATCATTGTAATAGTATACGCTATACACAACACCGTCAATAGTTTCTGTTTTTAAACAGTTACCACTCGGATTATCATACACCCAGTTGTATCTGTCTTTACCGTCTTGACCCTTCTGGTTAAGCATATCGGCTTCAACCATTGCTTCTTCTTCAAGAGTAAGGTCAACAGGATCTTTAGTAATGGATGTGTTACGACGGCTGGTATACCACTTATGAATAGTAGTAGTCATATGTGTTGAATCGGCAAATGACTCAAACAAGTCAAATTCGAGGTCCCAAACACGCTTAGAATAAATACCGTATCCGTCATCATAATTGTAGTTAGGAACATTTTCTTGACCAACAGCATCAGCAGTCATTGTCCAGATAGCAGGGAAACCGCCACGAGTGTATGGTAAGCGCGCGTAGAATTCATAATATCCGTTACGGAAAAGCATTTTGCCGTCGGTATCAATCTGACCTGATGTAGCGTAACCGATTTGTGCGTTACCTTCATCATAATAGCGGTCACCGGTAAGACGAAGTCTGCCGTTTTCAACGTACTGGAACTGAGTATCATTGAATATGTTTAACAGATCGTCTTGACGCTCAAGACCAAAGGTACCTTGTGCCCATTTGTCTTTGTCTATAAATTCGTTACCGTCAAATTCATCGCCCCATACATAGTCGTATGTAACACCGTTAAAAGTACGGGTTGATTTAAAGTTGTCTTGCTTACCTTTAAGGGTTGCAACCTTGCCTTTTTTAATTTCTACAGTCTGGTACCAGTCTACAGCCTTTTCAACCATAGCAAAGTGACCGGCTTCAAATACAAGGTCATCACCAACAATCTTAACTGCAAATTCATTATCAGCAAGATTTGACTTGTAATAAGCGGTATCACCAACAAGAATTCTCTTGGTTGCGTTTTGAGCCAAATCGTCGGTATCTCTTGCAACCTTAAGGTTCAAACCAACCTTTTCGTTAAAATATACCGACAAATCATTTGCTGCAATACGGTTGAAAGCGGTTTCTTTTATAGCGCGCTTGCTACCGTCAAGATTGCGGCTTTCGTAACGATTGTCCCATTTTTCATATGCGTATACAATTACATAATCGTTTGTTAAATTAAGCTCTTTATACTCATAATCAAATTCAGGAACAATAGGTTCTACGTATTTTTCTTTTTCAACAACAACTTCGGGAAGATTACGCTTAGGACGAATCTTAACAGACTCTTTAACATCACCGTCATTGCTGTCATTTTCTATAAAACTATTGTTGTTATCAACAAAATTATCGTCATCATTTTTAACAACAATAACCTTTTTCTTTACTTTTTTAATAACTTTCTTTTTCTTGCCTGTGTCTTTACAAGCAACAGTTGTTAAAAGCATTAAAACAGCCAAAAGAAAACATATAATTTTTTTCAATGAAATTTTTGAATTCATACTATTCTTCCTTTCTGTATTAGTCTTCAACAACTTCGACAAGATTTTTTCTTGATATAACTGCAACTGCAGCGCAAGCCATTACAACACTAATAAGTACTGCAACCGAAATGCTATCAGAAGTATCAGGAGCTTCTGTCTCGGGCTTGCTGTTAAGAAGCACAACCTTGCCATCGCTTAATACACCGTCAAGAGATGACAATACCATATCATCAAAGTAAAGACTTGAATTACCTGTTGCTCTAAGTGATACCCACTGTGTTCTTGCGGTAAATGAATATGAGTACTGTGTCCATTCACCAACCTTAAGTCCTGTAATAACAGCCGCATTTTCAACAGCCGTAGCAGTATTAAGGTAATCAGGGTATGAGTTGTGAACAATAGATAAAAGTGTTGGAGGATTATCTGCCTTATCGGTAGTTACCCAGAATGATAATGTATATGCCGTACCGGGTACCAACATTTGCTCATAGTTAACCAAGCAATCAGAGAATTCAGGCTTATTGCCTAAAAGATGCATTGATTTACTACCGTTACGAACGTACTCGTTCTTATATCCACCCTTAACACCTGGTTTGTTAAGAGTCCAATACTCTTCATCATAATCCCAAATAGAGTCGGTATATTGCTCAAAGTCTTGAGTAACACCCATTTGCTCCCAGCCTGCATAAAGAACTGTATCACGTGGTGGGAAGTAATCGTTTGGATACTTAATTGAATAGTCGGGGAAAACATACCAACCTGTAAACTTAAAGCCGGGACGCTCTAATTCGGGAAGCTTAAAGCCTTCTTTAGAGTACATTTCACCCTCCATTTCAGGAACAGTAAATTCGCTTGTGCCTGTTACAAATGATACAGTAACAGCAGGAGTTGCAAACTTCTTACAAGAAAGTGCTTCAAACTCTTCAAGCGTACGATGCTTTTTAAATACAGCAGGTAGCGGAACGCCGCCATCTACTACAGCCCAACCTTCATATCCGCTATCGGTCCAGTTAAGTAAAGGCATTGCTATTCTTGCAGCCTCACCAAAACGGTCTTGTGGCTTTGTAATCTTTATATAGTCGCCGCCGTATTGCTGTTTAAGGTTAAAGTAATAGGTTGGCTCTGCAAATACTGTGTAATACTGTGGGTTAGAACGCCATGTTGAACCGTGTGAACCACCAGCGATAGACACCTTATCGGTTGTCGGGAACACTACGCAGCCCTTAAGCCATGTAGCATATGTAGAGTCACAACCTGTAAGCGCACCGGTATAATATGGGTCAGTTTCGTGACCACCGAGAGAGCCTGTAAACAAGCAGTTTTCAAGTATTGGAGCACCATATGGAGCACCAATAAAACCGCCGGTATAGTAAGCCGAAACGTAACTATTGTGGTCAACAAAGCAGTTCTTAATTTTAAGAGCCAAATCCTGATAAATAGGATCGTTAACCTTTTCTCTGTTGCCTGCAGCATCGTGACTGTCAAAGCCGTAATCCTTATCGTAATCTTCACTGCAACCAACAAACGCACCCATAGTATCGGCTACGTGTTTAGGATCGGTATTAGGAACGCTTACACCTTCAAGATGAACGTTTGACATACCAAGATTTTGAATTGTTGAATACTCACAAAGTACCGGGAACAAACCAACACGAACGTATGGCTCAGAACCGTATGGATGATAGTAATATAAACCATAAACTACGTGTCCGTCACCATCAACATTGATGTGAGAGTTTGTAATATATGCGCCATTTACCCACTGACTAAACCAGTCAAGACAACCAATCTTATCTTGCCATAGCTTACCGTTAACGTCATTAAGATAAATATCGGCAGTAAGCTTATAATATTTGATATTATCAAGGTTCCACTGATTTAATTCTTCCTTGGTCATTGCTGCTTTAACATCATCAGGTAGCAAGTTCTTATTATTAGCCGGTCTATAAGATGTTGAAACAAGCTTAGCTAACTGCTCAGGTGTTTCGATAAGATATGGATCATCCTTGGTACCTGAACCGCCGGCAAACTTGGTGGCAATAGCGCCGCTCCAAACCTCGCCTACCTCACCCTCGGCAGATGCAGCCACACCTGTAGGTGTTGGATAGCTGTCTGCTACTGTTGTCCAAGAGGTTGGGAAATTAAGCTCAGGCATATTTGTTTTGGCGCCCGAACCAAGCATTTTTTCATTTTCAATTACGTAAACGCCATTGAGTTCAGCGCCTGCAGTATCGGTGTAAACACCCTTTGCAGTAATACCGTTTACATCGGCAAACGGATATGCGCCAACTGAAATTGAACGGCTAACCTTTGCCTCACCTGTTATATCATTGAAAAGACCGTGTGTTTTAGAAATACAGTCATTCATATGAAGTGCGCTGTAACCTACAGAACCAATTATACCGCCAAATTTAGCATTGCCGCCAAATACAACGGAATCTTCAACAACATTAGCGTTAAACTTAATTGCCTTACCGCACTTATCTGCGATAGAACCGGCAATAGCACCTGCAGAACCCTTGTTAGCATTGATTACAGAGTTAGCAATAGTGAGTTCACGAATTTCAGCGGTATTACCAACTACAGGAATAAAACCAACACTTTCGCCTGCTTGTTTACCATCATAATAAATACCGCTAACTGTATGACCGTCACCGTCAAATGAAGCCTCAAACACAGGAACGTCGTTAGAAGTAAACCATGTTTTTGCTTTTTCGGTCCAGTTTTCAGCAGAAGTATCGTTAATTTCAATATCCGCACCAAGCTTATAATATGCACCCGTTACAGGCTTTGTAAGCATAAGAGCAAGCTCTTCAGCGGTTGTAATTATGTAAGGACCTGATAATGTACCGTCACCTTCACTAAACTGTGGAGCCTGTTCACCAGACCAGTTTGTACCTGCTGAATACTCACGAATCTTATATATCTTAGGTGTTGGATAACCGTTAGTGTTATATGTCCATCTCTCAGTATCAATACCCTCAAGTGAAGAAGCCGATTTAATCTCGTCAGCTTCCTTTATATATACAACACTGCCTGATAACGCTCTGCTATAACCACGTCCGCTATCAACGTCGCTTATACCGTCTTGATTAAAACGGTCAAATCCAACTGTTGGTGTAGTACCGTTGAGCGTGTACTTGTATACATATCTCCACGTACCGCCAGCCTTAGTTACGTCAAGGTTTTCACTTTTTTGGGTAAAAAGGTTGCTGTACATATTTTTATAGCTTGAAGTAAGGTGCGCATTAGAACCATGATAAAGCGCATGAGGAATAGTATCCATTATGATAGAATTATAAACCATAAGGGACTTATCACGATGCAAGTTACCAACAAGACCGTATGTAATGTTACGGTTGTTAGGATTATCATCATCATTTTCAGCATGCTTTGCAATATTGTCATAAACAAGGCAGTCGTTTAGAACAAGATTTGTTTCGGTTGGCCATTCGGTCTGACCGATTAAGATACCTGCTTTTTGAATAGCTTCATCAGCATTAAAGGTACAAATTAAAACGTTGCCGTGTGCCTGGCAGTTAAACAAATAATGTTTAGTGTCAAACTTAGATGAATAACCTGGATTGACATTAGCACCAAAAAATACAGAAACGTTTGTACCTCTAAAGAAACAGTTTTTAACTGTAAGGTTTTTAACTGTGATATTACCACCAATTTTTGGGAAAATAGCTTCGTAGCCGCCATCAGCCTTCAAACCAAAAACGCAAGCGCCGTTACCGTCAAAACGACCTTTAAAGATTTTGCCGCCGGCGTTAAGCTTCCACTCAAGACCTTCGGTAACTGTAGCGCCTTTAAGTGCTGCTTCAACCTCGGTTGCGGTCAAGGTGTCCTTGCTAAAATCTACGGTTGAATCGGTATTGTTAAGGTCAAAGCCATAGATATCATCAGCAATTTTAAAGCACATACCGGTAGTATCAATCCAGTTGCCGTTGGCATCTTTAAGAGTACCGGTTACAACTGCGGCAAATTGGTTTGCTGTTTTAATAATGTAAGGAGTACTTGCTGTACCGTTACCCTCGGTCTCGGGATCAATACAGAAATTTTCAGCAAAACCGGTAAATTTATCGGTCTTGGTCTTTTTGCTGAAATCGATCGCCTCATAAGAGATACCCGTACCGGGAACCTCGGTAAAATCAGCATCGTACTTACCATTTAGTGGGTAAGTAACGGTAGGCTCGCCCTCAGTTGCATCTTCTTCAGCAAAAACGCTTAAGAAACCGCCCGAAAATACCGACAGTACTGATACTGCCAATATTGCGAGTACAGATACATAAGAGACAAGCATCTTACCCTTGGTTAGCATTTTGTTCATGAAATTATCATCCTTTCATACACTTTGAGACTTACATATCAATATAAGCCCACAATAATTCAAATGTATTATAACAAAAAATATATAATAGGTCAATAGAAATTATATATTTTTTTATATTTTTTTATATTTTTTATGCATTATATATAAAGAATAAAGCACCCGTTGTTTCCAACGGGTGCTTTAAAAGTTAAATTATAGAACGATTAACGAAGACCTGTGTTATCTTCGATGAACTTATTCATATTCTTAACGCCCTTATCTACAGCGCTCTTAACAGATGCAATTTGTGTATTGATCTGTGATGGATCTAAATACATTGCAGAATAGATTTCAGAGTTTGCTTTTACGCCTGTAGTTGCAGCGTTCATATCAATGTATGTAAGATATGGGTTATAGTTAGAAAAGTCAATGCTGTTAACCTTGAAGAAGAAGGTTTCTGCTTCAGGTGTAATGTAGGTACCGCCTACGTCATAGTTGTTAACGTCAAGATATTCACGTAAGAACAAACCTGCGGCAACAGGCTCGTTAGCGCCGCGAACAAGACCCCAACCACGGAAAATACCTGTCATTGGTCGAATGCCTGTTTTTGCTGCTGCTTCATCATAGTATGGTAAATAGTAGAAACCAAGATCATCCCATTTAGCATTTCTCATATCACCGGTCTTCTTGAGTGACCAAGCGTGAAGGGTTGCAATACCAATTTCACCTTCCATAAGACCTGCTGTTACAGATTTACCTGTCATTAGGTAACCTGCTTTTCTTGCAGTAGCATATTTTTGCATAATGCTAACGGTGTCATTATTGATACCGCTTACAATCTTACCGTTTTCGATCTTGTAAATAGAACCGCCTGCAGCGTGGAAGTAGCACTCGTAAGAGTTAATAGAAGCACCTGGCTTACCTGTTACCTTTTGACAAGCTTTACCAATTTCAAAGAAAGCATCCCAAGTCCATTTGCCTGCCTTGTCATAATCTTCAGGAGTGTATGAGTTAGCACGCTTAAGAAGTGACTTGCTGTACATAACGATATCAATTTCAGCCCAAATGTTACCCATTGTATCGCAAAGATATGGTGAACCGCCAAAAGTGGTTAACTTAAAGGTGTTTTGGTTCCAAATTTCTTCTTTATAGTTAAGCTTTGCAGCATCAAGTGACTGTAAGTAACCCATGAATGCCGGGAAGTCACCGTTACTACGAGCAACGTCAGGTGAGTTACCTGAAGCAATAAGACCCTGACACTTTGTAGCGTGCTCATCAAGACCTGATGGAACAATCTCTACAGTGATGCCAAACTCTTTTTCAAAGTTTTCTACAACAGGACCTGATTCATCAACTGAAGGGTCGATGGTAGAAATAAACTTAATGGTTTTACCGCGATAATCTTCAGGGTTAATGCCATCATTCATAAGTTTAGTATTGCTACCGCCCTGTGGATTTTTGTTACCAGCTTGCTGTTGGTTGTTACCAGCTTGCTGTTGGTTGTTACCGCTGTTAGAATTTTCATCTTCTACATACTCGATTTCTTCTTCATAAACTACCGAAACTTCTTCTTCGGGTTCATTTTTGCCACAAGCTGCAAGTGTGAACACCATAACAAGTGACAATGTAAGAGCAAGTATGCGCTTTACTTTGTTGAACATATTGTGATACTCCTTTATAATATTTTTTTGCAAAAACAATATGTACTGTTCATACATCGTAATTATAACTATTTTTTAATGATTTGTCAATATATTTTATTAAAATTATACAAATCCGTTCTAATGCGAAGCAATATAACTATATACAGTATAATATAACTGAGGCACCCTTCATAAGAAAGGTGCCTCTATAGTGATCGCTTAAATTAATTAACGCAATCCAGTATTTTGCTTAACGAATTCGTTAAAGTTTTTAACCCCCTTATCAACAGCGCCCTTCATAGATGCCATTGTTGGAGCAATTTGCGCAGGGTCATAACCCATTACTGCATAGATTGTATCCATATAGTTAAATCCTGCAAGTGCTTGTGTATATGAGCAGTATGTAAAGTATGGATTCCATGTATCATAGTCAAGACTTGTTACCTTGTAGAAGAGGGTTTCAGCTTCTTCTGAAATAAATGTGCTTGCACTATCGTAGTTAGAAACGTCAAGATATTCACGAAGGAATATACCTGAAGCTACAGGCTCTTTAGAACCGCGGCAAATACCCCAACCACGCATCTGACCGGTACATGCATAACCGCTGTCAGGAGTTAATCTTGGCATAAAGTAGAAGCCAAGATCGTTCCAGTTACCTTCTTTAAAGAAGCCGGTTTTCTTGGTTGCCCAAGCGTGTGTTGTGGTAATACCAATTGTACCCTTCATAATACCGTCGTGTGATTCCCAGCTGATAACGTTATCTTTCCACTGTTCTGCAAACTTGGTCATAGCAGATACGGCAGTATTATCTAATCCGTTATAAAACTTACCGTTTTCAAGTTTGTAAACGGTAGCGCCCATGCCGTGCATAGCATTATCACGTGAGCCAAAGCCGCAACCCTTGTCGCCTGTTACCTTTTGAACTGCACGAGCAATTTCAAAGTATGCATCCCAAGTCCACTTACCTGCTTTGTCATATTCTTCAGGTGTGTGTGCGTTAGCACGCTTAAGCATAGATTTACTATAAGCTACAATGTCAACCTCTGCCCAGATGTTACCAATTGTATCACAAAGGTATGGCGAACCACCAAAGGTGCTAATTTCAAATGTCTTTTTGTTCCAAATTTGTTCGTTGTAGTCAAGCTTTGCAGCATCAAGATTTTGCAAATAGCTCATTGCCATTGGGAAGTCACCGTTACTACGTGCAACGTCAGGAGCGCTACCTGCTGCAATCCAACCTGAAAGCTGGTTAGCATAGTCAGATTGGTCAGATTGAACAATCTCTACCTTAATGCCATACTTTTTCTCAAAAGCCTTTACAACAGGACCAGATTCGTCCATATCAGGATGAATTGTTGCTGCAAACTTAACTGTTTTGCCGCGATAATCCTCAGGATTAATGCCGTCGTTAATGGTGTTTTTAGGTTTTGTGGTGTTACCATTGTTATTATTGTTGTTGTTTGTGGTGCCGGTGTTGTTTCCGGTGTTGGTGTTGGCGTTAGAGTCGCCGTTATTGTCGCCTTGATCAACAACAACTTGGTTTGTAACGTACTCAACCTCTGCAGATGAGCCCTCGTACACAACCTTGGTACAACCTGAAAGTGAAAGTACCAATACAACAGCAAGTACTATTGCTAACACGCGTTTTGCATTATTGAACATAAGCAATACTCCTTTTTAAAATTTTATTTTTTCAAACCAAGCCTTAAATCAGACTTGGTTTGATTGAGACTAAAATTATTCTTGAATTGCGGGGAAGAACAATGATTGTGATGCGTCGGTAGGATCTTGATAAATACGTAAATAGTCAACAAAAAGATTGTGTGGCATTATACTTGGATCAACTGTGTTTTCAGGCGATTCGCCACGTGCCGGAGAGTAAATCATCATATCGAAAATCATATAATGCCATAGGTTATAACCTACACCGTTGTTGTTTCTACTTACGTCTTCATGATTGATATAGTCGAAGCTTGGATCCCAATCAAAATCAAGGAATACCTCACCGTCAAAGTAAACGGTACAGTGATCACCAGTGTAGAGATAACTGTAAATATGATATTCTTCATTTATTGTTTTTTGCTCTTCTGCATCAAATATCCATTGGTATGGAAGATTGCCACCTTTGTTGCCCGAATATTTGCTTGGATCGCCTGAATATGCCCAATAATAAGCACAGGTCATAGCTTGATTGGTTGTGTTCCAGTTAGGGAACAAAATTTTATCGGTAATATTAATGTTTTTGCCATCGCCAAAGTCAAAGAACACGTCAATAGTCTCTTTACCATCAACAACCTTATAGTTGTCAACGTTTGTATACCACTTATGTATGGTTGTTGTAAATTTATCCTCATCAGAGAATGTTTCAAAAAGGTCGAACTCTAAATCCCAAACACGATTTTTATAAACACCATAACCGTCGTCTACATTATAATTAGGAACTGATTTTTCAAGACCTGTATCGCTTGACATAGTCCAAATTGCAGGGAATGCACCTCTATCATATGGCAAACGAACACGGCACTCTACATAACCGTTTCTAAACAGCATTGTATCAGCAGTACGTGTAGAACCACTCATTGCGTAGTTAACCTCGCCGTTGGTTTCATCATAATAAACATCGGCAGTAAGACGCAAACGACCATTTTCTACCGCGTGGAAATTACGATCACCGTGAACCTGAGCCATATCAGATTTAACAACGAACGGACCCTGTGTCCATTTTTCTGTATCGATAAGTGAATCACCGTCAAATTCGTCGCCCCATACATAGTTGTATGTTTTGCCGTTTAAGGTTACTGTAGAAGCAAATGTATCTTGCGTACCGGTAAGTATGGCAACCTTACCTGCCTTAATCTCTACACTTTCAAACCATTCTTCTGCTGATTCAACCATTGCATAGTGACCGCCTTCAAAGAACAAGTCGCCATTCGAGAGCAAGGTTACGGCATATTCGGTTTCTTTAAGATTAGATTTTGCATAAGCTGTATCGCCAACAAGAATTTTCTTGGTAGCTGACTGTGCTTCAGCGCTATTGTCTTTAACCGGTAAGCCAAGATTTACGTTGTATTTATCTTTAACAAACGTAACGATGTTTGCAGCAGGAATACGGTTGTTTGGCTCAAGATGTGAGTAAACTACCGTATAGCCCTCAGGACCTGCCCAATCAGCGTATTCAAACTTAAACTCAGGAGTAAATTTCTCTTGATATTTTTTAACAACTTCCTTCTTTTCAGGGAGAGGACGATCAGGTAATGTTTTTACGCCGTCAGTATATTGATTTTCATCAAAGATAATGTCGTTGTTTGTGTTGTTTGAATCACTACTGTTCTTATCATTATTAACAATGATTTCTTCTGTAACAATATCTTTTTTCTTCTTTTTCTTCTTTTTAACTACCTTTACGCAACCAACGGTTGTTAAAAGCATTGTAACAGCCAAAAGAAGACAAATTAACTTTTTAAGTGAACTGTTAAAATTCATACTACCCTTCCTTTCCCTATTAATCTTCAATAATTTCTACAAGTTTTTTTCTTGAAAGAACAAAAACTGTAGCGCAAGCCATAATAGCCGTAGCAAATATTGTTAATGAAATTGAGTTGCCTGTGGTAGGCGAAGTGTTGTTTTTATCAACGTTATTAAAGCTTAAATCTAACACTGTGTTGTTTACTTCAGTATTTATAGGAGCAATAATAATATCATCAAAATAAAGACTTGAATTACCTGTAGCTCTTATAGATACCCATGGGGTTTTTGATTTAAATGAATATGTGTACTGTGTCCACTGGCCTACGGTAAGACCTTTAACTACTACCATATCCTCAATTGCAATACCTGAATCAAGATATACAGGTTTTGAATTGTGAACAAGTGAAAGTTTTGTATCGGGGTTGTTAGCCTTATCGGTAGTTACCCAAAGAGTCATTGTATAATTTTGACCAACCTCTAACATTGGGTCATAGTTTAGCAATACGTCTGCCGCTTCGGATGACGTATCTAAAAGGTGCATAGATTTACCGCCGTTACGAACGTAATTGTTTTTGTAACCATCTCTTGCACCGGGCTTGTTAAATGACCAACGAGTGTCATCATAATCCCATATAGTGTCGGTGTAGCTTTCAAAGTTACAAATTATACCAACCGGTTCCCAACCTGCATAAAGGTTAAGATTACGTGGTGGGAAATAATCATAAGGATACTCAACACTTAAATTAGAGTGTGGATACCAACCTGTAAATTTATAACCTGGGCGGCTTGGAGTTGGAAGTTCCATCTTAGAGTACATTCTACCAACAAGCTCTGTGCTTTCTATCTGAACGTCATTAGAACCAATAATAAGGTTTACAGTAACCTCAGGAGCCGAAAAAGCTTTGTCAGAGAACTTATCTGCATCATCGCGATGCTTATCAAATACTGTAAGCATTGGTGTACCGCCTTCAACTACGCGCCACAAATCATCGGTGCCATCATCGGTATTGCCTACCCAGTCAAGACCCGGCATTACCTCTTTTGCAGCCTCATCAATACGTTGTTCAGGTTTTGAAATCTTGGTAACGTAGTTGTATACACGATACATTGAGAAGTAGTAAAAGTCAGATACTGTAGTAACAAAAACGTTTGGTGTTGTACGCCAGTCTGCGTTAGCAGAACCACCTAACGGTCTATTACATGTTTGTGGGAAAGATACACAGTCGACATAGTGTGCACCGTGTGACATATCTTGACCCGACATAGCGGCACCGGTAACTTTGTCTTTACCTTCAACTGAACCTGTAAATATGCAGTTTTCTAATCTGAAGGTACCTGATGCGCCACCAACAAAACCGCCGGCGCACATACCTGAAATGTATGACTTAGAATCAACAAAGCAGTTAGAAATTACAGGCATTTTTGCGTAATATTCGGGAGCGTTTGTAACTGCTTTAACACTAGCGGCATCATGTGCATCTAGTTCTACATCATCCCAGTCGAGAATAAGACCTACAACACAACCGGCAAATTCGTTAAAGTTTTCACCGCTATATTTAGAACAGCCAAGATATGCGTCAGAAAAACCAACGTTTTTAATATGAGAATTTCCGCCCAAGGTTGCAAATAAGCCGTTGAATGCGCTATCGGTTTCTAAATGTTGACGGTTGTAATACATACCAAATATAACGTAACCGTCACCGTCGAACGAACCGTTTTCAAGCGCGTTCCAAGTTGATCCGTTCTTTGAGTTGAACCATTCGGTACAACCAATCTTATCAGCCCACAAAGGACTGTTAACATCATTAAGATATATATCTGCGCCAAGTTTAAAGTGTTTGTTTTGATTGCTACTTGTAACGCACTTAGCAAGCATTTCACCGGTAGTAATAATATATGGATCATCGGCTGTGCCGCTACCACTTGCATAATCACTTGCAATATTACCTGTCCAAACGTCACCTACAGTACCGTTAGAGGTATCAACAACACCGGAAATTAGCGGATAAGTTGATGATGTTGACCAAATAGAATCAAAGTCAAGCTTGGTGTTTGCTTTGGCATTTTCGCCCTGAAGTTCTTCGGTTGTAAGTACTGTAACACCGTCAATAGCGTTTGATTTAGCATCGGTATATACGTTAACTGCAACAACGTAATCACTATTACCAAACGGTGCAACGCCCGCAGAAATGGTATTCTTAACCGAAATGCCACCGCCTGTCATAGCTACAACACCAGCGTTTGAAGAAAGAGTTGTAACGGTTGCCTTTGAAATGCAGTTGTTGATACGAAGTACCGAATTACCACACTTACCAACAATACCTGCGCCATAGCCGTTACCTTCAACAACGCTATCTTCAACGGTGATGCCGTGCATACAAATTGGTTTTAACGCACCATCTTCGATGCGACCAATAACAACGCCGCCAAATACGCCCGAAGGAACGTTGATATAAGAATTAGTAACTTTAAGATTTAATACGTTGCCCGAACCCTTAACAGGTATAAGACCAATTGAACCTGTAAGCTTAGCATTATTATAGTAAATACCGCTTACGGTATGACCGTTACCCTCAAGGTTACCATTAAACGATTTAACGTCGGCAGAGGTGAGCCATTGCTTTGCATTTTCGTCTAACGTATCGTTAATAACTATGTCATCGGTAAGTTCAAAGTATAGGTCATCACTTTCGATTGAAAGCATTAATGCAAAATATTCCGGAGTGTTTATCTTATAAGGATTATTTATTGTACCCTCACCTGATGGGAATTCCTCGGCAATTTCACCGCTCCAAGCATAGCCGGGAGCATAATCTTTTACAGAAAGAATTCTTGGTGTAGGATAGCTGTTTTCGTTTACGCTCCACATAGATACCCAATCAAGATTAGGCATATTTGTTTTTGCCTTTGTGCCTAACATTTGTGCAGTATCTAATTTCTTTATTTGATCATCGGTGTACTTAAAGTCTTTTATTTCGGCTTGTACCTTTTGTTCACCAACAGTCAAATCCTGATCGGTGTAAACGTTTTTATAGTTAGTACCTCTTGCACGGCTTTTATCGGCAAGTGAAGAGAATGGTGTTGCACCGATAAATACGCTGTTATAAACCTCGTCGTTAGAACCCCAACCGTGACCAATATGTCCGCCAACATTACCTGTAATGTTAACAACCATATTGTTGTATGCTAAGAAGTTGTTAAGCTTAAGCTTATGCTCACGAACGTGACCGCCAACAACACCTGCGTCGGTTGTGGTAGAGGTTGATTCGATATAGCAGTCAACAACTGCGCAATTACGGATTGTATCCGTTGCGTTGTTGCTAATTGTGCTATACCATTGCACTTGACCAAAAATACCGCCTGCAACACCGCTCTTAACATAGCTGTTTTTAAGCGTAATGTTTTTAATTACAGCGTCAGGACCAATCATTGGGAAAAGACCTGCACTTTCTCTTGTAGCATAAAGACCGTAAACAGTAGCACCATTACCGTTAAAGTTACCCTTGAATATGCCACTTGTCCACCAAATTTGACCAGGATTTTTCTCGAAGTACTCTTTAACTTGTTGTGCTCCCTCAAGTTCGCCAACAGCAGTACCGCCGTTCATATAGAAAGCAGTGATACCTGTTTTGACCTTAAAGAACACACCTGAAGTATCTAAAATGTTGTTATTTAACGTGTACTTGCTAACATCAAAACCATCTGACATTGGCTTGGTAGCATCGTATGCAAGACGCGCATTTACTACAGAAGCTAATTGCTCGGCAGTTTCGATAATAAAAGGATTTACAGGTGAACCGTCACCTTCGTTGTTCATCCAAAAATAGTCGTCCCAAGTACCGTTCCAGGTGTCGTATGGTAAAATTTGCGGAATAATGATATCATCTTCGCTTAACGCAGAGCTAAGAGGCGCATCAAGCGCTGCATCGTCAGCATATTTTTTCTGACACTTGTCACAGTATTTGTGCGCAATATTACCGGGCGCCTCGGTAGAGGTTTCGACCGCAGGAATATCGGTAAAGTTGTGACCGTTAGTACAAGGATATGTATAGCCACAAACACTACATTTATCACCAACGTATATATGAGGTGATACACCGGTATAAAGACTATCTTTTGAACAACAAACGTCTTTTTCTTTATTATGACCGTCAATGTTTACGGGAGTACCTGTAATTTCGTGGAATACGCGAAGTGTTGGCAAATCACCTTCGCTTGCAAACCAAACTGAAGCAAAATCAAAGGCATTAAGTTTTTTAAGACCATTTTCGCCCTTAAGATCATCTGCAGTAACTTTTTCAATTGTACCCTCAACATAGGTTTGATTTGCTGTAGAAAGGTCGGCGTCTGTGAATACGTTTTCATAAAAGTTGGGTTGCTTTGCCCACCATGAACCAACGTTAAATATATGGTCGCCGCCAAGGAAAATGCTGTTTTTAATTTTGTGTGGTCTGTTACCACCAAACGAACCTGCCAAAGAGAATGCACCGGGAGCAGATGCACTGGCAGCGATGAGCGCATTACCATATACAATACAATTACTAACAGTTAATATTGGATAACCATCGGTAACGTTTGGACTGTAAAGGAAACCAAACAAGCCGCCTGCGCCGCAGTCGCCACGACTACCTGAAATGTAGTTGTTTATAACCTGACAGTTTTCTGCGGTGATAGAATTTGGAGCCGCAGAGCCTAAAACGTTACCAACAAGACCGCCACCTGTAGCGCCAACCAAATAACTGTTTTTAACAGTTACGTTTTTAATCGTTGCGTCGCCGTCAACAAACGGGAAAAGACCTGCATTTGCATCATCACTGCGGATACCGTAAATGGTAACACCGTTACCGTCAAAGGTACCTTTGAATGCTCTGGCAGAACCTGACCAAATCTTTTTAGCGTCGGTATTGGTTACGGTAAAGTATTCTTTAACCTGTTCCGGTGTGGTAAAGGCAGCAACTGTTGCGCCACCGTTCATATAAAACGCTTTAATACCATCGGCAACCTTAAAATACTTACCGGCGGTATCGATTTTTACACCACCGTTTGTAGAGTTACCAATCATAAGGCAATACATTTGGTTAGCATTTGCTACTATGTATGGATTGCTTTGTGAGTTTGGCTGTGTTGGATCAAGAAGCGAAAGTTCCGCCTCATCATTGGTGTACTCACTAATACTACCGTCTGCTGCGATAGTTTTAAAACTTACACCCGAAAGCACCGAAAACACCGATACAGCAAGTATTGCAAATACCGACATCAACGATATAATTACTTTTAAATTGTTTACAATTTTTTTCATTAAAATCGCATTCCTTTCTTTAATTTGTGTCGGTTTTTTGCACAAAAAATCATACAAATTAACTCGACAATATTGTGCATAAATTTTCTTTTTAATTCTAACATAAATTAGTATAAATGACAATATAAAAATATAAACTTTAAATAGTAATTATTATATTCACAAAAAAAATCTTGCTACAAAAAAATGTAGCAAGATTTTATTAATTTATTATCCTGTAATACCTACACGGTCAATACTTTCAATAAATCCACGCTGTATAATCATATAGAAAATAAGCATTGGAGCTATAAACAGTAAGCACGAAGCCATAACAAGCGATGCCGCCTGTGGTGATTGTGCGTGAAGGTATAGACCCCACTTTTGAACCATATACGGTTCGATAGAACCAAGACCACTGGCGAGTGGAAGGTCGTTTGAAAGATACATACCCGAAAGCAACGAATCGTTCCAGTGCCATATAAGCGAGAATACCAAAACGGTAATAAATACAACGCTTGATGATGGAACTGCAATGCGCAAGAACGTTTTAACAGGACCTGCGCCGTCAACCCAAGCTGCCTCTTCAAGCTCGCGCGGAAGACCGCTAAAGAACTGAATGTAGATGTATATAAGTACACCTGAACGCAAACCAACGCCAAAGAATGATGGTAACCACAAAGTCCAGCCTGTATTTACGATATTTGGTGTAATAACGTCTTGTACAGCCGACCAATCAGCACCAAATAAATTGCCTAAGGCTGTTATTGCGGTTTCAAGACCTTTACCTATAAATAAAAAGTCAAGATTAGCATAGTTTACCATTCGTGGAATAAGCACCATCATATCGGGTACTAATATTGTAAGAAACAATATTGCAGTAAATATTTTTTTACCCTTAAATTCAAAACGAGCAAAGCCGTAGCCTACAATTGCACAAGACGCAACTTCAAGCAAAGCACTAACTACTTCAAGCTTAAAGGTATTGAAAAGCGATTCAAAATAATTTAGCGCCTCAAGTGCCTTTGAATAGTTAACTTTAATGGTTGTTTCAGTAGGAATCCAAACACGCGTTGAGTTGTTAAAGGTGCCCGGACTCATTATTGAAGTAACTATCATATAAAGCAAAGGATAAAGAATAATAAAACCAATTGATATAAGTAATGCATATCTTATTAACGAATATACAACACCGGTACCAACCTTCGCGTAACGTAAAGCTCGTAAGCGATCGGCTTCAGAAACATTTTTAAAAGGATTTTTCATATTTCTTTGCCCTCCTTATTAAGCTTCGTAGCGTTTCATAACCAACTTGTAGAAAGCAAGAATAACAATACCCATAATTGCGCAAGCAATAATAAAGTAGAACCAAATCATTGCCGAAGGTATGTCATACTGACCGCCACGCATTTTACCGTATACCTGTTCAATCATAGGAGCACGCTCATTAATAAACAGCTCTACCATCGTAAATATGCCTACAAGTAATGTAATTCGCGATAACATTGGGAATGTAATAAACCAAAATTCTTCCCACTTGGTAGCACCCTCAACCCTTGATGCCTCATAAAGTGTTGACGGTATAGACTGAAGACCCGCAAGGAACAAAACTATCTGAATACCGCAAGACCAAACAAGGTTAAAGATGTTGTTGATTGCATCGGAAATAAACTTTGCAGTTTCGGTACCCATATTAAGTGCGCCGGTAAGATCTTCTACGCTTATCATACCTGATGCCATACCTGAAGATACACCCATTTCGGTCAAATCTTCTTGGGTTGTCGAGAAAATAAATCCCATAACCTTACCTGTAGCAATAATAACCGGTAAGAAGTAAAGTGCTCTAAAGAAAACACGGCCGCGGAAGTTTTGGTTTAGCATAATTGCAAGAATAAGACTTAAAACCAAAATAATTGGCAATGAGTATGCAAAGTCAGCAATTGACTCACTAAGCCATTTAGTGTAGTTAGGATCGGCTTTTAATAATTCACGGTAATTTTCTATACCTACCCAAGTGGTTTTAACACCATCGGAGGTTACAACAACAGAACAAAATGAATAAATTATTGACTGAACAATCGGCACGAAGAAAAAGATAATAAGACCGATTATCCACGGCAAAATAAACATAAAGCCATAACGGGCCTTAAGCTCTTCGATACCGCGAGCCTTTTTAAGTTTTGACTTAGCCATTATGCTGCACCTCCTGTTATGATATAATCAAGTGCTGCAATTTCACCGGCAGGAGTTTGTGCGGAAGCATCGTTGTAGTTAACATACACCTTAACACCGTTATCAAACTCAGTGCAATGAACGCCATTAGAAACTATGGTGTTAGATTTAATTGTAGCACCCTTAATGCTCTTGTAATAATCCTTAAGCTCATTATAATTTGAAAGCATTTCATCTTTAACAGATGAATATACCGTTGTATTAAAGTAAGGATAAAGAGCGTTTATAAGTGTATTGTCCCACTTTGAAATAACAGTATAGTTAAGACCAAGACCGCATTCAACTGCACCTAAAACCGCCTTTTGAGGTGATACTGCAGTATTTATTGATTCACCGGTCATAGGTATATAACCCTTAAATACCATTGCATAGAAAGGAACATTCTCTTTAAATGCGAAAGAATTGTTAGATGTTACCGGTGCATCTTCAATAATGTCAGCCATAATCGCTGCGTAAGCATTTGCGTTACTAGCCATATATTTTTGATTATTCTTTTTAATCTGTGCCAAAGCATCGGTTACAGCTTTATCAAAATCAAACTTTGAATTATAAATAACGGTTTCTTTAATATCAGAATAATCTGAGTAAGAAAGTGATGACAAGGTTTCTAACGAAACACCGTCAAGCTTGCTTTTTGAAGTGCTCTTTAACGCTTTTGAAACAGCATCATTAAATCTTGAAGGTCTTAAAAGTCTGTATTTAAGATTTTCTTCGGTGTTACGAAGCGCCATATCAAGTATAAACTGGTCAGCCTTAATATCGCCGCTGTTCATAACAGCATCCTTAAAGAATTTAAAGCCAGAACCTGATGCGTTAAACTTAACAAGGTCGTAGTCCATATACAAATCAACCTTATCGCTGTTAACACCTGCAAGCTGTTTTAACTGTGAAGCAGAACCAATATTGCCGCCAACGTTAAATCCGCCGCCTATGCTACCAATATCAACGCCGTTTGCTCCAAAGCCTTTAAGCTTAACAGCCAAAGCATCAACCGAACCCGAAACCTCAGATACGATATCTTGAGCCTGTTTTACCGTTGTGGTAGCGTAAAGTGACTTGTAGGGAACGCCAATAAACGACTTGGTGATTTCTGTACCACCAATAATGTTAAGGCTAAGAGTCTTTTCATTGTCATTTTTCTTGAGTCCACATTCGTTTATCAGATAGTTACGGTATGTATCTGCCATACCTGCATAATTTGCATTTTCGCCCGTTAACGGATAAAAACGAATTGAAAATTTGCCCTCGATCATATTTTCAGGGAAAATATTTGTGATACGCTTGTTTTTAAAAGATGTTGCAAGATGCGGTGTGTAACCACGAAGCTGGAATGCCGGATATGCGGTAGTAAATTTATATGATGTGTTACCGCTTGTTGTTTTAATCTTTGTTGTTTCTGCGCCATCATCAATAACGGTACAAGCTGCTTTATTGCCGTTTTTGAAACCATAAACCGGCAAACGCATCGGCACTTCATCGGTAGCTATATAACGTTCTTCCATAGTAAGATCGTCGCCAAACATATACGCTTCATAACTTATGCCCTGATCGTTAAAGGACTTGTTACTTAAAAGTGCGCCTGAACCCGATGGAACAAATACGTATGAATCTTGTTGATCGTTCGGAACCGAATTTAAGAACGGCATAAGAGAAACAGAGGTTATGCGTAGGTCGTTTTCTTGAATTTTGGTTGAATCGATAGAAATGCTTAAATAATCATCATAAAGCACGTAATCAACCGGAATCATAAACTCTTGCAAATCAAAATAGTATTCGATAGTAACACCGTTTTTGATTGGTTTATATACCATACGTCCGGTATCGAGCACACTGTCATAGGTGGTTGCGACCATGTTACCGCCACCGCTGATCTTAATATCCATATAACCTACTTCTAAAACAGATTGTGGAAAACCGTGTCTCTTTATTGGCATACCCAAGGAATCAAGCTCTTCGCCGCCCTCAGGTTTTGGGCATGTCTCCCAAACGGTGCCGGTAGCGTTTTCTACCAATATAACCCCGCCGGTTGTCGAATCATACTTTAGGGTGTACTTATTATTTTTAACAATTTCCTCATCCGAGAAGGGCACAGATGACTGTACCTTTTTGTCAAATGCTTTTTTTGACGGTGTGTACTTTTTACCACCGCAAGCAGTAAGACTTAACAGGAGGAATATGCAAATTAATATGCTTAATATACGTTTTTTCATATAATTATTCCTCCCTCTTAAATAGTTGTTATTTCGGTAAGCAACGTTATAATAAACGCGCCGAATTGCTGAACAAGAATAATAAGCATTATAATTAAGAATATAATTATTGCCATACCAAGAACTGTTAAAATTGTTGTCCAAAGGAATTTACCCATCGAAAAGTCGTGTATCTTAAGCATACCGATTACCAACATTAAACCAAAGTAAATGGTTGCAATTGTTGTTAAAATACCTAAGAAGCTTGCTTCTACAGGTAGCAACATATTTGAAAGAATAATGTAAATTAAACCTTCAAGAATGAATGGCAACAAGCTGTAGCAAGTTACTATTACAATTTCTTTAAGTTTACCCTTACCACCAAGCAAGGTACATACAAGCCAGTTTGCCACAATCCAAAGAAGAACAAGTCCAACAGAACGCACAAATACTATTATACTGTTAAATGTTGTAGGATCGTATTTGCTAAACAAAAATCCACCGGCAATTGTTTTCATAATTGTTGCTACGTAATAAAGGAAAACAAGTAATAAACAAAGCGGTATAGAGCCTAATCCTTTTTCTTTAATGTCGGTAAAGTTATTTGACGGATGAATCATTGTAGTTAGCATAAGATTTAACGATTTGTTCTTAATAAATACAATCTTACGCTTGTTTGTAATAAACATTATTGCAATAGCGCCAATAACAACTACAACAATTATCAAGAATAACCAGGTAAAGTTATCGCTTATAAAATCTTTACGAACATACTCAAATGCAACTGCATATGTCTTTTTGTCATAACCCATTTTTGCATATTTAAGAGCAGATTGGTAATCCTCTTCTTCAAGATATGACTTTGCAATGCCGCTATAAGCAAGCTGACTGTTAGCATCCTGCTTAAGAACGTCGAGCCAACCTTCTTGAATTTTATCATATTCACCGTTAAGGGTTAATTCATCAAGTTCTTTTACCTGTTTACCGTATTCATTTATCAAGAATACAGTAATATTGTTTGAGTTTGCATCGGCAACAATAATTTTGTCACCGTTTTGTTGAATGGTTAAAGCGCAGGCGTTTACAAACGAACCAACCTGCTCGCCCATACCCATACCGCCACCAAATATGTTAAGGATACGGCATTCTTCATCATAAATGAATACCTTATCAAACATTGATTCAAGAGCATAAATAAATCCGTTGCTGTCAACTTCAATATCGCATATGTCTTGTCTTGAGAAGTTGTCAATCCATAAAATTTCGGTATCGGTAAAGTTTACTTCCGAATTAAGAATATTTGTACCTGCACCAGGACTAAGACGACGTATCTGCGCGTTTCGTGAAGCGGTAGAATGGTCGGTAAAGCCATTACAAGTATATACAAATCCATCATCGTCGATTGTAATATCTACAAAAGAGAACGGAAGCTTTTTTATTTGGTTAGCATGCTTTTCTGCATTGGGGAACAAACGGTTTGAAATGTTTGTAAATACCGATGCAATTGTTGCATTTACGGTGTTTGAACCATAGAATCCAAGGAAGGTTCTGTCTGGCGCATAAAGCAATGAACCGTAATAACAGCCTTCGCTTACCACATACATATACCCATTTGCATCACGTGTGATTTTTATGGGTTTAAACATAAAATCTTCAGGAATAAGATTTGATTCGGGTAGTGTGATGGTATCAAGCAATTTACCGTTGATATCAATCATATAAACGTTAGCACCTAAGGTGTTACAAATATATATAATATCATCTTTAAAATAAATACCCTTGGCGCCATCGTAATTAACTTCGCCGTTAATCAAACCAATTTCTTTTACAAGCTTTAAATCTTTATCAAGTATCACAATACGTGACCTTGCATCAAGAATATAAATATTATCATTATTGTCTTTACACATACTTGTGATTTGGCTCAATCTTTCAACACCAAGATCGGTAACGTCAATAACGGTAGAAACATCATACATAGCCTTACCGTAAACAGCTTTTCTCTTTGTACCAACGTTGGTCCAATAGGTATAACTGTCCGTAGGCGCTGCCGCAACCGATACAACAGACGCTAAAAGGCATATAACCAAAATCACAGCAAAAAGACGACCTAATGCTTTTTTCACTGTTTTCATCTCCTTAAGTAATATTTGTAAGCTTATTCCTTAATACCGGCACTGCTCATTGATTCGGCAACACTGCTTTGTGAAACCAAGAATACAATGATTGGAGGTATCATCATTATTACGGTAACGGCCATCGCAGAGCCTGCACGTGCTGTACCGCCGGCAGTAATTTGTGTTACTACCTGAGGCAAAATCTTTAACTCTTCTGAGAAAATTTTGCCCGAAGGAACCATAGCCCAAATATCACGGAAGGTAAAGAGCAAAAGGGTTAGCCATATTGGCTTAATTGTAGGCATTACTATAGACCAAAAAACTTTAAACTGATTTGCACCGTCTATTTTTGCGGCTTCAAGTAATGCATCTGGAACATAACCTTCGATATATTGTTTACCAAGGAATACACCCATCGTAGATGCCATTGGCGGCAAGATGTAAATCCAATAGGTATCAATAAGACCGAGCTTTGAGAATATTAAGTACTGTGGAACAGCCAATGTATATGCGTTAAACATAAGCGCAAATTGAACTGTCCAGAAAATAGCATTACGACCTTTAAAGGTACCTTTAGATATTGCATAAGCTGCCATAAGAGCTATAAGAATATAAATAAAGGTTGTAAAAAGCGTAATTACTATACTGTTGAATACATATCTTGAAAGCGGAACTTTAAGAGATGCCATCAAGTCAGGTAATATGGTATAGTTACCTATTGTGGGACGATGCACCAAAAATCTTGGTGGAAAAATGAGCAACTCATCAAGTGGTTTAAACGATGTTGAAACGCAGTAAATAAGTGGCAACATTGAGAATAAACCGCCTGCAACAAGAAATAAAACAAGAGCAAAGTTACCGGCTTTAGTTCTTGTGTAGCGCTTGACTGCAGATTTTTTACCACGCTTATCTTCGAAATATTGTTTAATTCTATTCATCTACAGTCACCTCACTTTTCAAACATTTTAAGAACCTTACCAACAATCAATCTTGCAGCAACCATCATAACAAACAATACTACCGACATTGCACAAGCATAGCCCAATTCATAACGAACGGTAGCCATATCGGTCATAAGAGATACTATTGTATCAACCGCATTGCCTTTACTTGGATAACCTGCAAGCTCGATCATTATGGTACTTGCACTAAATGAACTTTGAATTTGCATAACCGCACTAAACAGCAACATTGGTTGCATTGCAGGAAGCGTTATGTAGCGTAATTCTTGCCAACGGTTTCTAATACCGTCAATAGCACCTGCTTCATACATATCGCGGCTAACGTTTTGTAAACCGGAAATATTTGAAAGGAATGAAACGCCCATACTTTGCCATAATTGCACCACTATAACAATCGTCATAAGGTAGGCTTCAGTTTTAAGCCAAACTATCGGCTGTGTAATAATACCAAGAGATAGTAAAAAGCTGTTGATGTAGCCATAGCTATCACCGCTGAAGGCTACCTTCCAAATGAAGTATGCGTTACCAACAAGTGATGGCGCATAAAACATAAATGAAAGAAACGCACGAACCTTTGGTGTAAATTCATTTACAAACCATGCAAGCACAAAAGAGAATAAGAAACCAAGCGGACCTGCAATAATTGCAAATATAAGTGTATTTCTTACGGTAACACTAAAGGTTGTATCTTCTACTATCATACGACGGTAGTTATCAATCCATATAAATTTAGGATTAGATATCATATCATATGAAGTAAAGCTTAACGCAATTGATGAAAAAATTGGCAAAATTGTGAAAACAAAGAAGAAAAGTAAGAAAGGAGCGAGCATAGTAAGCATGGGTATATGCTCTGTGAGCAATTTATCACGTGAAAAACTGCTTAATTTTTTTGATGCTTCAGGCATAGCCTGTTTGTTTTTATTTTTAAACATATGTCCTGCTCCCCTCCTTATTCGTATTCTTTAATTTTACGTATAATTTCTTTATCAGCCGATTTAGACCATTTAACTACAGCATCTTTTACCATAGCGTGATCTTCAAGTACAGCCCAGAATGCCTGGTCAATAGAACGGGTTACGTCATAAGAACCCGGTACCTCTTGAACCTCTTTAATTTGAGCCCATTGTTCATTTAAAAGAACAAGATCGTCCTTATCCCAAGCAAGATTGTTAAATGCCTCAACGTTTGAAACTGCGTTACGGCCAATCATACCAAGAATTGATTGTAGATTGTTGTTATATCTTGTTTGTGTTTCGGCAGAGGTCCACCATTTAAGGAATTGCCAAGCCTGTTCGTGTTTGCTTGACTTTTTAATGATTGAGCAGCCTGTACCTGAACCTGCAACAGAATAGTTGATTTCGCCCTTTTCATTTTCGGTGCCCGGTACCATCGCTATACCCCATCTGCCGCGAATTTCGGGAGCGGTAGAATAAAGGGTCATATAGGTTGAGTATGGGGCAATACCCAAAGGCATTACACCAACACGTAAACGGTTATAAAAGTCTGCTTCTTTAAGGAAATCACGTTCAAGATAAAAGTCTGTCCACTGTTCAAATACCTTTAATGCTTCTTTACTTGTAATTGCAGTAGCAGTACCATCTTCATTATAGATTGATAAATCATGCTGCCACATAAGTGTTGGGAACAAGTGAAGGTTACCAATACCTGCATTAACAGTGGTTGAGGTTGTGATTTGTGTGAACGGAACATAAACGTTCATATTATTACGCTGAATTATTGTTGCGCAATACAAGAACTCTTCCCAAGTTTTTGGAACCTCAAGTCCTAATTCCTCAAGCACGTCTGTACGGTAGAACATAAGCATAAAGTTTTGTGTATCGGGTAATGCGTATGTTTTACCGTCATATGTATATGGTGCCACGGCACCCGTTTCTAAATTAGAGCCTGATTGGAAACGCTTGATTACATCTTTAAAATCATCAAATTTAGAAAGGTCGGCAAGCGCACCACGAATACCCAAGTTTACAGGCTCGGTACGCGCCATCTGGAGTGACATATCCGGATAGTTGCCTGCCAAAATACCATTAATTAACGAAGCATTAACAATTTCGACCTGAACGTTTATAGGTTTGCCGTTGTAGTAATACTCTTCATTTGGTGTAAATGAATCCTGAATAAGAGAGTTAAGAGCAGCCGCCTGATCTTGACCCCAGTTTACCCAAAGGCGAATTGTATTTTCGTCTGATTTTGCTTCTGTATTTGTAAGCGAATAATCATTAGTAAAGGATGAAATAAGACGTGTGGTAGCATAGCTTAAGCTCTTGAATATATTAGCGTTGTAATTTATATATTCTTTGCCTGCAGGAACAATTTGAATTTGATCGATTGATAGTGGCATTTCGATCATATCATAAAGCCATGAGCTAAGTGAAGTATAGTTAGAATAATATTCAGATACATATTGCTGAGCGATAAACGGACTACGAATCATATTGTCAACAACACGTTTCATATTATCAATAGATGCAACTGCCTGTGATGCCTTACCGGTTCCACTGGTCATATCGTCTGATAATTTACCAAGTCTCTTACTTGCATCCTTAAGTGTATCAAGGAAGCCCGGAATTTGCTTATCAAGATCATAGTCACGGTTAAGGTCAGGAGATTCACTGGTAATCATAACAATCTTGATGTATTCGTCACCAAGAATATCAACAAGCTTTGAAAGCTCATAGAAATAATCGGTCATATTTGCAACCGTTACTTCCATAGATATGGTATGCTTTTTACCTGCTTCAAGATAAACATAGTATGGCTTTTTTTGTTCATCGGCAAAGGTATAATATTTCCAGCTGGTACCGTATGGGAAGGTTAACGCCTTAGCCTCGGTAAAAGGTGTTTTGCCGTCAATCTTAAGCCAACGATAGCTTTCCCCGTTAACAAGCTCACTCTGCTTATAACGCATACTTATGTAATAGTAACCTGATTTTTCAACATCAAAGCTCCACGAAATGCTGCTGCCTGTTGTTTGCCATGCAGTACCACCAATAAAGTTAATCTTGGTAAGGTACGAATCACAAGGAGACATTCCCGCATCACTGTTGTTTGATTTAGGAATAATTGCATTAGATGATTTAACATCAGCAGCCTCACCCTCAAGGTGAATTACCTTAGCATCTAAATCTTTAACGGTATATTTCGAAGAAACCTTTTTATAGTCTTCTATAACCTCAGGAGCAATGAATGAAATTTTTTTAATGCTGATTGACTGTTCGGGATCATTAATTGTAATGGTATGCTCACCTGCTGTAAGAGCAAACTCAAACGGGTCAATAATAGCACCTTCAAAGTCACGTACAACTGTGGTGATAGCACCGGTAATTTCAGCCTGCTCTTGAGCATATTCATTACCCTGAGCATCTTTACGAGGCTCTTCGGTAGCATTTTTCCAAAGTCGAGAAAGAACGATTTCATCAGAACCGTCAAACTGATACTTTCCGTCAATTTTAACACCCATAATTACGTCTACACCGCTTGCCTTAGGTTCCCAAACGAACTCTAAGTTATAAAGCGCGGTTTGCGGAACGGTAAATGTCCAAGTAACACTACCATCTCCGTTTTTCCAATTAAGTGCGTTTGCGTCGGCGGTAACATCAGCGCCGTCTGCTGCATATGCACTAATAGGCACCTCAACGCCGGCGGTTGCCTTATTAGTTACGCCGTGGCTCTTTGTGTACTCGATGTAGTCCTGAATACCTGAATCGGTGCTTACAACCGGTTCTGCTACAGGAGCATCATTTGCCACGTCAGCATAAGCAGTGGTTATTTGCAAGGAAATTCCTGAAAATAAAACAGATACTGCAAGTAATATTGATAAGTATCTTGTGATTTTCTTGCTCATAACATTCATCCCTTCTTTTTAAAAAATTTTGTGCTCATTTATCTGCAACGCAAAATTACCCACGATTGCATATAAATGTGATTTTATTATACAGTAATTTATGTGCTTTGTCAACAAAATATATATATAAATTGCACATATTTTTATGATATTTTGTGCTATTTAATATAAAATGTTTGAAAAAACCATCAAAACTTATAATCAAATAAGGTCAAAACTTAACATATTTTACAAACAACTTTATTTGTTTTTAATTAATTGGGCGTTAAAGCTCTTAAAAACACAAAAAAACCCCAAGGTTTTAACACCTTGGGGTTTAAAAATTCTGTCAAAGATTAATTAAATTAGTCGTTAATCTTTGTAACAACGCCTGAACCAACGGTACGGCCGCCTTCACGGATAGCGAAACGGAGACCTTCTTCAATAGCGATAGGAGTGATGAGTTCAACATCCATCTCTACGTTATCACCAGGCATGCACATTTCGGTACCTGCAGGAAGACCTACAACACCGGTAACGTCAGTTGTTCTGAAATAGAACTGTGGACGATAGTTGTTGAAGAAAGGAGTATGACGACCGCCTTCATCCTTGCTCAAAACGTAAACTTGACCATGGAACTTGGTGTGTGGGTTGATTGAGCCTGGTTTGCAAAGAACCTGACCACGTTCAACTTCTTCACGACCTACACCACGGAGAAGTGCGCCAACGTTATCGCCAGCTTCACAGTAATCAAGAGTTTTACGGAACATTTCCATTGAAGTAACAACTGTCTTAGCGCGTTCTTCGGTAAGACCGATGATTTCTACTTCATCACCAGCGTGGAGCTGACCACGCTCAACACGACCTGTAACAACGGTACCACGACCAGAAATAGTCATAACGTCTTCAACAGGCATAAGGAATGGCATATCAGCCTTACGGTCTGGAGTTGGGATATAGCTGTCAACAGCATCCATAAGCTCAGCAATAGGAGCATAGATAGGATCTGAAGGATCAGTAGCAGCTGAATCGAGAGCCTGGAAAGCAGAACCCTTGATGATTGGAGTATCATCGCCTGGGAATTCGTACTTGTCAAGTGTCTCACGGATTTCCATCTCTACGAGTTCGAGAAGCTCTTCGTCGTCAACAAGGTCAGTCTTGTTCATGAATACAACGATGTAAGGAACGCCAACCTGACGAGCAAGAAGAAGGTGTTCTTTAGTCTGAGCCATAGGACCGTCAGTAGATGCGATAACAAGGATAGCACCGTCCATCTGAGCAGCACCGGTGATCATGTTCTTAACATAGTCAGCGTGTCCTGGGCAGTCAACGTGAGCATAGTGACGAGCGTCAGTTTCATACTCAACGTGAGCGGTGTTAATTGTGATACCACGTTCTCTTTCTTCTGGAGCCTTATCGATGTTTACATAATCTTCGAATGCAGCCTGACCCTTAAGTGAAAGATACTTTGTGATTGCAGCGGTAAGAGTAGTCTTACCATGGTCAACGTGACCGATTGTGCCAATGTTAACATGTGGCTTGTTACGTTCAAATTTTGCCTTTGCCATTTGAATTTCCTCCTAAAAAAGTAAAGTTAATTTTTAGATAAATATAGTTTACCAAATAATACTTAAAATTTCAAGCATTATTTGAAAAGTTAAAAAGATTAGTTTTTAGCTCTGTTAGAGATAATCTTTTCAGCAATGCTCTTTGGAACTTCTTTGTAACCGTCCGGTTCCATTACATACTGGCCACGGCCCTGTGTTTTAGAACGAAGGTCGGTAGCGTAACCAAACATATCACCAAGAGGTACGCGAGCATTAATTTGCTTAAGACCGCTACGGTCTTCAAAGCCCTGAATTTCGCCACGGCGTGAGTTAAGGTCGCCGATAACGTCGCCCATATACTCTTCAGGAACAATAACTGTAACCTTCATGATAGGCTCAAGAAGAACAGGATCAGCTATACGGCAAGCTTCTTTGAATGCCATACTACCTGCAATCTTAAAT
>JAZSKN010000086.1:0-5068 GCA_045534895.1 Acutalibacteraceae bacterium
ACAACAACGGTTGCGGTTGCTAAACAAAAAATTCCATACAGCAAAAAGACGACTCAATATGAGTCGTCTTTTTATTATTGACAAAATATAATCGACGTGTTAAAATACAAGTAACTAAACAGTTACTTGGTTCTGGAGGTGTTCCCTTGTCGTTTTTAAATTACTATAAAGAACTACATCAAATGCCCGAGCTTTCTGAAAAAGAATATGAAACGAGCAGGTATATATTTAATAAATTAAAAAGCTTTGGTTATTCACCTGTTATAGTTGGCGATACAGGTGTTTATGCCGATTTAGTAGTTGGCAACGACCTGCCCTTCATACTTTTACGCGCCGATATTGATGCGCTACCAATAAAGGAAGATTCTACTCTTTCATACGCATCAAAAAACAATGGTGTTATGCACGCTTGCGGTCATGATGCACATACTTCTATGCTTTTGGAAGCGGCTAAAAATTTAAAGAATACAAAACCCGCGCATAATATACGTTTTGTTTTTCAACCCGCCGAAGAAACAACTACCGGCGCCGCCAAAGTAATTGACAAAGTTATTCCTAAAAATTTAATTGCTTGCTTTGCTATGCACGTATGGCCAAGTGTGCCTTTTGGACAGGTAACAACAAAACGTGGTGCGCTAATGGCATCGAGCGACTTTTTAAAGCTTAAATTTTATGGCAAAAGCTCGCACTGTTCTACCCAAGAAAAAGGCAACAACGCACTGCTTTCGGCAGTTGATATGGTGTCGGCTTTTCCCGATATAAACAAAGCCGCCACCGATAATAAAGCTATGCTTTTTTGCGGCAGTATTCACAGCGGTACTTTGCACAATATTGTGCCTGACTATTCTGAAATTTACGGAACAATTAGAACGTACTCTGTTAACCATAGAGCTAACATTAAGGCCGCAATTGAAAACACAGCAAATGTTATTGCACAAAAATATGGTACAAAGCCCGATATTGCTTATGACGGTGGTTGTCCACCCGTTTTTAACAATGAAAAAATTGTTGATATTTTAGTTGATAAATTTGACGTGCAAGATAATGCTACCGCCACCTTAGCCGGTGAGGATTTTTCACTTTTTGGCGACTATGCACCTTCGTGCATGCTATGGCTTGGTATTGGTGTTACTCCCCCACTTCATAATGAAAAGTTTTTTGTGCCAACCGATGTTTTGCCAATAGGTACAGATCTTTGGCTTAAAATTGCAAACTTTAATTGGGAGGACAAGCTATCTTGAAAGAAAGAAATCCCGATAAAAGTAAAGCCGCGATTTTGCTGGCGGCAGAAACTGAATTTGCAAACAAAGGCTTTTTTGGGGCGCGTGTTGACGAAATCGCTGCTAAAGCCGATATAAACAAGCGAATGATTTACGCCTATTTTGGCGACAAAGAGGCACTTTACAATCAGGTTCTTTTAAACACTTACTCTAAAATGGAAAATGTAGAAACTGACTTGATTAAACAAAATTTACGCGGTGTATCTCTTGTAGAAAAAATCATATCAACCTACTTTGATTTTTTATATAACAATCCAAATTTTGTAAACATTCTTATGTGGGAAAACCTTAATAAAGGTAGTTATCTTAACAAAATAGAAAAAAATATAATAGAGAGAAAATCCATTAAGTATTTCATAACTGCTATTGAAGATGGAAAAGCTTGCGGCTTATTTAAAAGCGATATAGATTCATATAACATAGTGCTTTCTATGATTACAACCTGCTTTGCTAATTTTTCAAATCAGTATACACTATCTCGACTTTTTAATACTGATCTTACAAGTAAAGAAACCATCGAAATTAGAAAACAGCATACAATTGAATTAATAACTTCATATTTAATAAAGGAGAATTAATATGAGTAACTTTAATTGGAATCCCGAAATTTTAAACGAGCTTCTTACCACACCAAGCGAAGCACTTATAGGTGATATTGCCAAAATTGATGGCGATATTATGGTGCTTGGTGCAGGTGGTAAAATGGGACCCGACATTTGTACCCTTGCTGCAAAAGCAATAAAGGCTGCCGGTATAGATAAAAAGGTATATGCCGTTTCCCGTTTTTCTGACAAAGAGCTTATTGCAAAACTTGAAGCACAGGGTGTTACGGTAATTTGTGCCGATTTGCTTACTGACGGTGCACTCGAATCACTTCCCGATTGCGAGAACATAATCTTTATGGCAGGAAGAAAGTTTGGCACCGACGGCAGCGAATATCTTACCTGGGGTATGAACTCTTGGCTTCCTTGTATAACAGCAAAACGCTTTAGAAAATCTAAAATCGTTGTATTTTCAAGCGGTAATCTTTATCCTAAGGTTGCTACTTGCAGCGGCGGTGTTACCGAGGACGTAAAACCCGAGCCTGTTGGTGAATATCCTATGTCTTGTCTTGCACGTGAACGCGCCTTTGAATATGCGGCAAAGGCACTGGGAACCAGCGTTTGTATTATGCGACTTAACTACGCCATCGATTTACAGTATGGTGTGCTTCACGATATTGCACAGTCTATTCTTGCGGGCAAGCCAATTAACCTTGCCGCAATGCCAAGCTTTAACTGTATTTGGCAAAAGGACGCTAACGAAGCGGCTATTCGTCTGCTTTTACATACAAGTCCTGAAATGAACATAGTAAACGTTACAGGTCCTGAAACCGCAGGCGTTAAAGTAACTGCACAAAAATTAGCCGCATTACTTGGCAAAGAAGTTCAATTTGTTGGTGAAGAGGCTGATACCGCATATCTTAACAACGCAGGCAAAATGTTTAGTATGTTTGGTTACCCAACAGTCAGCCTTGACACACTTATTAAGTGGCAAGCCGAGTGGTTGCTACAGGGTGGTAAAAGCCTTGGCAAACCAACACATTTTGAAGAAAGAGATGGTAAATACTAATGGACAGACACGAAAAAGCACTCCGGATTTTACATAATGGTACGGTTATTCCTGCTATTCCGTTAGCACTTGACGAAAATCGCAAATTTGACCCCGCTACACAGGCTAAAATGGTTCGTTACTATATGGCGGCAGGCTCAGGCGGTGTTGCAGCCGCTGTACACAGTACTCAGTTTGAAATTCGCGACCCCGAGCATAATTTGTTCCGCCCTGTACTTGAAGCAGTAATTGCCGAAATGGAAAAGTTTGAAGCTGAAACAGGTAAAACCTTGGTTCGTATATCGGGTGTATGCGGTGGTATAGAGCAAGCGTGTCGAGAAGCAGAGCTTACAAAAGAGCTTGGCTTTGACGCAGTACTGCTAAGCCCCGGTGGTCTTAACGATTGGACCGAAGAGCAATTACTTGAACGTACACGCGCAGTAGCAAAGGTTATGCCCGTTATTGGTTTTTACCTACAAGAAGCAGTTGGTGGTCGTAAGCTTTCAAAAGAATATTGGACTCGCCTTGCCGATATAGAAAACGTTGTGGCAATTAAATGCGCTTGCTTTGACCGTTATCGTACTCAGGACCTTGTAAAAGGCGTAATGCTCTCTTCACGCTGTGATGAGGTAGCGCTTTATACCGGTAACGATGACCATATTGTTATGGACTTGCTTACCCCATTTAACCACGACGGTAAGACAAAATACTTTGTAGGCGGTCTTTTGGGTCAATGGTCGGTTTGGACTAATCGCGCAGTAGAAATCTTTAACCGCTGTAAAGAATGTCAGCAAAGCGGTCAAATTGATGCCGAATTACTTACAATAGCAGAACATCTTACTGAGGCAAACGGCGCTGTATTTGATGTGGCAAACCGTTTTGCAGGTTGTATACCCGGTCTTCATTACGTGCTTAAAAAGCAAGGTCTTATGACAAGCCTGCACTGCCTTAATCCAAATGAGATACTGTCTGACGGTCAGGCAGAAGAAATCGACCGACTTTGGAACTGCTACCCCGAAATCGCTGACGATGATTTTGTAAAAGACTTTATGAAAAAAGAAAACGTAAAAAATTAATGACAGCCTTAACGGAGCGTTCACATAGGGATAATTTGCCCGAAAAAGCAAATTTTTGCGGTCTAATGTGTTAAAAAGGCACGGTATGCGTCAGCATTACCGTGCCTTTTCGTCTGTTATACCACTAAAAATTCATCTTTTTCGGGTGCGTGCAGTTTTGTAATTTTAAAAATTGTTCTATATTGAAGCCGCAAAACCGTAGATATACTGGCGTATTTCAAGGTTTAAGGTGAAGATATAGGGCAATTTTTTATTCCAAAACCAATTTCTCCCTATGTGAACGCTCCGAAATCCATGCATCTTTTGTTTATATCATTTCAATTAGAATAACCTATTTTAAGAAAATTAACCTAACTGAACATTCCATTTGTTAACATACTGTAATAAGAGAGCATAGTCCTTGTTGTTAACTCTACCGTCACAGTTTACATCTGCCGCAATTTCGATTATTTCGATATCCCAATCGTTGAGATACTGCATAAACATTGCAAGGTCACGGTTATTAATCTTGTCATCACCATTAATATCACCTAAGGTATATGGTAATGCTTCAACAAAATCAAATTTCTCTTCATGACCGCAAACGGTACATGTATGTGTTGAGTAACCCTCTACACCGTATGTAGGTTCTACTACAGTTATTTCACCATAAGTATGACCAAGAGCATCGATTACAATAGTTTCACGTGAGAGTTCTTCACCGCAAACTGAACAGTAAACAACAGATTCGTAAGAGCCTGCGTTTTCACAGTCGGCTTCTATGCGATGTTCTTCTACTGCTTCGCCTTCGGTATGACCGAGTGCTTCAATAACTACAGTCTCGCGTGAGAGTTCTTCGCCGCAAACTGAGCAGTAAACAACTACGTCATAAGAGCCTGCGTTTACACAGTCAGCTTCTATGCGGTTTTCTTCTACTGCTTCGCCTTCGGTATGACCGAGTGCTTCAATAACTACAGTTTCGCGTGAGATTTCTTCGCCGCAAACTGAGCAGTAAACAACAGATTCATAAGAGCCTGCGTTTACACAGTCAGCTTCTATGCGGTTTTCTTCTACTGCTTCACCTTCGGTATGACCAAGTGCTGCGATTTCTTCATAAGTAGTGTAATCACATCTTGAGCATGT
>JAZSKN010000079.1:0-5207 GCA_045534895.1 Acutalibacteraceae bacterium
TCACACCTTGACGGTCACTGACATGTAGTATTTGGTATCTACTACAACTATAAAACCACACCGCAAAACTCATATCTTGCGTTAATTCCACGTATTGGCGGTTCTGCAACGGTTAAAAACGTTGGTGTTTCTGAAGCGTACATTAAAGCTTCTACTACCGATGATAGTGTATATGCCGCCGGTATATTTGGTATGGGTAGCGCATTTTATGATTTTTATAATCAAAAGATTAACTTTAATGATACAGTAGGCGATGAGTACTTAAAGCCCGGCGATGCAAAGCCTACCAAATTACCGCTTGTCTCTAACTGTTTTGTAGACCATACTTGTTACATAGAGGCTACATCGGTTGGTGGTATCGGTAACCCAGGTGGCGCGGCAATCGCTGTACGTGACTGTATTGTTACTGCCGAGATACATGGTGATGAAACCTCGGAAGCACGTGAGGGTGGTATTATCGGTTCTTTTTGGACTACTGCTTCACGTGTGTATAACTGTATTTCGTTTACACAAAGTAACAGCGGCGGTATAGCCGGCTCGCAGGTATGGGTTCGTGACGCCGGAGGTAGTGTAATATATCTTGAAGATGTATACTATTATGGTGATAACAACGTATTTGGTACTACTCGCGTAAAACGTCCACAGTGGCGTCTTGGCGAAGAAGCCAAAGCTGCTATGACAAATCTTGATTGGGAAAATACCTGGCGTGTAGAAAAAGACGGCACACCTGTGCTTCGCGTGTTTGATAAAGATGACAGAAGCGCATCTCAATTCTCTGATAAGCAGTACAGTATAGGTGAAGTAAAGGTTAACTTTATCACAGGCGATTCAAGTATAGTGCTTGAACCAATGGTTGGTAAGCCATACGAAAAAATCACATTCCCAACCATTTCAAGAACAGGCTACATCTTTACGGGTTGGTATGCATTTAACGACTGTTCACTCCTTTATCCGTACGAATACTTCCTCTCACGTGATATTAACGTGTATGCAGGTTGGAAAAAGAACGGTATAAATCAAGACTTTGAAGCTTATACATACTCTATGTATGATTGTGACGCTACTCGTTGGAATTATAACAAACCGGGTTCTCGTGTAGGTTATAAGTTTGAGTATGTTCACACAGGTACAAAGTCTATGCAGTTGCTTGACAATTCAGCCAATAGCGCCGATTTGCTTATAAACTATGAAGAATGGCTGACAGTAGATCAAGATTATACTATGACCTTCTGGGTAGCAACCGACAAGCCAAACAATAACGTTACCTTGTCGCTCGTGCAAAATAATCATCCGGATTATCTTAATACCGAGGTAGCTGTACAGCCAATAGTTACTCTTACAGGTCAGCAGGCAGGCGTTTGGAAACAATACTCCTGCAACTTTACTGCTAAAACAAACTGGGTATCTATAAGAGCGACAGGTAATTCAAGTCTATTTATCGATGACGTAATTATTGCACCCAAGGGTTCAATAGTTGCAGATACAAGCGGCAACTACGTAATAAGCGGCGATTTTGGAACTACATCTCCAAAAACTGCCGATACAACCACCGTTGTAGCGCTAATTTCTGTAATAGTATGCGGCGCTGTGATTATGGTTGTTTCTAAGAAAAACTTTACCGAAGTTGTTGAAAAAAATTAAGGAAAGGAAGGGTCTTATGAAATTAAATATTTCAGTAAAAAGAATAATTTGCTTTTTGCTTGCGGTTTTAATGTTGGTTTCTGTAGTAGGCTGTAAAGAAAAAAAGAAAAAGAAACCACCGAAGGTTATTATTCGTGATAAGGTTGTTCTTAGAGAACCAAGCATCGAAGATACCGACACGGACACTTCTAAACCTGTTGACAAGGTAGAGGATGTAGTAACCCGCGCAAAGCGTGAATTGCTTAAAGCACCGGACGAACTTCCGGAAAAAGTTCCGTATGATGAACTTCATAAAGAAACATTTACTCCCGAATTTGAATACAAAAACGTTGATTTTGCAGGCAATCTTGCTGATTATGTAATTGTTTATTCAAATACAAAGGATAAAAACGGCGCAGCTACAAACGCTCGTGTTTTGGCAGAAAAGCTTGCAACCTTCTTTAAAGATTCTGACAACATTCAGATTCCCGTAAAAGAAGAAAAAACAACAACAGGCGACGAAAAAATGATTTTAGTAGGTGATACCGCCTACTATAAATCAAGCCTTTCTGAAAAAGAATTTGCCGTAAATATCAAGGGCGATAACATCGTTTTTGAAGGCGGACACATTGTAATGGCAGAAAAGGCTGTCGACTGGTTTAGAACCGTTAAACGTGAAAAAGGTAAAATTGCAACACTTAGCGGTAAGCAAGACGACTTTACTTCTACACTCAAGTTAGAAAAGTATGACCACGAGCTTGTATATGTATGGGGCGACGAATTTGACGGTGACGAGCTTGTTGACCGCAGTAAATGGCACATCGGTGCGCATATGCCATCTTGGGGTGACCTTGAATTCTTGAAAACAGAAGAGGTTTGTTACGTTAAAAACGGTAGATTGCGTATGACAGCGCTTCGCCATTTGTCAGAAGACAGCGCCGATTACGGTTGGGCATCTTGCGGTTCGTACGATACCGAGGACACAATGTCTTACCGAAACGGTTATATTGAATTTGATGCTAAAATTTCATATACCAAGGGTATTATTATGCCACTCTGGATTATGAGCAACCCTGATGGCGGTCTTTACATACCAAAAGAGCAGTATGGCGCGGCTTGGTCGCTTGAATTCGATATTTTTGAAACCTTTGCTAACGGTAACCAGTGGGACGTAAGTATACATAAATACTATAAGCCTTATAACTATAACCATAACGGTAAGCTTATTTCAAACGGTCTTGTACATACAACCACCGATGAAAACGGCAATCCTGTAGAGCTTACAACGTTGCACGGTGAGGTTATTTATCACAACGTACCGGGCGAAAGTAATCCAAGAGTTAATAAGTTCCACACCCAAATTGTTGGCGGTTGGGCAGGTTGGGGTTATATTACCAGCTGGCGTAACGCGTACAAAGAGGTAAATAATCCATACTATAATCTTTCTGAAGATAAGAAGCAGCAGTATCAGTTTAAAGGTGAAGAGCTTGAAAAGCTAAACGATTCTTACCATAAATACGGCTTCCTTTATACCAAGGAAGGCTATAAGATGTATATTGACGGTAAGTGCTGGCTTGAGCGAGACTGGGTATATGATTGGGATAGTACATCTGAAGCCCTTAACAACAACAATGGTTGGGGTTATAATCTTTTCTACTATCTTATTATGAACCAACATCCATACACACCTGAAAGCCCGTATACACCTAATATGATAATTGATGGATTTGATACACCAATTTCGTCATTTATTAATTCAGTTCGTATTTATCAGCTTCCTGATAGCATTGAGGTTTGCACCCCTGCATACGAAAATTAATTGAATTAAGTTTACAAAAATCACCCATAATTATATGGGTGATTTTTTTGTTTAAAAATAAGATTTTTAAAACTGCATTAACGGTATTTTTAAGCGTTGGTTGTTTTTTGGGCGCGGCATTTGCATGTTTTAACATTAACATAAGCCAAGACGCATCAAAAGTAGATAAAGCAAAGCAAAATGTTCCGTATAAAAGTATTCCCGTCAGTTGCGGCGTTATGTTTGTTTTGCCAAGCAATTCGGCAATGCTATGTTATCTTGATTTTGAAAAAGAACACATCTGCGTTTTAGATGTTGACCGCTATGATTCGGCAATACCGGAATATTACGGTTATAGCGTAGATTATACGGTGCAGGTAAATTATGAGCTTATAGAGGGTGTCGTCGACCGTGTTGGTGGTGTTGATATTAATAAAAACGGTACAATAATGCGATATACAGGCGTGCAGATTATTGAATTAATTGAAAACGAATATAGTTCAAATATTAAAAAACAAATTATATCACAAATTTTTTTAAAAATTTCTAATAACGGATTTTCGGCGGACGATTTTATATTTATAATCGAAAATACCAAAAGTAATTTGGTGTTTACTGAATGTATTTTTTGGTTAGATTATATTGAAAAAATGAGCAAAAATGTTACGTTTATTAGTTAAAAATCGGTAGAATCAGTTAAAAAACTAATGCTTTATGGCAAATTATTGACAAATTTTGTTGCGTAATATATAATTACTGTAATTATAAACAAAAATGTTTTCTTCACACTTGGAGGGGAAATCCGTTGAAAAAAATTGAAGAATTATTTGGCATAAATGTATTTGGCGACGCCGTTATGAAAGAGCGTTTGCCCGAAAATGCATACAAAGAGTTAAAAACAGCAATATCGCTTGGTAAAAGTATCGATCGCAAAATTGCCGACATTGTGGCAACTGCTATGAAAGAATGGGCAATCGAGAAGGGTGCTACTCATTATACTCATTGGTTTCAACCAATGACGGGCATTACCGCCGAAAAGCACGATAGCTTTATATCTCCCGATGGCGAAGGAAATATTATAATGGAATTTTCCGGTAAGGAGCTTATAAAGGGCGAATCAGATGCATCGTCTTTTCCGTCTGGTGGCTTGCGCGCAACCTTTGAAGCGCGTGGTTACACCGCGTGGGATCCAAGCTCTTATGCCTTTGTAAAGGATAATACGCTTTGTATACCTACTGCGTTTTGCTCGTATAACGGCGAGGCGCTTGACCAAAAGACCCCGTTACTGCGTTCTATGGAGGCAATAAATAAGCAAGCGCTTCGAATTGCAAAGCTTTTTGGTCTTGACGATGTAAAAAGTATTAATACAACCGTAGGCCCCGAACAAGAATATTTTTTGGTTGACAGCGAAATGGCAAAATGCCGTCCCGACTTGGTATTTTGCGGCAGAACTCTTTTAGGTGCCGCGCCACCTAAGGGTCAAGAAATGTACGACCATTATTTTGGTGTTATTAAACCACGTATAAAAGACTTTATGCGTGAGCTTGATGAAGAACTTTGGAAGCTTGGTGTGTTTGCAAAAACCGAGCATAACGAGGCGGCTCCTGCTCAACACGAATTGGCTCCCGTTTACACAACAACAAACATTGCAGCCGACCACAATCAGCTTACAATGGAAATGATGAAAAAAATTGCCGAAAAGCACGGCCTTTTATGTCTTCGTCACGAAAAGCCGTTTAAGGATGTACGCGGTTGCGGTAAGCACAACAACTGGTCACTTTCTACCGAC
>JAZSKN010000091.1:0-15522 GCA_045534895.1 Acutalibacteraceae bacterium
TATACTGGCGTATTTCAAGGTTTAAGGTGAAGATATAGGACAATTTTTTATCCCAAAACCAATTTCTCCCTATGTGAACGCTCCGAATCGATTCGCTTGTTCCTTTTTAAGTCATATGATTATTACTTTTTAATCCTTGCGAAGTTACCAAAGGTGTTGCCGACGTTTTCTACAAAAGAGAAGGTATTATCATATTTTTTTAATATATTCTGAAAATCAACAATCTGGTGTTTGTTAACAACACATATCAGTACGTCGCGATCCTCGTTTTTATAGGCTCCTACGGCCGACAGCTTGGTTGCTCCGTGGTGAAGTGTTTGCAAAACCTCGGCGCCGATTTCGCTTGCGTGGGTGGTTATAACCGTAAATTTATACGCTTGTTTAGAGCCTTGAATTATTACGTTGCCCAAAAATGTTGATATAAAGCAGTATATAATACACAGGCAAACGGGCTTGTAATCATAGCTTATAGAGCCGCTTTTGTCTGGCTTTGCATAAACAAAGAATGATACAATTGCTACGATGGCGTTAAGCGTAAGGGTTACCCAAAAGAAATTAAGATAAGGTTTTTTGTTGCTTATGTACTTTGACACTATGTCAGTACCGCCGGTAGAGGCATTATGTCGCGCGCACACACCGTAAACCAAGCCGCCAAGTGTACCGCTTATAATTACCGGATAAATGGTATCATGACCGCCTGCGTCGTATTGAAAGTCGGAAAACCCAATTTGTTGAAGTCCAAGATAAACAAAAGAGTACACAATGCAAAACAGCAAAGATTTTTTTGCAAAATCACGGTTCACAAAAAAATAGGCAAGCACACACAACGGTACATTAATAATAAGCGACATATAGCCTATACTAAAGCCTGTTTTGTACTGTATCATAGTGGCAATACCGTTAATGCCTGCAGGCGCAAAGTTGTTTTTTACAATAAACAACTGGTATGTAAAAGCAAGCAAAATAGCAGCAAGTATTATAAACAAATATGAACTAATATTTTTAAATTTTTTCACAACGCATCACCCAAGGCTATTTTAGCACAAAAAAATTTTTTTGCAATATAAAAAAGAGGCGAGAATGTTTCTCGCCTCTTAAATATTATTCTTTGTTTGATTCTTCAATAACCTTTTGAGCTATATTTGCCGGTACGGTTTCGTATCTTGCAAATTCAAGTGTAAAGGTTGCAGTACCCTGAGTCAGCGAACGCATAGCGGTTGAGAAATCAGACATTTCGGCAGTTGGTACTTCACCGATAATTTCTTGCATTTTGTTTTCAAGAGGATTCATACCAATGATTCTGCCACGACGCTTGTTAATGTCACCGATAACGTCGCCAAGCATATCGTCGGGAACCAAAACCTTAAGTGTGCTTATAGGCTCAAGCAATACGGGGTTTGCGTTTGATATACCTTCTTTAAACGCAATAGATGCTGCCATTTTAAACGCCATTTCAGAAGAGTCAACAGGGTGGTAAGAACCGTCTACAAGAGTTGCTTTAATACCAACCATTGGGTAGCCTGCCAAAACGCCCTTAATTGTGGAATCACGAAGGCCTTTTTCTACTGCGGGGAAGAAGTTCTTAGGTACGGCGCCGCCGAATACCTTTTCTTCAAATACAAGCTCAGCACTATCGCACGGTTCAAACTCGATCCAAACATCACCAAACTGACCGTGACCGCCCGATTGCTTTTTGTGTCTGCCTTGCGCTTTAACGGCTTTTTGTATGGTTTCGCGGTAAGCAATCTTCGGTTTAGAAAGAACTACGTCACAGCCAAATTTTGATTTTAATTTAGAAACAACGATATCGGTATGCTGTTCACCAAGTGTGCTCATAACCAATTCGCGTGTTTCGGTATCGTTTACAACGCTAAGGGTTGGATCTTCTTCCATAATTCTGTTAAGACCTGAGCTAATCTTTTCTTCATCACCCTTCTTGGCAGGATAGATAGCTGTCTTAAGATTAGGAAGTGGGAAATCAATAGCGGCAACTGCCACGGTACCTGTAGCCGATAGAGTGTCACCCGTTACGGTGTCACCAAGCTTTGATACCGAGCCGATATCACCGGCAGAAATTTCGGTTGCGTCTTCTTGCTTGCCGCCCTTTAGCCACATAACCTTTGAAAGACGTTCTTCTTCACCGGTGCGGTTGTTTTTAAGCTTCATATCGCCGGTAATTTTGCCCGATAAAACCTTAAAGTAAGAAAGCTTACCAACAAACGGGTCAGCGATAGTTTTAAATACAAATAATGCGTTTTCTTTAGCGGCATCCAGCGTTACCTTAACACCGCTGTCTAAAGTATAGGTGCTGTCAGCGGCTGAAGGTAAAATGTCAGCAATGCTGTCAGCAAACAAGCCAATAGCGTCGCCCGTAAGCTGTACGCCACAGTATACAGGACAAATGTCGCCGCTTGCAATACCGGTTTTAAGACCCATAGTAATTTCATCGGAGGTAAGCTCTTCGCCCTCAAAATATTTTTCCATTAATGTTTCATCGGTAGAAGCAACTGCCTCAATAAGCATAGAACGCATATTTGCGACCTCGGAGCTGTCGGGCATATCGGTTTCGGTAAGGTTAACACCGTCTGCGGTGTATGCCTTGTTGGCAACAAGGTCAACATAGCACTGTACGACGTCATCAACTATGTAGGGTACTACAACAGGGCAAACAACTGCGCCGTAATTTGCAACAAGGGCCGAAATTACACGGTAGAAGTGGGCGTGGGTAGAGTTTAATTTACCAATAAAGAAACCAACCGCTTTGCCCGCAGCTCTTGCTTTGTCAAATGCTTGTTTGGCACCTACGGTAAGACCTGATTTACCCGAAATAGTAACAATAACGCTATCTGCTGCCGCCAATGCTTCGCTTACTCCGCCTGCGAAGTCAAAAAGTCCCGGAGCGTCGATAAGATTTAATTTAACGTCACCTTTTTCTAAGGCGTAGACAGAGGTAGAAACCGAGCAACCGCGTTTCTTTTCTTCTGCATCAAAATCGAAAACCGAGGTACCCTCTGAAGTATTACCTATTCGCTCAATGGCTTTAGAGTAAAACAGCACGCTGCTTGCAAGTGTGGATTTACCCGAGTTGCCGTGGCCTAAAAAGGCAATGTTTTTAATTTTGTCAGCTGAATAGTTTTTCATTAAGTGTATCCTCCTTAGGCGGACGAGAAAACAAACGTATCGCGCCTGCCAAATAATAATTTTGCATTTTTCCGGATAAAATTTTACATTACAGCTTATGTTATAAAATTTTGCCAAGAAAAATATTAAAGGCGACGGGCAGACCGTAACGGGCTTTTGCCACGTCAACCTTGTGAACTTTTACTAAAAAGTTCTAATTGTTGATTTAGTATAACACAAACTTTTAGCAATTACAACTAAAATTTTAAAAAACTTTAATATCTTTTGTTTAAATTTTACAAATTGTAACCATTTGTAACTTTTAGGGGTTAAAAGGTTACAAAATTGAAAACATTTGTAACCAAATTGTTGCTTAATTTTTTAGAGTTTTGCCTATATAATAATCAAGTAAACAAAAGAAAGGAGTTGTAGGCGATGAAAAAGATTTTGGGTTTGGTTCTCAGCGTAGTTATGCTTGTTGCTTGTTTGTCGCTTGTTGCTCCTATGATGGCGGACGGTACTCAGGTTTCTGCGGCAGTGGTTGATGAAACCTCAAACGCAAACGAGGCGCGTTTTTTAAATATGCTTAATCACAATTTTGTTTACAACGCAGATTTTGATGACGCTGACGTAATTGTAAACAATGCTTCCCTTGCTCTTTTGGATTTACGTGACAGCGCAAATGAGGATTTCATTGCCGATACTTATGTTAAAAGCTTTGTAAAAGATATGTATGGCATTGAGATTGAAGATATGTCTGCTTTAAATAGCGGGTATCCACAGCTTGACGGTTATCTTTACGTTATTCCTCGTGGATATACAAGCTACAGCCACAAGATTGTTTCGGTAGAAGAAAATGCCGACGGCAGTTATACGGTGGTAAGCGACGTGATAATATCTGATCACGATGCGGCAAGCAAAGCACAAAAGGCGGTTTCACTTTTTGTAGAAAATGAAGAATCTGCTTTTGGATACAATATGATATACTGCAATATCATAACAAATAGCACTGATATTTAGTCATTTTACGGGCAAATTAAAATTGCCCGTAAATTTTTTTAAAATTTTTCTTGACAAATCGCACATAAGAATATATAATACTTTGGCACGGTGAAAAACTGATGAATACGGCTGTATAGCTCAGTTGGCTAGAGCACACGGTTCATACCCGTGGTGTCATTGGTTCGAATCCAATTACAGCCACCATATTCGGCCCGTTGGTCAAGAGGCCTAAGACACCGCCCTTTCACGGCGGTAACACGAGTTCGAATCTCGTACGGGTCACCAAAACAAAAAGAACACCTTTTGGGTGTTCTTTTTGTTTTGCAGTACGAGATTCGAAAAGCACGGTCGGTGAAACCGATTTTAAATGTCCGGTGGACATTTAAAAAGTGCGGGTGCGTGTCGGCGACGTTGGAGCCGAGCGAATCGGATTTTACTAGAGATGAGGCAAAATGAAAATTAAGAACACCTTTTGGGTGTTCTTTTTGTTTTGCAGTACGAGATTCGAAAAGCACGGTCGGTAAAACCGATTTTAAATGTCCGGTGGACATTTAAAAAGTGCGGGTGCGTGTCGGCGACGTTGGAGCCGAGCGAATCGGATTATAGCAAAGATGAGAACAAATAAAAGTTAAGACCGTTTTTTAAACCGTTGTCACCGCAGAATTATTTTAGCTTGAAAAATTTTATTGTATTATTATGAAAAGTTATTGCATTTAAAAATGAATATGGTATAATTTTATTGAGGTGATAAAATGTACAAATATGAAACACATCTTCATACTTCTCCTGTTAGTGGTTGTGCGATCGCAGGTGTGGAGGAAACATTACAGTATTATAAAGAGTTGGGATATGATGGCATCTTTATTACTAACCATTTTACTCCTGACATAGATCATAGTGAACGAACCTATGAAGAAAAGATAGATTTTTATTTTTCGGATTATGAAAAAGCATTAGAGTTAAGCAAAACTATTGGAATTAAGGTCTTTTGCGGTGTTGAAACTACTTATGGCGGTACCGATTTTTTGGTATACGGACTTGATAAAGAATGGTTCCTTAATCACCCCGAAATTATGGATATGAGGCAAAGCGATAAGCTTACATTTATGAGAGAAAATGGTGCACTTGTAATTCAGGCTCATCCTTTCCGTGATTCATGGTATATTGACCATATTAGACTTTTTCAAAAAAACACTGACGGCGTTGAAATAATGAACGCTAATAGACCCGACGAGGAAAATGATTTTGCAAAAATGTATTGTGAACATTATGGGCTTATTAAATTTGCAGGCTCAGATAATCATTCGGCATCAAAGCAAAAGAAGCTGTTTGGTGTATGCTTTGATGAACCCATATGCAGTATCGAAGACTTTATAGAAAAATCAAAAGACGGCAAGGCAGAGGTTTTTTCACTTATAAATGAGTGATAACCGGATTGTTGTTTTACAAGACAAAATTAAAAAGGGCACGAAACATAATGCTATGTTTCGTGCCCTTTTTACTGTCCTTAACAGACTGTTTACAGGTGTTATTTTAACCTCGCCTTACAAGATTTTAAACATGCTACATTAATATCTGCAACAAAACAACTGCGCAAACACACGGCAGACCTAAAATACTGCTACCGCCTACGGTGTACCAATTCAGCGGTACAAAAACGCCGGTAAACCTTTGCGTGACATTTATTATAATTATTGCCGAGATACCAAGTAAAGCGTTAAAAAATATAGATTTAATCATTTTATGACTTTTAACGTGAATTATAAATAGTGCAAGGCAGCAAACAGACAACCAAATTATAACCAAAACATCTAAAGTTTTCAAAAAATCACCTCATATCACTATTAATATTAATATTCAACTAAAAAAATTCTTTGTTAATTTTTTGATTTTTGTAGACATAAATCTAATTGTGTGTTAAAATAAGTCTAAAATGGGTAGGAATTGGAATGTTTTGATGAAAGTAGATAAAACTGTTATAAAAGAAACTAAATATATCACAGCTTTTGTTGTAATTTTTAGCGTGCTTATGCAGGCGGTATTTCTTATATTAGGCGAATGGAGCTATGAAGTATTGCTTGGTAATATTTACGGTGCGCTTATAGCTGTTGGAAACTTTTTTTTAATGGGACTTTTTATACAAAAAGCCGTTACACAGGACGAAAAGGATGCAAGACAGACTGTAAAAGCCTCGCAAAGTTTGCGGTTTGCGGCAATTTTTCTTTTTGCGGTTATTGGAATTTTGATTTTCAAACAAACTCCTGCACGTGTTGCGTTATTAATACCGCTTGTTTTTCCGCGTGTTGCAATAATGCTCAGACCACTAATAAAAAAATAATTTATACAAATAATTTTAGGGAGGTGCTGCTTTACGAGTGTTCAAAAAAGTGTTCGATTTAAGATTGTCGATATATTACTTCTTATAGGTGCAGTTTTGCCGCTTGTTTTGGGCGTTGTTTTAAAAATTCTTTTTAACCCCGCAAGTGAGGGCATTAGTATTTCAGGGGCGTTGGTTTATTTTACAATACCTATGCCGATTCAGAATTTGCCTATATCGGAATCGCAGGTTAATTCAGCATTGGTTATAATAACAATATTCTTTTTGTGCCTATATTTTACCCACGGACTTACAGTTAAGGCGGAGCTTCGGCGTCAGCTTATAGTTGAGTGGATAGTAAAACAAACACAATCATTGGTAAAAACTAATATGAGTGATTATTTTTCCAGTTTTGCGCCGTTTGTCGCAGCAATAATGGGCTTATCGGCTTTTTCAAGTTTGTTGTCACTTATAGGTCTTTATCCACCAACATCTGACATTAATATTGTTGGTGGCTGGGCAATACTGGTGTTTATACTCATAACCTATTACAAGTCGAAATGCGGACCGCTTCACTATATAAAAAGCTTTGGCGATCCTGTACCGTTGCTTTCACCGCTTAATATTATAAGCGAGGTTGCAACACCTATTTCTATGGCGTTTCGTCATTATGGAAATGTGCTGTCGGGCGCTGTTATTTCGGTGCTTGTGGCAAAAGGATTACAGGGGCTTTCAAATATATTGCTTGGTTGGTTACCGGGAGTTTTAGGCGAAATACCTTTTTTACAGGTGGGTTTACCTGCGATACTGTCGGTTTATTTTGATTTGTTCAGCGGATGCCTACAAGCATTTATTTTTGCAATGCTTACAATGCTGTATATAGCGAGCGGCTTCCCGGAAGAAGATTACTTTGCTCGCAGAGCAAAAAAATTAGCAAGGTCTAAAAAATAAAATTTATATAAATGGAGGAAAATTATTATGGAAATCGCAATTGGTATTATTTTAGGTTGTTGTGCTTTGGGTGCAGGTGCCGCAATGATCGCGGGTATAGGTCCCGGCATCGGTGAAGGTAACGCCGTAGCATCTGCTTGTGAAGCAATAGGTCGTCAGCCTGAATGTAAAGGTTCGGTTACAACCACAATGCTTATGGGCTGCGCTATTGCGGAAACCACAGGTCTTTATGCCCTTGTTATTGCAATTTTGCTTATCTTTGTTGCGCCTAATATGCTTGTGAAGATTTTGCTTAATGCAGTAAAATAGTTCGGGGGATATTTAAATGCAAAATTTGGATATTATATCCGTAAATATATGGCAGATACTTATTTCCCTTGCAAACCTTACAATTTTATTTTTACTGCTTAAAAAGTTTTTGTATAAGCCTGTGCTTAAAATGCTTGAAGAACGTCGCAATCAGATCGATAAGGATTATTCTGATGCGGCGGCGGCAAAGCAAAGCGCCGAGGCAAAGGATGCCGAGCTTACAGAGCGTCTATCCGGCGCTAAGGCTGAAGCTGAAAGCATTGTTAAAGATGCGGCAGATGTGGCAAAAATACGCGGCGACAAAATTGTTGAGGAAGCAAGGGCTACTGCTGACGGTATTATACGTCAGGCAGAAGAGGATGCCGAGCTTGAGCGTAGGCGCGTTGGTGAAAACATAAAAGAACAGATTATTGACGTTTCGACCGCTTTGGCAGAAAAGATGCTCCAGCGCGAGGTAAACGCTAACGACCACAATGCGCTTATAGATGATTTTATAAGTAAAATAGGTGACGAATAATGACAGCGACAGGTAACAACTATGCCGAGGCGCTGTTTATGTTGGCGCGCGAAGAAAATTTAACAGACGAATTTTACAAGGACTTAAAATTTGTAGAAGGTATTTTTAAGGAAAGTCCCGAATATCTACAGTTTTTAGCTACCCCCAGTATTCCAAAAAGCGAACGCACGACAGCATTGGCTGCCGCGTTTGAGGGTAAAATTAATCTGCATATTTTATCCTTTTTACAGTTGATGTGCGAGCAGTCAAGGGCGGAGCAGTTTTTTGAAAGCGCAAGCGAGTTTTACAGACTTTATGAGTGGGCAAGCGGCACAGCCGTGGCGGTTGTTAAAACGGCGGTAGAGCTTACCGACGACCAGAAAACAAGTCTTGTTAAAGCGCTTGAAAAACGCACCGGTAAAAAGATTACGCTTAAATGTGTTGTTGACGGCGCAGTGATTGGCGGCGTGGTGGTAGAGCTTGACGGTGAGCTGCTTGACGGCAGTGTAAAATCTAACTTAAAACGCGCAAGGGAAGTGATTGGCGTATGAGTGAAAAGCAACAAGAAATTAGTTATATTATAAAAGAGCAGATAAAAAATTATCGCTCGCAAATTGAAATGAAGGAAACCGGCAGGGTAATACTTGTTGGTGACGGTATTGCGCGCGTTTACGGTCTTACAAACTGTATGGCTAACGAGCTTCTTGAATTTGAGGACGGCTCGGTGGGTCTTGCGCAAAATCTCGAAGAAGATACCGTGTCTGTAGCAATGCTTTCTAACGATAACAGCATCCGTGAGGGTACTGTTGTGCGTCGTACAGGAAAGGTGTTGTCGGTACCGGTTGGTGAAAAATTGCTTGGCCGTGTTGTAAATGCACTTGGTGAGCCGATTGACGGTAAAGGTCCTATAGAATATAGCGGATGGGGTCCTATTGAGGCAGAGGCTCCCGGCATTATTGAGCGCAAGAGCGTGTCGGTGCCACTGCAAACAGGTATTAAGGCGATTGACAGTATGATACCTATTGGTCGCGGTCAGCGTGAGCTTATTATAGGCGACCGTCAAACAGGTAAAACCGAAATTGCCATTGATACAATTATAAATCAAAAGAACACCGATGTTATATGTATTTATGTAGCAATTGGTCAAAAGAACACATCGGTTGTAAGCCTTGTAAACAACCTTACAAAAGCAGGCGCTATGGACTATACAATAGTAGTATCGGCTTCTGCTTCCGAAAGTGCTCCGCTTCAGTATATTGCGCCATATTCAGGTTGCGCTATGGCTGAGTATTTTAGAGCACAGGGTAAAGACGTTTTGATAATTTATGACGATTTAAGTAAGCACGCAGTAGCATATCGCGCGCTGTCATTGCTTATTCGCCGTCCACCCGGCCGTGAGGCATATCCGGGCGACGTGTTTTATTTGCATTCACGTTTGCTTGAACGCGCGGCTTGCGTAGCCGACGCATACGGTGGTGGTTCTATTACCGCGCTTCCTATAATTGAAACACAGGCAGGTGACGTTTCGGCGTATATTCCTACAAACGTTATCTCGATTACCGATGGACAAATATTTCTTGAGACCGAGCTTTTTCACTCGGGTATTATGCCGGCCATAAACCCGGGTATTTCGGTAAGCCGTGTTGGCGGCTCCGCACAGAAAAAGAGTATGAAAAAGGTATCGGGCGAGCTTAAGCTTTTGTATTCACAGTATCGTGAGCTTCAATCGTTTGCGCAGTTTGGTAGCGATCTTGACGCCGACACAAAGGCGCGATTGGCGCTTGGTGAGCGTATTGTTGAGGTACTAAAGCAGGGCCGCAACAGTCCAGTATCGGTTGGCTGTCAGGTTGCAATTATTTATGCAGTAACAAAGGGTTGGCTTGACAGTGTCCCCGTTGCTGACGTTCATAAATTTGAACAACAATTGTTTGAAAAATTACAAAATCAAAAACCACAGTTGCTCCAGCGTTTTGAAGAAGGTTATTTTGAAGATGAAGATGTTGCTTCATTAGAAGAAACCCTCCAAGAAATGACGAGGTGAGATAAATGTCAGGAAACACCAAGGCACTTAAAGTAAGAATAAAAAGTGTTGATTCAACCCTGCATCTTACCAAGGCGATGGGGCTTGTGGCATCATCTAAAATGCGCAAGGCAAATCTTGCGATGGCGGCCGGTCGACAATATGAAGCGGCTGTGCAAAACGTGGTTGATTTGCTAACGGCTGTGCCCGAGTGTCAAGGCAGCCCCTTTATGCGCCAATTTAACGAGGGTGAAAAGACCCGACTTATTGTAATTGCAGGTGACCGAGGCCTTGCCGGTGGCTATAACGCAAATGTTTTTCGCACTGTTCGTGATTTTGGCGAGGCAGAGATTATTCCCATTGGCAAGCGCGCTTGTGAACGTTTTGGTAAAGAGATTGTTTCAAGCGAAAAATTTTATGCCGCCGATGCGTTTAAATTGGCAAAAGAGCTTTGCAAGCAGTTTGAAGACGGAGAATTTGGACGTCTTGGAATAGTTACTACAAACTATATTTCAATGATGACGCAAACTCCTGAAATTAAGTGGGTTTTACCGCTTGTAAGGGGTGAAAACGCTCAAAATACTTCGGCTGTATTTGAGCCTGATGAGCGCACAATACTTGATATAGCGGTGCCTGAGTATCTTTCGGGTATAATTGTGGCTTGTGTGCGTGAAAGCTTTGCAAGTGAGGTTGCTGCGCGTCGTATGGCAATGGATTCTGCAGGTAAAAATGCACAGCAGATGATTGACGAGTTAATGCTACAGTATAACCGTGCACGACAGGGCGCGATAACTCAAGAAATTACTGAAATTGTTGCCGGAAGCGGGAATTAATGCACAATTCACAATGCATAATGCACCATTGCATAGGAGAAAAGTATGTACGATGACAATAATCTAATTGTGTTTAAAAGTAGAGATTTTGCAATAAGAATTATAAGATTGTATCAATATTTACAGCAAGACAAAAAAGAGTTCGTAATTGCAAAACAACTGCTAAAAAGTGGCACAAGCATTGGTGCAAATATAAAAGAGGCGGTGCGTGGTCAATCAAAAGCCGATTTTGCCGCTAAAATGAATATCGCATTAAAAGAGGCATCTGAAACAGAATATTGGATTGATATTCTTCACGAAGCAGATTATATAAACAATAAAGAATTTACAAGTATAAATAACGATTTGAAAGAAATCAGCAAATTACTTACAAGCATAGTAAAGACTTCATTAAACGATTAATTGTGCATTGTGCATTATGCATTATGCATTTTCAGGAGTGATATTTAATGTCTAACAAAACCACCGGTACAGTATCTCAGGTTATGGGACCTGTTGTTGACGTGCGCTTTGATGAAGGCGCACTACCGGCTATTTATAACGCGCTTACAATGCCTATTGGTGAGCGTACGCTTACCGTTGAGGTAGCACAACACATTGGTGACAACGTTGCGCGCTGTATTGCGATGGCTTCTACCGACGGATTACAGCGTGGAACCGAGGTTACCGATACCGGCAAGGCTATAAGCGTGCCCGTAGGTCGCGAAACCTTGGGCAGAATATTTAACGTTTTGGGCGACCCTGTTGATAATATTGAGGCTCCCAAAACAGAAGAAAGATGGAACATTCATAGGCCGGCTCCCGAATATGACGAGCTTTCTACCAGTACCCAAATACTTGAAACCGGTATTAAGGTTATCGACCTTATATGCCCGTTTTCTAAGGGTGGTAAGATAGGTCTTTTTGGCGGCGCGGGTGTTGGTAAAACGGTTCTTATTATGGAGCTTATTAACAATATCGCGACCGAGCACGGTGGCCTTTCGGTATTTACGGGCGTTGGTGAACGCACACGTGAGGGTAACGACCTTTATAACGAAATGAAAGAATCGGGAGTTTTGTCTAATACCGCACTTGTTTACGGTCAGATGAATGAACCGCCCGGCGCACGTATGCGTGTTGGTCTTTCGGGTCTTACAATGGCAGAGTATTTCCGCGACCAAGAAAATCAAGACGTGCTACTGTTTATTGATAACATTTTCCGCTTTACGCAAGCGGGTAGCGAGGTTAGTGCGCTTCTTGGACGTATGCCGTCTGCCGTTGGTTATCAGCCAACACTTGCTACCGAAATGGGTGCTTTGCAAGAGCGTATAACATCTACCAAAAAGGGTTCTATTACCTCTATTCAAGCAGTTTACGTACCTGCCGATGACCTTACCGACCCTGCACCTGCTACCACGTTTGCTCACTTGGATGCTACAACAGTTTTGTCGCGTAACATAGCGTCGCAAGGTATTTACCCTGCGGTTGACCCACTTGAGTCAACCAGCCGTATTTTGTCGGCCGAGGTTTTGGGCGAAGAGCACTATAACGTAGCGCGTGAGGTGCAAAGAATTTTGCAGCGTTATAACGAGCTTATGGATATTATTGCCATTATGGGTATGGATGAATTGTCTGACGAAGACAAGCTGCTTGTTGGTCGCGCGCGTAAAATTCAGCGCTTCTTGTCTCAGCCCTTCCACGTGTCTGAAAAGTTTATCGGTATAGAGGGTACCTATGTACCCGTAAGTGAGACAATTCGCGGCTTTAAAGAAATTATTGAAGGCAAGCACGACGACCTACCTGAAAGCGCATTCTTGTTTGTTGGTACAATAGACGAGGCTGTTGCAAAGGCTAAGGGTGAAAAGTGATGAACACCTATAAGCTTATAATCTCTACCCCCGACGGTAGCGTGTTTGATGATAATGCCGAGGTTTTGATTGTGCGTGGCACCGAGGGTGAGCTTGCCGTTATGGCGGGTCACGTGCCATTTATTACAGCAGTGAAGCCTTGCGAATGTAAAATTATTTTATCTGAAGCAGAAGAAAAACAGGCAAGCATAGGCGGCGGAATTCTCACCGTACAGCAAGATAAAACTACCTTGTTATGCAGTGATTTTAAATGGAAATAAAAGTATGCTTAGAGGATAAAATTGTGAAAAGAATCATAGTTTTTATATTAGCCATTTTAATTGTAATAACGTCGGTTGGATGTAGAACGGTAGTTGTTGAATATTCATCCGCTAAAACCGATGTTGTTTATACTCAATCGGAAACTTCCGCATACGATAAGCAGTATCCTGACACAAATTCTATAAATGTCAACAACCAACAATTAAATACAAGCGAACAAAAAAATAAAGATCAAGAATTGGATGCAAGCAGTTCAAATACAACAAGTGTATGGTGGCCTGAACATATGAAACCTCAAACAAACAATATTACAATAGAAAACACTTCAAGCAATGATAAATACGCAAAGAATATAGTTGTAGACGGTAAAAAGTACAGTTATGTTTGGGGTGACGAATTTACAGGCGATACCATAGACTATAGTGATGCTCTTTACAGTGAAGATCCCATAAAAAAAGGAAAAATATGGGACACAACTGCTATGGTGCCGTGGTTTGATGATATATCAATTCCGGCGAAGTCGGAAGATAGAAAGAAATATAATTATATTAAAGACGGCGCTCTTACAATGAAGGCGGGCTGCTTTGATTGGAGCAATCAGGGCGACAAAACCTTTAATTATAAGACGGTAAGCGATAAATTAAAATATGCTATGGGCGGCGTAATAACCACCCGAAAAACAATGGTGTTTCGCAAAGGCTATGCCGAAATACGCGCAAAGGTACCTTTTTTAAACGGTGCTTGGCCTGCGTGGTGGATGCGGTCTACCGGCTCTGATTTAATTAAATATTCTGATGGCGGTACCGATAAAACGCCAATATACACTTGGGAAATAGATATATTTGAAGCGTGGACATATTTGGGAACTACGGTTTACCCCAATGTTCATAAGTGGTATAGAAACACCTATGATGCTAAAACCGATACCGTTTTAGATTATGAAGGAAACGATATCACAAGCAAGATTGTTGGGCAAAAAAACCGTGAGTCATCGCAGTTTTCGTGCACGGTACCTAATAGAAAAAGTTATAAATTTAATTTAGACAATTTTGACGATTATCATACCTACGGTTTTTTGTGGACTGATGACAAAATGGTGTTTAGCGTTGATGGTGAGGTTTATTTCACAGTTGATTTAACTACCGCTTATGACAACTACTGTGACGAAAGATACGATTATAGCCAATATATGTATTTTTTGTTTGACTGTCATCTTATAACACCGGGTGCTTCTTGGGGCGGTACAAACGAACAAAGATATACCGGTAACGGAGATACATCTGATGTAGAATTTAACGTAGAGTATATACGCCTTTGGCAAGAAGAAGGAAAAGAAGATATTATTTTAAAATAAAAAATAAACCCCAAGGAATTAAAAACCTTGGGGTTTAAACTTTTAAATTAGTCTATTTAAAGTTTTGTTTAACAATAAGCGCGCCTTGCTTTTTTCTGAGAAAACAAGCAAAAGAATTATAAGCTCTATAGCCGCCGAAATTGCGGTGCCTATAAGCCTTGGTATAAGCACTACAAAAAAAGCATCTACACCGCCGCGGTACATTATAGAAATCCACAGTGTGTTCAAAATAAGCGAGCACACAACTTTGTTTAAAAGCACGCAAATTACAATTTTTAGCGGAGTTGCTTTTTTGTGTAAAAATTCGGCAAGTATAAGGCCGTAAACACAGTTTGTAACCGTAAAACCCGGGAAATATGCCCCGAACGGAAAAAGCAGTGAGCCCAACAAATCGCCAACACCCGCTACCGCTACCGCGTAGGGTGTGCCCAAAAAAGCGGCGGCAAAGGCAATTGCCACAAAGCCAAAGCTTATGTCTTGATTCCATATTTTATAGCTTGGAATAATACGCTCTAAAACAAGGTTAAGCGCGATAAGCAATGCGGTTAATATGATGCTAACTAATTGTTGTTTTCTTTTTTTCATAATAAAAACCTCCTATCATCCTAACTAACTGATAATAGGAGGTATTTTTTGTATAATACGGCTATTACTTGTCAGCGGGATGCGACAGCAAAACCGCGAATTTTAAAAATTCTTCGTTTGCGTGACAACTCCCCGTTCACGCAACACTTAACGCTATGCCGTCTACTCTGAAATATTGTGTATTTATTATACATCATTTTTAGAATATGTCAATTCAAAAATGATTTGAAATGCAAATTAACGGATTGCCACGCCGATAAAATCGGCTCGCAATGACAGTAAGTATAGCCTTCTCTTGATGTGCAAGGGAAGGGGGACCGCCTTGGCGGTGGAAGGGATAAGAAAATTTATGGTTTTATCATCGTTTTGGTTTTTATATCCCCTCAGTCTTTTGCTTTGCAAAATCCAGCTCCCCTTGAAATACAAG
>JAZSKN010000081.1:0-5949 GCA_045534895.1 Acutalibacteraceae bacterium
GAACCATCACTGCGGATACCATAAATAGTAACACCGTTACCATCAAAGGTGCCTTTAAATGCCTTTGTCTTATCTGACCAAACCTTTTTAGCAGAGGTATTGGTTACGGTAAAGTATTCTTCAATTTGGTCAGGGGTAGTGATGGCGGAAACAGTTCCGCCACCATTCATATAGAAAGAGTCAATACCGTCGGCAACCTTAAAGAACTTACCTGCAGTATCAATTTTTACGCCACCATTTGTAGAGTTACCAATCATAAGGCTATACATCTGGTTAGCGTTTGCAATTATGTATGGGTTGCTTTGTGAGTTTGGCTGTGTTGGATCAAGAAGCGAAACTTCCGCCTCATCCTGAGTGTACTCACTGATAATTTTTTCATCCGCTACAGGTTTTACCTGATAACCACCTTTGATTTCACCGCAAAGCGTGCAAACCGCATCGCTATAAACTGCATACTCGTTTTCATCATCGGTATAAACAGGTGCGCCGTTAACGATATACTTATGAGGACAACCTGCTAAGAATTTACCGTTTGTACCATCAAAATCGCTATAGTTTTCATAAAGATCAGTAAAGTCGAAGTCGCTTAATGTAACCTCGATATCTTCTTCGATACCCTTTTTAAATGTAAAGCTAAGCGTAAGCACAACACTGCTGTAAAGCTTAGAATCAACAGTTTCAAAATAAACTGTTGCATCGGAATCTTCTTTTGATACTTCTACTATAAAATCATCTGCATCAAAAGCACCTTCCATAGGTGTTGCCGATTTAACACTTGCTGATACCGATTGATACCAATCACCATCGTTATAAATTGTGAAAAATCCCGTTGCCATACCCGAAGCAATTGTAAAGGTGGCATCTACCTCACCATTGGTAGCCCCCATTACAAGTTGTGTTTCGGATACAACATATTGGGGTCCGTCTTGAGCGTTTGCGGTTATAAGGCAACCGAAAACCGTTGTTGCGCAAATTGCTAACACAAGAATTACGGATAACAACTTTGCGAATGACTTATTTGCCATAAATTTCAATCTCCTTTAAAGAAATTTTATTTTTTGTAGGTTAATTGTAGGTTGATTTTCATCAAGATACAACTATACAAGTATACAATTTTATGTTATATCAAAACGCTAAAAATGTCAACAAAACGCACTAAAACAATATAGATTTATTATGTAAATTTATAAACCTTGACACAAAAAACTAAGGCACACTCCGTAAAGAAGTGTGCCCCAAGCGAAAGGCTTTTTGACTTTATTTAACAATACTTATTTGTGTAAAGGTTGTTATATCAAACACCTGTAAAGCATTTTCAGATATTACATAAAACGCATCCTTTATAAATAATCCGCGTATATCATCCATGGCATATTTATAATCACTTTCTACCTTAAGTGTGGCTACAGTAATAAAGCCTTTATCGGTATATTTTAATACAATGTAATTACTGTTGCTAAAATCACCGGTAGTGGCAAAGCCTATAAGGTTTTTGCTTTTATTTACAAGCATAGCCTTGTGATTATAAAGCGCCGGAGAATGCTGACAATTATCAATAATGATTTTATCCTGTTCGGTTACGTTTGTGGGGTCAGATATATTAAACATAGACAGCTTTAATTCTGTAGTTCGACCCGTTTGCTCGTCGGCATCCATACCAAAGCCTAAAAGCAAGCCATCACCGTAAGGATACATATACTCTGAAAAACCCGGTATTTTTAATTCGCCTAAAATTTTAGGATTTTTAGGGTCGCTTAAATCTGCGCTAAAAAGTGGGTCGGTTTGGCGGAAGGTTACAAAGTAGGCTGTGTCGCCCATAAAGCGTACCGAATACACACGTTCGCCTTTTGCAAGGTCGGTTATTTCGCCCACCTTTTTAAGCTCGCTGTCAAGCACGGTAAGCCGTGCCGAAGTTTCTTGACGATAAGATATAACCTCATGGTCGCTGTTTTCAAACTTTTGTCTTGTTTGTATCGAAACCGTAGCGGTAGTAACAAAACGGAAGTATCCGTTATGCTCGTCTATGAAAAACTGATTTTCAAGCGAACCGTCTACCTCGCCCGAACATTTATATTCTATTTGACCATCTTTAATTTCAAGCCGCGAAACAACCGTTTGGTTTACAGCGTAACTACCCTCTTTGTCAGTATCGTAATTATGTCTTAAATCGGCAAGAATAATATTGCCCTGACTGCAATAAATGTTATCGGTACCGCCCAAAAGACTTGCAGTGTCTTTTAATGCGCCATCCTTGTAGTTAAACGCGCCTATAACGGTATACTGATTGGTATAATCCTCTTCTTCATAGCGGTAAATGCTGTCAGCCGGTACAGGCTCGCACACGCCGTTTACCTCGGTTGTTGGAACAAAGGTTGCAGGGTCATCTTTATCTATTGACGATACGTTTATATGGCAATTAGATATAAGATACATATAGTCCCCGACCATACGCGCAGAATTGTAAAAACCGTCTTGACAAACCTGAGCAATTTGCTTTGGCGCAACAGGGTCGCTTATATCGTATATTAAAATGGCAACCGAGCTTTTATCTTTGTTATAGTGTTCGGGCTGCATAATTATAAGACGGTCCTCTTTTAAAAACATATCACCGTATTCGGTGGTGTATTCACGCGAAAGCTCGGTACGGCTTACAAGGCTTGACTCTGCGCCCTTAGCAGAATAAATGCTAAGGGTTGTGCCCTTTATATAATAAATATATTTGCCGTCGGTTTTAACAATATCAGCCTCGGCTACACCCTCTACCTGCTCGGTAGTATTAGAATAATCATCGCCCTCTGCATTATTGCTACCGTTTTCACCCTTTAAATTCTCCGGGCTATCACCGTCATGCTGAGAATTCATATTTTGTGAAGCCGTTGCGCCCGGTCTTGCAGATGTATCGGTACTTACACCATTGTTTTGGCCCATAGCATCCGCCGCATATTCCATTTCTTCTTCATATACTATTTCGGCGTCATCAAACTTATTTGTAAAAACGTTCCAAAAATCAAAATCATTTTTTGGTTTTATAAGCTTATAAATTTCATCATAAGATTTTGAAAGTTTGAGCGTTTGTGTTGAAGATGCATTATTTGTAAGCGTAGGCTTAAAGCTGTCACGTGGTACAAATAAAACGCCCAAAACAATAGCGACACACGCCACACACGCAAAGGCTACTCGCCAAGGTATTGCAGGATTTTTACGGTCCTTTAGTTCTTCTTTAAGTATAATTTTATCTAAAACCTTGTCATACGTTTCACGGTCAACGGTTATGCTGTCCATCGCTTCTTTATAATCTTTATTAAACATTAACCTCTTCTCCTTCCAGATCTAATTTAAGCTTTTGTCGCGCTCGGTAAAGCCACGACTTTACCGTGGAGGGCTTGGCTTTTAAAATAGCAGAAATTTCATCTACGCTGTAACCCATATAATAATGCATATGTATAACTGTGCGGTACTTTTGAGGTAGACGCATAACGGCATCAAGCGTATCGGAATGCTCATCCCGCACGCTTAAGCTTTCGCTTAAAGGCTCGGTGCGTTTAAACCAACTGCTACCAAGCAAGCTTTTACTGCAATTAATTGTAATGCGTATAAGCAACGCTTTAGCGTGCTCATCGTTTTCTACCCTGTCTTTGCATTTTATAAAGCGCAAAAAGACCTCCTGTAATATGTCGTCCGCATCATATTTATTTTTTACTCTTGCAACGGCAAGACGGTACACCATATCGGAGTGCTTTTTAAAGGCTTCACTAGCCGTTATTTTATATTCCATTATTTTCCCTCCTTGCACATAATACTTTTAAAGACCCAAAAAGGTTGCAAAAAATCGCCCAAAAATTTTTTTGGGCGATTTTCTTATTAAATATTAAACAAAATATCGCCGTAAGTCGGATAAGGCCAATATTCTCGTGATACTGTTGTTTCGGCTTCGTCGGTTATATGGCGAATATTATCCATTATAAACAAAACCTTATTGCAATAAAGCTGAGCCCTCGCAAGCAAATCTTGTGTAGCCTGTGATTTATCTACCGCTGTTTCAAGCTCTTTTACAAGGCGGTTAAGATGCTCGTTAAAAGCAGATAGCTTTTCTATAACCTCGGTTTCGGCATCACAGTTAATTTTTTCACTTACGCTACGTTTTCTTACAACGGTCTCGCAAAGCGCGCCTTGATAAGCACTTATAGCCGGTATAATATCGCGCTTAACCATATTAAGCAATGTGAGCGCCTCAATATGTATAGTCTTACTATAGCTTTCAAGGCTAATGTCGGCGCGTCCGTTAATTTCGGCGCCGCTATAAACACCGTGACGTTCAAAAAGCTCGATATTCTCTTTTGTTCGCCAATACGGTAACGCATCTACCGTGCTACGAAGATTAAGAAGTCCGCGCTTTGCGGCTTCTTCTTCCCAAGCCTTTGAATAACCGTCGCCGTTAAATATAATTCGCTTATGCTCTTTAACCGTAGTACGAATAAGTTCTAAAACATCTTTTTCAAAATTATCAGACTTTTCAAGAATATTTGCAAAATCGCAAAAAACGTCGGCAACAATAGTGTTAAGAACAACATTTGTTTCTGACACAGACGATGCTGAGCCTAACATTCTAAACTCAAACTTATTACCGGTAAACGCAAACGGAGAAGTACGGTTACGGTCGGTATTATCCTTTCGTATGTATGGTATAACGTCGGTACCAACCGTCATTTTAATTTTATCGGTATCGTCGTGGTGTTCACCGCGTTCAATTGATTCTAAAATCTCGTTAAGGTCGTCACCCAAATACATAGAAACTATCGCCGGTGGCGCTTCTGCACCGCCAAGACGATGATCGTTACCCGCCGTTGCAACCGATATGCGCAACAAATCCTGATGCTCGTCCACAGCTCGTATTACAGCGGCCAACGTTAACAAAAACAGTAAATTATCACTGGGGTTTTTGCCTGCTTTAAGAAAATTAACACCTGTGTCGGTAGAAAGTGACCAGTTGTTGTGCTTACCGCTACCGCTTACATCCTTAAATGGCTTTTCATGTAACAAACACAGAAGCCCGTGCTTTTCGGCAATTTTTTTCATCATTTCCATTGTAAGCTGATTGTGGTCAGCCGCAATGTTTGTAGTGGTATAAACAGGAGCCAATTCGTGCTGTGCAGGGGCTGCCTCGTTGTGTTCGGTTTTGGCAAGCACGCCAAGTTTCCACAGCTCATCATCAAGCTCGCGCATAAACTCTTTTACCCGTGGCTTTATAACACCAAAGTAATGGTCGTACATTTCTTGCCCCTTAGGCGGTGTAGCGCCCAAAAGTGTTCTGCCACAAAAGATGAGATCGGGGCGGTATTTTGCCATTTCGCTATCAATTAAAAAATACTCTTGCTCAGGACCTACAGTGGTGTTGATACTTTTTACATCTTCTAAACCAAACAGTTTTGCAATACGAAGCGCTTGCTTACTTATTGCCTCCATTGAGCGAAGCAGTGGTGTCTTTTGGTCAAGAGCCTCGCCGTTATATGAACAAAATGCGGTAGGAATACATAGGGTGTTATCCTTTACAAAAGCGTAAGAGCTTGGGTCCCACGCGGTGTAACCGCGAGCCTCAAAGGTAGCGCGTAGGCCACCCGACGGAAAAGACGATGCGTCTGACTCGCCCTTTATAAGCTCCTTACCCGAAAATTCCATTATAATATTGCCGTCGCCGCTTGGCGCTATAAAGCTGTCATGCTTTTCGGCGGTTATGCCCGTCATTGGCTGGAACCAGTGGGTCTAATGAGTGGCGCCCTTTTCTATAGCCCACTCTTTCATAGCATTTGCCACAATATCGGCGATTTTACGGTCTATACTTTTGCCCTGTGATATTGCGGTTTTAAGCTCATTATAAGCGTTTTCGGGTAACCGCTCCTTCATAACGGCGTCGCCAAAAACATTACTGCCAAAAAATTCATCTACTCTGTT
>JAZSKN010000075.1:0-17416 GCA_045534895.1 Acutalibacteraceae bacterium
GCACGCACCCGAAAAAGATGAATTTTTAGTGGTATAACAGACGAAAAGGCACGGTAATGCTGACGCATACCGTGCCTTTTTAACACATTAGACCGCAAAAATTCGCTTTTTCGGGCAAATTATCCCTATGTGAACGCTCCGTTTAGGCGGGCTTTGGTTCTTTATTATGCAGTAAGATAATAACGCACAAGCGACTGCAACAAAACGTCGCGATCTATTCGGCGAATAAGGTTACGCGCGTTATTATGCGTGGTAATATATGTCGGATCCTCTGACAAAATATAGCCAACTATCTGATTTATCGGATTATAACCCTTTTCTTTTAAAGAATCGTACACTATTGTTAAAATGTTTCTAATTTCTTGCTCGGTCTGGTCACCAATCGAAAAGGTCATGGTTCTATCATTCACTATAACGCACCTCACTATAAATTTATTATTATACTTATTCTATACTGCAATACTAAAAATTTCAAGAGAAAATTAATAAGATTGTATTAATTTTTCTTTAATTTGCTTTTATTTGCGCAATTCTGCACCCAATTTTTCAAGTTTTGCAATTATTTTTTGGCTTGCATCCTCGATTTGCGCATCGGTAAGAGTACCCTCAGCAGAACGAAGCCATACGCTGTAAGCTACGCTCTTTTTGCCCTCGGGTATTTGCGCACCCTGATACACGTCGAAAAGCTCAACCTTTTCGAGCAATCTGCCGCCACCGCTAACAATCGCTCTTTCCAAATCACCAACGGGAATGTCTGCGTCACATAGCATTGCAAAGTCACGCTCAACTGCAGGGAATTTTGGAAGTGGCTTGTAGGTAACCTTGCGCTTGTTGATGCCGTAAAGCACGTCAAGCTTAATTTCGGCAACGTAAACACGTGTGTCGATATCGTAGTTTTTAGCAACTGCGGGATGAACCTCACCAAGCACCGCACAAGAAACATTGTTTGCAAGAACCTCTGCCTGACGACCCGGATGCAAATAACTTTCATTTGAACGCTTGTATTGTGTATGAGCACCGAATAGTGTCATAAGTTCTTCTACGATACCTTTAAGGGTAAAGAAATCTTCGTCCTTACCGTAAACACCAATGCAAAGTGTTGGAAGCTCTTCCGGCTGTTCGGTAACCGGCAAAGCTTTTGGAACAAAGCGTTTGCTTTCTTCAAAGAATCGGCCTGCCGTTATTTTACGGTTAATGTTTGTAGCCATAACGGTAAGCATACTGGTGACAAGCTGTGTACGCATTGTAGAATACTCGTCGCCGAGCGGGTTAATAAGCTTTACTGCATTTCTACGCGAATCGTCTTCGGGGAGACTCAGCGTATCAAGCGCACCCGACGCTATAAACGAATAGGTAGCAATTTCGTAACAACCCATACCACAAAGAAGCGATTTCATTTTATCACTCTTTACGCGAGCCGGTAATTTTTTACCACGCATTACGTCACCGCGCATTGGTGTGCCAACAATGTGGTCATAGCCGTAAATACGCATAACCTCTTCTGCAAAGTCTGCTCTACCCTCAATATCGTCACGAATAGACGGTACGCGAACGGTAAGCACGCCATCTTTTGCAGTAGTTGGCAAGCAAAGGCTATTTAAAATTTCTACCATTTTGCTTTCGGGAATATCTACACCTAAAAGCTCTACAATGCTTTTTGAAGTAACGTTTAAAATTTTATCTTCAGGAAGACCTTGGTTGCGGTCGAGCACACCGTCAATAATATCACCTGCGTCAAGATCGCAAATAAGCTGTAGCGCGCGATCCATCGCAAAGCCTACGTTTATAATATCGACACCCTTTTCAAAACGACCGCTTGATTCGGTACGAATACCCAAGGCACGACCTGTTTTACGAACACTATCGCGACGGAATTTAGCACATTCGAGGAATAAATCCTTTGTATCATCCTCAATTTCGCTCTCTTTACCGCCCATAATACCTGCAAGGCAAGAAGGCTTCTCGCCGTCGGCAATTACTAACATATCGGTAGTAAGATTGTAGTCTTTACCGTCAAGTGTGGTAATCTTTTCACCCTCTGTCGCATTACGAACAATAATTTTTTTATCAGCGAGTTCGTTATAGTTAAAGGCGTGCATTGGCTGACCGGTTTCGAGCATAACAAAGTTGGTAATGTCAACAATGTTGTTAATAGGTCGCATACCCGATGCAGTAAGCGCCTTTTGCATCCAAGCAGGAGACGGCTTTATGCGCAAGTTTTTAACCACTCTACCTACGTAACGTGGGCAAAGGTCGTAGTTTTTAACCTCTACGTCAACAAAGTCTTTAATATCGCCGCCCACTGTTTTATAGGTAGGAACGGGTGGATGATAAGCGCTACCCAAAACAACAGACGCCTCTTTTGCAACGCCCATAAAGCAGTTGCAGTCAGGGCGGTTAGCGGTGATTTTAAAGTCGATAATATAATCGTCAAGACCCAGAACCTTACGCATATCGGTACCCGGTGCCCATTCGTCTTTAAGTATGAGAATACCGTGAACACTTGCGCCCTCATAGTCCTCTTCGGTAAGGCAAAGCTCTTCGCCCGAGCAGAGCATACCGTTTGATTCTACACCGCGCAGCTTGCCGGCTTTAATGTGCATACCGTTTGGCAAGTCGCTGTTGTCAAGTGCTGCGGGAACCAAGTCACCCTCTTTAATGTTTTGTGCGCCTGTAACAATTTGTACAAGGCTTTCGGCGCCAATATCCATTTGGCAAATTTGCAGATGATCGCTATCGGTATGGGGTTCGAGCTTTACAATGCGAGCGGCTACAACATTTTTAATGTTTTCGCCCTCACACTCAATGCTTTCTACCTCAAAGCCTGCCATAACCATACGGTCGCAAAGTTCCTCTACGGGAACGTTTATATCTACGTAATATTTTAATGCTTTTAGTGAAATTTTCATAACCTAACGTCCCCTTTCTTAAAACTGGTCAAGGAATCGTTTGTCATTTTCAAACAACAAACGTATATCGCTAATCTTATAACGAGTGGTTGTAAGTCGGTCAAGGCCTATGCCAAATGCAAAGCCGCTATATTCTTCAGGGTCAATGCCGCAACTGCGAAGCACATTTGGATGCACCATACCTGCGCCCAAAATTTCTATCCAACCGGCGCCCTTACATACACGGCAACCCTTACCGCCACACTCTGAGCAAGAAACGTCAACCTCAACAGAAGGCTCTGTAAATGGGAAGAATGACGGACGGAACTTAACCTTTGTGTCAGGTCCGTAAATTTCGTGAGCAAACTGCTCGAGCACGCCCTTTAGGTCGCACATAGTAACGCCCTTGTCAACAACAAGACCTTCTATTTGATGGAACACGGGTGAATGTGTTGCGTCTACCTCGTCGGCGCGGAACACACGACCGGGACATATTACACGAATAGGCGGCTTGCGCGTTTCCATAGTACGAATTTGAGCGGCTGAGGTTTGTGTGCGAAGCAAAATGTTTTCTGCCAAATAGAACGTATCTTGCATATCGCGCGCGGGGTGATCAGCAGGAACGTTAAGACACTCAAAGTTGTAGTGATCGGTCTCAACCTCGGGGCCGTCAACCACGTCAAAGCCCATAGACTGAAAAATGTCGATCATATCATTGAGCACCGTATTAAGCGGATGCAATTTGCCTGTCTTGTCGGTTTTTGCAGGCATTGTAATATCAATGGTTTCCTCTTTAAGCTTAAGTTCTTCGGTTGCCGCTTGCATCTCGGTTACCTTTGCGCTAAGCGCCGCATCGACCTCGGCTTTTGCCGTGTTTACAAGCTGACCCATAATTGGACGCTCTTCTGCCGAGAGGCCACCCATCATTTTTAAAATAGCGGTAAGCTCGCCCTTTTTGCCAAGATATTTTACCCTGACATTTTCACAGTCGGCGCTGTTTTGTGCGTCAGCAATGGCCGCAAGCGCCGCAGTCTTGATTTGTTCAAGCTGTTGTTTCATAATCTATCTCCTTGAAATTTATTAACATTTATATCTGTGCCGTAAGGCACACATTACCTATTCACTATTACCTCTTACCTATTACTTTTTTGTTTTCGAAAAGAAAACAAAAAGACTCCGTCCATAAAACAGGACGAAGTCTGTAAGTACTTGACTCCGCGGTACCACCCGCATTTTCGCTCAAAGAGCAAACACTCTCCGCAGTCTGTAACGGAACTGCACACCGTTGCCACCTACTGAAGAGCTTATAAACTCTTTTTTCAGCGGCACTGCTCAAAAGGGAACTTCACGTTGCGGTAAAATAGGCGGCTTACAGCCTGAGACCACCCTCTCTTAAAGTTACGTACAACGTTACTTTTCTTTATCATCGCATTTGTATTCAAATTAGTATTAGTATTATATCACAGTTTCAAAAAATTGCAAGTATTTATTTTACACGGTTATACGTTTGCCATTCCACACAATTTCTATTGTAATATCGTCGGCGCCTGTTACCGTTACAACAGGTGTTTCGTCTACAGAATTGCGCTTTTCACAAATAATGTCAATAAGTTTATCGCCCAAAGGATAATTTTTAACACCGTGCTTTTCAAGTTTGTTTATATACCACACTATTTTTTTGTTCTGTGCGTCGGGTCGTATGCCAAAAACATATTCAAACATTATGTTTATAGGCGCAAGACCCGTCCAACCAACAAATTCACCTTGTGAATGACTGCCGCGCTCAATATACTCGGGTGCGTAATTTTCGTAAATTGTGCCGTCTTTTACAAACACCTTTACAACGTTTTCAAGGTAGTTACAAGCGATATCATAGGCTAAATCGTTATAACCGTATTTATCAAGCGCTTTAAGCACCATATAGTTTGTGGGCGCCCATACCGAACCTCTCCAATAGTCCCCTCTTTCTTGATACTCGGGGTGGTCGGCCGACAGCGTCGGTATTCTAAAAGGACGTTTAAACTCGTTTTCGTTATCAAGATGAGCAACAAATCGTTTTGCGCGGTCATCTGACACAAGACCTGCCATCATTGTCCAGTACGCGCCAATGGTTTTAGTATCGGTAAGAGTACCGTCTCGTCGCATATCATAATAAAACGCTGTTTTTTCATCCCACATTTGATTGTTTATGATTTTTTCAAGAAGCTCGCGCTCTTCTTCAAGCCATTTTACTTCTTCACTGCGGCCTATAATATCGGCAATTTTTATAAGTATTTCGCAGCTTAAATACTGTTGTGCGCAGGCGTCAAGCCATGTCATAAATCCGTGTGAAAGTAACGGACTATACTGCTTATCTACTCTTGGTTGATTGTCCATACCGCAGGCAAGCCCTGTAGTCCAATAACCGCCGCTTTGCCAAGTGCGGTTAAGCTGTAACCACTTGTGATACGCCATAAGCGGTGCAAAAACCTTACGCAGTCTATTGGTGTCCCCCGTTATGCAATAATATTCCCACTCGGCCCAAGGCAAAATATTTGGGCCTGTTGAAGCGGGGTCATCCTTGGCATATCGCTGACCAAAATGCTTTTGGAATAACTGACGGCCTATATAGCCGTCTTTATGCTGATGAGAGTAAAAATTATCAAGTGTTTTTTGAAAATTGAATATATGCCCTGCGTATTTTCCAAACATTACTATAAACGATGAATCCCACATAAACGAAAAAGTGAAAAATGCACAGTCTATATAGTCCGAAACAAAGCGTGATTTTTCGTTGGCGTTACGCAGATTACCGAATGCAATTTCCCATGTGCGGTTATAGCAATTTATTGTATCATCGTGACCTTCCCATATAGGTTTCGGTAATTTATCCTTGATATCGTCGTATTTTGGCAAAACACCTGCCTTGGCATTTTGTGTCAAAAAAACGTTTTCATCTACGTAGCATTGTTCAAAAGCGTACGGTTCGCGGTCTATTGGAAAGACAAACATTTCATCCGGATTAAATGACATAAAAAGCCCTCCTTGCGTGGTTTAGTTCACAAATTTTATTTAAACATAATTTCGTTAATGATGCTTTGTAAATATTCTTGTCTGCCGCTTGCAGGAAGTGTCGGCGCACCCATATTTTCGGCATAAGCCGCAAGCTCCTCTAACGAGGTATTGCCGTCAATAATTTTTTTGCCAATACCGCCGCGAAAAGACGAATATCTTTCGGTTATAAAGTTATCTACTCTGCCGTCTTCAATAATCTCGGCCGCCTTAATAAGACCTAGCGCAAAGGTATCCATACCTAAAATATAAGCGTAGAACATATCTTCTACAGTGTAGCTTGGGCGTCGTGTTTTTGAGTCGAAGTTAAATCCGCCTGTAAGGCCACCCGCCTTTAGCACCTCGTACATACACATCGTTGCCTCGTAAACGTTTGCAGGAAATTCATCAGTATCCCAACCTAGCAGTAGATCGCCCTGATTCGCATCAATAGAGCCTAACATACCATTCATTGCCGAAACACGAAGCTCGTGCTGAAACGTGTGACCTGCAAGGGTAGCGTGATTTGCCTCTATATTCATTTTAAAGTCTTTGTCAAGACCGTACTGACGCAAAAATCCAATTGCCGTAGCGGCGTCAAAATCGTATTGGTGCTTCATTGGTTCCTTTGGCTTTGGCTCGATATAAAAATCGCCCATAAAACCTATTGAGCGACCATATTCTACCGCCATTTTCATAAGGCGAGCAATATTTTCTTGCTCAAACTTTACGTCGGTATTAAGCAAAGTTTCGTAACCTTCTCTACCGCCCCAGAACACGTAACCTTTACCGCTAAGCTTTACTGTAAGATCTAGCGCTTTTTTAACCTGAGCCGCCGCAAAACAATAAACGTCGGCCGAGTTTGTACTGCCTGCTCCATTCATAAAGCGTGGATTTGAAAACATATTTGCCGTTCCCCACAAGCATTTTATACCCGTAGCATTCATTTTATCAAGTATATAATCGGTAATTTCATCAAGACGACGATTCGTTTCTTTTATATCATCGGCTTCGGGAACCAAGTCAACATCGTGAAAACAAAAATACTCTACGCCAAGCTTTTGCATAAATTCAAAGCCTGCGTCAACCTTTGCTTTTGCATGAGCCATTGTGCCCTTTTCATTATCAAAAGATTTATCGGCAGTATCACGGCCAAACATATCGGTGCCTGCCGCGCAAAGATTGTGCCACCAAGCCATTGCAAAGGGTAGGTGCTCACGCATTGGTTTGCCAAGTATTACGCGATTAGCGTCATAGTATTTAAACGCTAAGGGATTTGTACTGTTTTTTCCTTCGTACTCAATTTTAGGAATATTTTTAAAAATTTCACCCATGTTTTTGTCCTCACTTGATTTTTTTGAACAGTTCTTTAACTGACGGATATATTTCTTTAAATTTTAAATACTGCTTTTCATAACGGTCGGCAATTTCTTTTTTGGGACTTATTGTTGCCTTTATTTTTACAAGTTTTTCCGAGCACTCCACTACCGAACTATAGTTCCCATCACCAACCATCGCAAGCATTGCCGCTCCGTAGCCCGGACCTTGCTCGGTTTCGGGTATATCTATCTTAATGTTTAACACGTTGCAAATAATCTTTTGCCACAACTCGGATTTTGCTCCACCACCACAAAGTGTGCTCCGATCTATTTTTATGCCAGAAGCTTTTGCGATTTCTAAATTATCTCTTATAGCAAAGGCTACGCCCTCAAGCACAGCTTGAATCATATCGGCTCTAGTGGTGTCCATTCGCATACCAATAAAGGTACCTCGCGCATCGGTATCGTTTATAGGACTGCGTTCACCCATAAGATACGGCAAAAAGAAAACATCATTTTTTCCGAGCATATCATCACTTATACTTGATTGCTCGGCGGTATAATCATCCGTTTTTAAAACACTTTCACAAAACCATTTATTGCACGACGCCGCCGACAAAATGCACCCCATTAAGTGATAAGTACCGCTTGCGTGACAAAAAGAATGCAATGCGTTATATTTATCTACCGAGAAATTATCGTTTGCAATAAAAATTGTCCCCGATGTACCAAGCGATATATTGCACGCGCCGGTGGCGATGGTTTTTGTACCTATTGCCGCAGCGGCGTTATCTCCGGCGCCTGCTACAACAATTGTATTAGGATTTAATCCTAACAACCCTGCCACTGCAGGTAATAGTGTACCTACAGGCTCATAGCTTTCAAAAAGCTTAGGCATTTGTGCGATGTTCACACCGCAAATTTTTAGCATTTCCTTTGACCAACATTTATTTTTTACGTCAAGCAACAACATACCCGACGCGTCGGAATAATCGCAACAATGAACACCCGTTAACCTATAATTTATATAATCCTTGGGTAACATTATTTTATTAATTTTTATAAAATTTTGCGGCTCGTTTTCTTTCATCCACAAAATTTTGGGCGAGGTAAAACCCGCAAAAGCGATATTTGCCGTAAAAGACGATAGTGTTTCCTTGCCAACGACAGTATTAAGATAGTCGGTTTGCTTATCGGTACGACCATCATTCCACAAAATAGCAGGGCGTATAACTGCGTTTTCTTGGTCTAACGTCACTAGCCCATGCATTTGTCCGCCAACACCGATTGCGCGTATATCATTAGGATTTACTTCTATTGTTAGCTCTTTTATGCCGCGCACAAAAGCGTTCCACCAATCCTCAGGGTTTTGCTCGCTCCAACCGGGATTTGGGTAGTTTATAGCATAACCTTGCGATACGGTCTTAATTATTTCGCCGTCAACATTTACAAGTAATAGCTTTAAAGCAGATGTGCCTAGGTCTGTGCCAATATAATATTTCAAGCAATCACTCCCTTTATTTCAAGTATATCGCATTATATTTGACTTTTCTTGCAATTTTATGTATAATTTATAGACATAATTTGACTTTTAGAGGTGTTGTATGTTTTATGAGTACAATCATTTAGGTTCGCCCGACTATTTAAAAATTGAAAAAAACAATAACTTTAGTTTTCCGTCACACCTTCATCAATGCTTTGAAATAATAATTATTCTTTCGGGAGAAATGGAAATAACCATAGACGGCAAAAAACACACCCTTAAAAAAGGTGAGGCATCGTTAATATTTCCTAATCAAATTCACGAATTAAAATCACAAAAAAGCGAACACGTCTTGTGCATTTTCTCTCCTCGATTAGTGCAAGCGTACGCAACAAAAATAACCGATAAAATTCCTACAAACAACAAATTTTGTCCCGACGAGTTTTTAATTGGAGAAATTAAAAAGCTTGATGCTGCTTCACCGGCTCTAAAAAAAGGCATTTTGTATTCTTTGTGCGGAAGGTTTGATGAATGCGCCGAATACACCACAAAAAAAACCGACCAAAAAAATTTGATTCATAAAATATTTTCCTTTGTTGAAAACAACTTTAACGGTGACTGCTCACTTGTAAAGCTTTCGCAAATCACTACCTATGACTACTCGTACCTTTCACGCTATTTTAAGAAAAACATTGGTATTTCGTTTAATTCCTATGTTACACATTACAGACTAAGTCACGCGTGTTATTTGCTTGAAAACACAACGCAATCTATTGCAGAGTGCGCCTTTGAAAGCGGCTTTAGTTCTCTGCGTAGTTTTAATCGCGCTTTTAAAGAAAATATTAAAATATCACCAAAGCAGTACAGAAAAAATATTTCTTTATAAAAGACAAAAAAGCAAGGGTTTACCTTGCTTTTTTATTATAAATTATTCACATAGCGCGTTTGAAATAGCGGCTAATTGCTCCATAGTAAGTGTTTCACCGCGCACTGTTTCACTAACGCCTGCCTCGTTTAGTGCCACTCTAAAATCGTCTTTACTAATACCCATAGTGTTGCAAACTGTATTAAGCAGTATCTTTCTGCGTTGAGCAAAACAGGCTTTTACAAGACGGAAAAATTGCTTTTCGTCAGTTACCTCAACAGCTGGGTTTTCACGCAAGGTGAGTTCTATTACCGCCGAGTCAACGTTTGGTGGCGGCAAAAACGAGGTTCTCGGCACACCAAAAAGCGTTTTTGCGGTGGCATAATAATTTACAGCAACCGTAACGGCTCCCGCCGCACGTGAGCCCACCTCGGCACAAAGGCGGTCAGCCGCCTCTTTTTGTACCATAACGGCAATTTTGTTTATGGGCAAGCGATTTTCAAGCAAAGTCATAATAACGGGTGAGGTAATATAATAGGGCAGATTTGCGCATATATTAATTGTGTCGCAATCGGCAAACTCCTCTGCCAAAACGGCGTGCAAATCCACCTTTAAAATATCGTTCCAAATTATTTTTACATTGTTACAATCGGCAAGGGTTTGCTGGAGTACGGGCTTAAGACGGGTATCAAGCTCAACCGACACCACCTTTTTGCAAGCGGCGGATAGCTGCGCCGTAAGAACACCCGCACCGGGACCTATCTCTAAAACGCCTATATTTTTGCCCGACACAGCCTCAGCCATACGGGGACACACGGTATCATCTATTAAAAAATTTTGACCTAACGACTTTTTAAACGAAAAGCCTTCAGATTCTAAAATAGTTTTTAAATCCTTTTTGTTTGAAATTTTCAAAATATCACCTTAAACTTGTTAATGAATTCATTATATAAAATATTAACGCTTCTTTCAAGAAATTTTTGGTGACAAATAAATGTTTTTATGTTATAATGTAAAAAATAATTTTTGGAAGTGTATTTTTAAAATGGACAATAGATATTTAGATAAGGTGCTTGCCGAAATAAAACCATTCTTTGATGAAAACGGTTTCAAAGAAAAAGACGGCATTTTTAAGAACGATAAAAAAGCTGTGGCTGTTGAATATAGTGATGACCGTCAGATGTATATTTTAAAAACTGCCGACATTGCCGAAGACGGAAGCTTTGAATTAGAAGAAGCAAACGCTTGGCTTTTTGACGACAGCCAAAACGCAAAGGACGCCGAGGCGGTTGGTATTGATTTTACCACAACCCTAAAGGACGAAATGGGCATTAAAGCTAAACGTGTGGCAACCAATTCAAATTCGGTTGATTTACCCACCGCATCAAAAGGAAGTGCGTATAACATTACCTTCTTTACAAAAAAGATGCTTGATGTTTTTCCGACACTTAAAGAGGATTACAAAGCCCACGTTGCTTTTTATGGCAACTTTTTGTATCTTAACTTCTTTGGCGAAAAATTAGTTCCTCAAATAAAAGGCGTTTTATTAGAGAATAATAAAAAAGCCGTTAAAAAACTTTTTGACGTTTTGCAAAACGGGTATTTACAGGGCGACCGCGACACCATAAATACAATTGTAGCCGTTGTTGCCGCCGCTTGTGTAAATGATGATACCGTCAAAGCCAACGCAATTGCCGCGCTGGATGATAACAAGCATTTTATTGATTCTGTAACTCAGTTTATTCCGGTTGTTTCAAGCAACAAAAAGCTCTCATCAGCTTTGTTGAAATAAAAATCAATTTTAAAAGGTGGTTATTTTATGGGATGGTTAATTGCTCTTATTGCGGTAATCTTTTTTGTGATTATTGTACCAAACGTACGCATTGTGCCACAGGCAACACAATACGTAATCGAATTTTTAGGTAAATACAAATGCACTTGGGATGCAGGTATTCACGTAAAAATTCCGATTTTAGAGCGCATTGCTAACAAAATTACATTAAAAGAGCAGGTTATGGACTCTCCACCACAGCCTGTTATTACAAAGGACAACGTTACTATGCAGATTGATACAGTTGTGTTCTTCCGCATATTTGACGCAAAGCTTTATACCTACGGCGTTGTAAATCCTATTCGCGCGCTCGAAAATCTTACCGCTACCACACTTCGTAATATTGTTGGTGAAATGGAACTCGACGGTACACTTACCTCACGTGATATCATCAATACTAAAATGGCTGAAATTTTGGACGAGGCTACTGACCAGTGGGGTATGAAGGTAAGTCGTGTTGAGCTTAAAAACATTATCCCGCCCGCAGAAATTCAAAACGCGATGGAAAAACAAATGAAGGCTGAACGCGACCGCCGTGAAACTCTTTTACAGGCCGAGGGTCACAAAGCTGCCGCTATTACCCGCGCTGAAGGTGACAAGCAGGCAATGATACTTGAAGCCGAAGGTGAGCGCGACGCACGTATCGCACGCGCCGAAGGTGAAGCAAAGGCTATCTACCTTTCAAAAAAAGCCGAGGCTGACGGTCTTGCAGCGCTAAAAGAAGCCGGCGTTGACGCTGCCGTGCTTGAGCTTAAAAAATATGAGGCTCTCGTTAATATGTCAAACGGCACCGCCGCTAAGCTGATTATACCCACCGATGCGGTATCGGCTGTTACAAACAATGCAATATTCTCTGAAACTACGGGCCTTGGCGATAACACACAACCTGCGCCAAAACCGAAAAAAGCACCAAAAAAAGACGAGTGCTGTGATTAAAAGTAAAAGACTGCTACCGAGGTAGCAGTCTTTTTTATGTGTTTTTAAGTTTTTCGTTAAAATAGTGTTTGGTTTTTGCAAGATGTGCTATAAGCTGCGCGGCACGTTGTTGCGCCACAGCGCGCGCAAGTCCATCTTGACTTAGTTCTTCAAAGGTTTTATAGTGTCCCGGCATACAGGTGTCGCACCCAGCGGCAAGGCACGCGCCATCGGCGGACATTACGTCCCAGTCGGTCATAATCCAACCGTTATATCCCCATTCATATCGACATATTCCGTCAAGCAAATCCTTGTTTGCGGCGGCATAGACGCCGTTTATTTTGTTGTACGCCGCCATTATTGAAAGAGGGTTTGTTTCTTGCAATACATATTCAAAGCTACGCAAATAAAGCTCTCTTGCTGCGCGTTCTGATAAAACGCTATCACCCGTAACACGTTCTTTTTCAGAATTATTGCAGGCAAAATGCTTTAATACGGCGTAACGCTTTGACGGTGTGCCTTCAGCGTTGTTTTGAACGCCGTTAATGACAGCTGTCGCCATTTGTGCGGAAAGATATGGGTCTTCTGAAAAATATTCAAAATTTCTTCCACAGCGCACATTGCGTTGCAAATTAACACCGGGAGCACATAATCCGTTATAGCCTATTTTGTCAAGGTCTACCGATATTTCACGTGCCATTTGTTCAATAAGACGCCTATCCCACGTTGATGCCTGCGCTATAGCGCTTGGGTAATAGACACAATCTCGGCCCGAAAGCTCGTAATCGGGTGGTACGGGCGGTGCTACAAAGGTTGTAGCGCGCACGCCGTTTGGTCCGTCTTGCATAACGCTTGACGGAATACCGAGTTCGGTAATTTGATGAGTGTGGGTACCTTCGCCCTCTACCAGCGGTTCAAGCGATAGGCCTAACGTTTTTTGCTTTTCAAAGCCGTCACCTGTAAGCAGTAAAGCTAGTTGCTCGTCGGAAAGACATGCTGCCAAGTCGCGTGCGGTACATTTACCGCAAAGCACGTCGGTGAAGGTGTAATCACCTGTTTTTTCAAGCTCGTTATATTCGGGTGTGTTCGTTAAATCCAGCGTTTCTATGCCGTCAAAATCGGCATTCAAGCACAAAAGACCAGCATAGTTTTCTTGATTTGTGTTTGGCTTTTTAAGTTCGTCAAATTTTTCGTTTAAAGGTAAACGGTTAACGACTTTTTTGTGAATAAATGTATCTTTTACATTGATTTTGCAAACGGGCGCATTATCTCGCGAGTTTTTGCCCACGCGAACAATGTAATCGCCTTTTTCGAGTATATAAGCCGCCATTTTTTCACTAAAAGACGTAAATTTAAGCAAATCAAACTTAATGGTTAAAATCTCACTTGTGTTAGGTTTTAACCATTCGGTCTTATCGAACGCACAAAGAACTTGATAGGGCTTTTCTAACTCGCCGTCGGGGGCCGAAAGATAACATTGCACAACCTCGCGACCGCGGTGCTTACCACAGTTTGTTACCTTGATTTTTAAATTCACAATAGTTTTTTCAATGTCGCAAGAAACGGTTTCTATGTTGAAATTGGTGTAAGTAAGACCAAAGCCAAATGGAAACGCAACGTCTTTTTTAAATATGTCAAAATAGCGGTAGCCCATATAAAGCCCTTCGCTATAGATGATTTTATCGGTAGAAAGACCCTCGTTTGTAGGATATTCGTCGGCGGTCTTGGCCCAAGAAAATGGCAATCTGCCACAAGGAGACACTCTGCCGTAAAGAATATCTGCCATAGCGTAACCCGCTAAATGACCGGGGTAAAAGTTGTGAATAATGGCGCTAAAATTATATTTATCAAGAAATTGTAAATCAAACGCGCACGGAATGTTAAGCGCCAACACAGTTTTTTGAAAATGTTTTGTTACCTGCGCTATCATTTGTTCTTCTTGGTCGGTGATACGATATTCGCCGGCAATGTCTTTTATATCTCTACCTTCAATTGCAAAACGACCTATAAATACGATTGCAACGTCACATTTTGTTGATGCGGTCTTAACCTCGTCGTCGGTAAGACGAACTTCAGGTAAGCAGTATTTATGCTGATTAAACGAGTGATGAAATTTACCAAGTGAAGGGTCACGGTTTGCGGCCGACGTATCGCGATACTTTTTAAGCAGCGGTTTATACACGTTGCCAAGTTTTTCTAGTCCATCGGCATAGTTTTGGCATTTGACTGCCCAAAGATCAGCGGCACCGCCGCCACCTTTATAAGTGTCGACTTGATTTCTGCCAAAGAGAGCAATTTTGGTGTCTTTTTTAAGCGGCAAAACGTTCTCGTTCTTAAGTAGTACGCTACCTTCGGCTGCAACGCGACGAGATATGGCAAGACCTGATTTGTTGAATTTTAATTTTTTCATTATTCTAGTCCCAATGCCTTAAAGTAGCAAACTATGATGTGTGTTAGCATCATATGTAGGTCTTCGATTTGTTCGTATGAGGTAGACGGAATATTTACGTTTATGTCGGATAGTTCTTTTAACTTGCCGCCCTCAAATCCCGAAAAACCTATAACCTTACCGCCGCGCGATTTTGCATATTCTGCAGCGCTTACTATATTGGGTGAATTGCCGCTTGCCGAGATAAGCAATACAGTGTCGCCGTCATCCATAAGGTTTTTAAGTTGTTGTGAAAATACTTCAGCGTAGCAAAAATCGTTGCCTAATGCGGTAAGTACTGCAATATTAGCAGATAAAGAAATTATCTTTGGACGGTGATCGTCGCCTTTGACCGCGTTTTTACCAAAATCACAGCAAAAGTGGTTAGATGTGCCTGCGCTTCCGCCGTTGCCCGCAACAAATATTTTTTTGCCTGCTTTGTAGCTTTCGAGCATTAACTCGCAAGCGGCATTTAGTTGCTCGGTGTCAAGACTGTCGCACAAAGCGTGGATGTCGTTTATGTAGTCTAAAATTACGTTTTTCATTTTTTCTTCTCCTTTTCGTTTTCAAGCACCAATGCGGCGCAACCCATAAGGGCGGCAAAACGGCCCGGTGCAGAATGTAATATTTTGACGTTTGGATTTGCTTTTGTAAACAAATTTTCGTTTAAGCTTTTTGTTGCGGACGGCTCTAACAAATCAAATGCCTCGGCTGCGCCACCGCCTAAAACGACGGTATTTATATTTAAAAGATTAACGGCATAAGATACGGCTTTGCCTATGTGTGCGCCGGCATCCTGCCAAACGGCAAGCGCGTCAGTGTCACCATTGCGAGCAAGATCTGCAATTTCTTTTGCGGTTAGATTTTTATTTGTTGTTTCGTTGTATATTGCCGCTATAGATGCGCCTGATGCGTGCGCCTCTAGGCAACCACGACTACCGCAACCACACTTGCGACCATTTTCTTCTACAATAAAATGGCCAATCTCTCCGGCTGAAAGTCCTTGCCCACGATAAAGCGTATTGTTTAGATAAAGACCACCACCAATACCATTGCTAACGGTTACCCACAAAAAGTCAGAGACATTTTTGCATACGCCGAAATATTTTTCGGCAAGGGCAGATATGTTAACGTCATTGTCGGCAACGGTATGTAACGAAGTTATTTCGCTTATAATTTGGGTTATGGGAATACCACCAAGTCCCGAAAAAGGGGAGTAAAGCCATTTACCCGTGGTATAATCGCACAAACCGGGGACTGCTATGCCACAAGCATAAAAGCCGTGGTGCTTTAATTTTTGGTACCCGTCTTTTATATAATTTAAAATAGTGTTTATTGCGTAATCCTTGGGGTAATCTACACGATAGGTTTCTAGTATTTCGCCGTCTAGATTCAAGGCACCGCAAATTAACTTTGAGCCGCCTATATCTACACAAAAAATATTTTTCATAATTATCACCTTTATCATATTAACACAATAAAGTTTTATAAAATATACAAAAAAGGTTAAAAAATTTATATTTTGGCTATTTACACCCGAAGGTTTAAATGATAAAATAAACGTGGTGATAAGTTGTGATTAATTGTGAAGTTCGGCAGATACATAGAGTTAAACATTCTATTCCCATAGAAATTAAAACGCAAAAACATAAATATGATGAACTTGTTTATTTTATATCTGGCTGTGGCACTACCAATATAAATGGTAAAACGTTTAATTATAAGGCGGGGGATTTTGCATTTTATAAGGCGGGTACACCACATAATGAATATGACCCCGTGCCGTGCGATATTATTTGGTTGCATTTTTCTTTTTTGATTGATGGAATAGCACTTATAGAAGGCTTGTTTTCTGATAGTGACGGCAAGTTGTTATCAAATTTACAAAAACTGCGAGGTTTGTCGATACAACACGGCAAATACACTAAACAACTTATCGAAAGTTGTCTTGCTGAAATTGTAATAATTGCATCTGAATGTCAGTGTGAAACCGCCGAAGTTCCAAATCGCACGAATTGGGAAAAGATTGTAAATTATATCGACGCAAACATTAACGAAGAAATAAATTTTAAAATGCTTGCTAAAGAAAACAACTATAGTTATGACCGTTTTAGACATTTGTTTGCCAAGCACTTTGGTCTATCACCGTATTCTTATCTTGTTAAGCAAAGAATAGAGCATTCAAAACGGTTGCTTAAAAATTCGTGTTCAAGCATTACAGACATTGCTTTTGATTGTGGATTTAATTCGTCCTCACAATTTACAAACATATTTAAAAAACACGTTGGCGTTACACCAAAAGAGTATAAAAAAAGAGTTATCTCTACATAACAGAGATAACTCTTTTGCTTTTTTATTAATAAGCCTTGCCCCAGTAGAGCATTTTGTCTGCCTTTTTGCCACAGCAAACACAGGTGTCGCCAATATGTTCTTGCTCAAAAGGAATACAGCGCGAGGTAACGCCTGCAATCTCTTTAAGTTTGTCTTCACATTCGCGGTCACCGCACCACATAGCACGAATAAATCCGTCCTTAGTATCGGCAATTTCTTTCATTTCGTCAAGGTTTTTAGCATCGTAAGTCATAGTCTCACGACGTTCGAGAGCCTTATTATAAAGTGCATCGTGGTACTCTGCCAAAATTTCGGGAATACGAGTG
>JAZSKN010000092.1:0-7766 GCA_045534895.1 Acutalibacteraceae bacterium
GCACGCACCCGAAAAAGATGAATTTTTAGTGGTATAACAGACGAAAAGGCACGGTAATGCTGACGCATACCGTGCCTTTTTAACACATTAGACCGCAAAAATTCGCTTTTTCGGGCAAATTATCCCTATGTGAACGCTCCGAACTGCAGGTTCTTTTCTTATTTAATTTTCAATGTCTTTTGATATGTAGAACTCTTTGCCAAATGCTCCTTTATATACAAGCAATTCAAATTGGTCGCCCGATTTGTATTTGTCATACACCGCTTCCGGCACACCTATAAAACGCTCTTCGCCGTTTTCTTTAAACACAAACTCATATGATTCGTATGTTCTGAATCTTCCTCCCGGATTCTTGGTTAAATTCTTTCTGGCAATCACTACAGAGTAAGCTTGGGCCTTGTGAGTATCTAATGCATAATTTAAGTTAGGTAAAGTAAACCAAGCCATAAAACTACACAAAAAAATCGTAACAATTACTTGCGTTAGTTTTCCTGTAATGCGCCCTTCAAATTTTAAAAAGAAGAGTATTGCAATCACGCCGCATATTATTCCAACAAATATCGCCTCAAACAAAAACGGTAACGTTTCACTCCCTAAAAACTCATAGTAATTGCACTCGTTTGCCAAGTAAAGCACCGTCATTGCTATTTCGAACATCCAAATAGGCACTTGCATTTTGCTTGGATAAACAATTTTTTTATACCAAGAAAACAATAAGTGATATAGTAATGTTAACATCAAAACTATATTAGCTAAAATTCTTATTTTTTCAGGCAACGCATACGATATCAATATGCCCGCTATGGTAATTACTGTAACAATCTTAGCGTTCCAGACTTGTCGCTTTATTCTATCGTCAGACATTTTTAAAACCCTTTCGGTATTTCAAGTTCACTAAAACCGTCAAAAAACGCTTTTAGTTCCATCTTCATAACAGCAATACCGCCTAATTTATTGCTTTCAAAGTTCATTGGCATCACAGGGTCATGAACACTAAGACGCAACAAAAACCAGCCGTTAGGTGTCGATACTCTTATACCCTCACGGTTATCGTCAGCAATAACATAACCCTGCTGTTGTTTTGCAAATTCTTCTAATTCATCTATAACACGTTGACCGTAAACCTTAAAATAATCAACCTTTATATTAAATCTATGTTCCTCTTCCTCGGCAGGCATTTCCATAGTAGATAGCAACGCCTTAATATCAGTGCCCTTTGCAAGCTCAATTATAATCTTGGTAGCAAGATACGCGCCGTCGTCAAGAAAGTAATTTTCTTTTAGCGCCGCATGGCCCGAGGTTTCAATAGCAAGCGGACAATCTATTCCCTGCTCACAAAGCTCAATTGCTTTGTTGATTACGTTTTTGTATCCACGGCGGTAACGGTAATGCACACCACCTAAATCTTCGTTTATATACTTTTTAAGTCCGTCAGAGGTTACCGAGTCGGTAACTATTGTGCCGCCCTTTTTACCACCTAATGCAATATATGCCGCAATACCAATAAGTCGGTTGCGGTTTATTTCATTACCGTCGCCATCAACACATCCGGCGCGGTCAACGTCGGTATCAAATATTACGCCAAAGTCAGCATTACTCTTTTTAACAGCATCACAAATGCTCTCGATAGCCTGCTTGTTTTCGGGATTGGGTATATGATTTGGGAACATACCGTCAGGCTCTAAAAACTGACTGCCACTAATATCGGCGCCCAAGGGTGCCAAAACGTTATTTGCATAAAAGCCGCCAACGCCGTTACCCGCGTCAACTACTATGTGGTAGTTTTGTAGTGGCTTATCTCCCTTGCCAACTTCACGTATAATCATATCACGAAGCCTTGCGGCATAATCACGCATATAATCAACTTGTTCTATGCTACCCTTTTCTTCGCTAATACACTCTTGACCGTCTTGGGCAAGTGTTAAAATCTCGGATATATCGCTACCCTCAAGACCGCCTGTGCCTATAAAAAATTTAAGACCGTTTCTGTCAAACGGATGATGACTTGCCGTAATTTGTATAGCGGCATCGGTATGTAAATCAACCGTTGTCATAAACATTGCAGGGGTAGAAGCCAGGCCGCAATCAAGCACGGTAACACCCGCATTTGTAAGTGCCGCTTTTACCTGTGTGCTTATTCTATCGGCTGTAATGCGCGAATCGTGACCGAGCGCAATGCGCAGTTCATTTGCGCCTTTTGAAAACTTATTTACACACCATACTGCAAACGCCGCCGAAATATCATAAACTGCGCTATCGGTAAGCTCTACCGCCTTACCACCTAAATCTGACGCAATACCGCGCACATCGGTACCGCTTTTTAAAAACATATAATCCATCATAAACCTCCCGACAAAAATCCTGCCGTAAAATAACCTATTAATATTAGTGTAATTACCGAAATGGTAACAACCATCGATTTTAAAAAAACGCGCAAAAAATCATTTTCTATTTTATCAAACATACCAATACTCCCTTTTAAAGAAAGTATTGGTAATAGTTTTGCGTTTATTCAAAATTAAAGCGCTTTAATCTCTTTTACACGCGCGCCCATATCCTCGGCCGAGAACAAGAAATTACCTGCTACCAGCACGTTAGCGCCTGCCGCTACCGCAAGCGGCGCTGTCTCGGCATTAATGCCGCCGTCAACCTCAATGTCAATGTTAAGACCCTGTCGCTCGCATTCAGCCTTGATAGCCTTTATTTTGTCAAGTGCCGCGGGCATAAACTTTTGACCGCCAAAGCCCGGTTCTACCGACATTACAAGCACCATATCGCAAAGCGGTAAAAGCGGGAATATTTCTTCCGGCGCGGTTGCAGGCTTAATGGTTATGCAAGACTTGCATCCAAGCTCTCGTATCTTTTTAAGTAACTCGGCGTTATCAGAACCCGCCTCATAGTGAAAGCCTAAAAGATCGGCATATTTTGCAAATTCTTCTATGTATCTATGTGGCCTGTCAATCATTAGATGCACATCAAGCGGCAAATTGGTATGCGCCTTTATTGACTTTATAACAGGGTTGCCAAATGAAATATTCGGCACAAAAATACCGTCCATAACGTCAAGATGCAGCATATCAACCCCTGCATCCTCAAGCTTTTTAATACTGTCACCAAGTGTTAAAAAATCGGCTGTAAGCACCGACGGAGAAATTTTTACCATAAAATCACCCAATCTATAATATTTAATCATTCATTATAAGCCTCCCTTGCCAATGGCCCCCTTGCCTAAAGGGAGCTGTCAGCGAAGCTGACTGAGGGATTATTGGGAGGTGGCACGGCAAAGCCGTGACTAAGGGATATTATTTTAACAATTTTAATATTTTTATATGTACTTGTCAACCCGTTATCTCCCAAAAATAGCGGCGATTACTTGGCGGAAAATCTTGAAGCACGCCGTATTCGGGGTCGTAAAACTTGCCGTCAAAAAAGAGCGACCAGTGCCAACACTTTGGTGTTTCAAGACTTAACATCGCCACGCGCGGCAACTCGCTTTTTAGATTTACCTCTATCCTCTCGTTTTTATATGAAATTCCAAGCTTTGTTAAAGCGGCTTTCATATCTTTAAGCGTAGTCTCTTTTTCGGTATTAACAAGTTTAAATATTTCAAAAACATCTACCCCCGACAACATCGAGAGCACCGCCTGCCCACACGCAAGCGGATTTGGCTCATAAATATGTTTAACTTTTTCTACTAACGGCATAATTACCTCTTGCGTTAATTTTTTTATTATTATAACATAAGACAAATGTTATGTAAATCTGAAAAACATTTAAATTTACAAATAACGCGGGCGGTTAATCACCGTCCCAACGCAATATTTCTAATTTCTATCGTAGGGACGAGCATCGCTCGTTCGCAAATGTACACGTTTTACAAAGTGCATTAATCTGTGCCGTTTTAGTTTTGAGTTATCAGTTATGAAAAAGACTATGGCTTTTGATTTGCCACCAAAACTCGCGAAGCGAATATAACTTGAGGCTTGCCCCAAATATCACTGCGCAGCAATATAACTCGCCGCAAGGCGAATATAACTGTAAAATAAAAGAGGTCAATATGACCTCTTTTATTTTACCAAGGTTCCCCCATCACTTTTAAGCAAAATAAAAATTTGCTCTTCCTCGAGCGAAAGCATATTTATATACAACAATATTTCTTGCCCGTCCTGCGCGGCGCATAAAAACTCATAACAACGTACTTCACCGCCCGAATCGGTAGGTATAAGCGCTATTGCGACGTCCTTTATTTGCAAATCACTGCTTAATTTTTCTGCTGCTTCTTCTTTAGAGTAATGCGCAACCTTAAACGAACGCTCGGTATGATTGGTCAAATACCCTGCCGATTCATACAGCACTATCTCACCCGTATCCATAGCAACTCCCACCTTTATAAGATCAGTATAGCATATTGTTTGCCCGTCAACATACGCAAAATTTATAACACAAACGCCGTTATCGGTAAAAAAATACGTGTCTACCATATTTTTTATATTATTTTGCTCCAAAAATCTTTCCGCCTTTAATACTGCCTGATCATATGAAAGTAAGGTTTCTTTTATTGGGCGGTTTTTACGCATATAAACCACATAGCCGCCCGCCTTGCTAACCGCAATATTGACGTCAGTATTACCAAATCTATAACACTCTATTTTACCAAACTGCATACTTTCAAACTGCAAATCTATACTGCCGCCCAACATGGTTTTTGCTTTTTGTAATGCTTCTTGTTGTGTAACCTCTTTAGCGCTTGATGTCATAAGAGGTTGCTTCTGTAAAATGTGGTCAGAATACGGGCCGTCATATATAAGCGTTGGGTAATCAGACAAATCCTCTTCAAGCTGGGTTAACGACTGGGCAAGCCCATTTTCTGAAATTGCGTCGTTTAGTTTATACTCTATTACCTGCGCCCACTTTTCAGGGGTATTATATTCGGTTGCGGTATCGCTTATAACCTGTGTGATTTTACGGGCGGTATTGCCCAGTATTTTTAACTCTTCACGTTGTTTTGTGCTTACAGTATTTTCACTCGTAATATTTTTAGAAACACTAAGCGCATAATTGCCAACCTGTGATAAAAAGCGATAAATTGTAGATATGTTGCCCTCGCCCATAGGCAATTTTGAAAGGGCGGTTTTAGCAAGCTCGGCCTCACTAAAAATTTCGCTTGAAAGCGAACTCATCTTTTTTGCCGATGATACATATGCCACCTTTTGCATAGACACGCTTATGTTATTGAGACTGCTGTTAAGCTGTTCAAACGCCCCTGAATACTGATTTTTAACCATTGTTTCATAATAATTGCTTTTTCGTTTTTGTATGGCGGCAAATGTTGTTGTTGCCAATATTATTACCGACAAAACCGATACGATTTTTATAAAGGTTTGCTTTTTAACCATATAACACACTTCCTTTATTATACATTCTTATCTTTAATATTATTTTTAAACACTAAAACTATTGATTTTTTTAAAACTTTGTGTTAATATTATGCTCGGTAAAGGCTGTGACGAAGACAGTAGTGTGTTTTATAATTACCCCAAGCGAGCTGACGATGGTGTAAGGTCAGCGGTATGAAAACGCGTGAACATCACTTCCGAGCTTCTGCGTGAAAGGTTTCAAGTAGCGTAAGACGGTTATCTCCACCGTTATCGGGAGTGCGGATATTGGTCCGTTCTAATAGGTGGTTTAAGCTTGTGATGTATTATTTCATCCTCGTCCTATTATGGACGGGGATTTTATTTTTGAAAGGATTATTACTATGTACGACAACATCTCGCCTAATCTTAATTTTGTAGAGCAAGAAAAGAAAATTAAACAGTTTTGGGACGACAACAAAATCTTTGAAAAAAGTATCGAAACCAAGGCGCAGGGCACACCATACGTATTCTATGATGGCCCACCTACCGCTAACGGTAAGCCACACATTGGCCACGTTCTCACCCGTGTTATCAAGGATATGATTCCACGTTACCGCACAATGAAAGGCTGTATGGTACCTCGTAAAGCCGGTTTGCGCATACTCGTTCGTGCGGTTGAGGTTGAGGTTGAAAAGCTTTTAGGCCTTGACGGTAAAGAACAGATTGAAGAATACGGTCTTGACCCATTCATTGGTCACTGTAAAGAAAGTGTTTGGAAATACAAAGGTATGTGGGAGGATTTCTCAAAAACCGTTGGCTTCTGGTCTGATATGGATAACCCCTACGTTACCTACGATAATAACTTTATCGAGTCTGAATGGTGGGCTCTTAAACAAATTTTTGATAAAGGTCTTTTATACAAAGGCTTTAAGATTGTTCCTTACTGCCCACGCTGTGGCACACCGCTTTCTTCTCACGAAGTAGCGCAGGGCTACAAAAACGTAAAAGAACGCAGTGCGGTTGTTCGCTTTAAGGTAGTAAACGAGGATGCTTACTTCCTTGCATGGACCACAACCCCTTGGACACTTCCATCTAACGTAGCTCTTTGCGTAAATCCCGATGAAACATACTGTCGTGTTAAAGCCGCTGATGGCTATACCTACTATATGGCTGAAGCACTTCTTGATAAGGTTCTCGGTAAGCTTACAACTGAAGAAGCTCCTGCTTATGAGATTCTTGAAAGCTACAAGGGCGCCGAGCTTGAGTATAAAGAATACGAGCCACTGTTTGACTATGTAAAACCCGTTTGCGAAAAGCAAAATAAAAAAGGTCACTTTATCACCTGTGATAGTTACGTTACTATGACCGACGGTACAGGTATCGTTCATATTGCTCCTGCATTTGGTGAAGACGATGCCAAGGTTGGCAGAAAATATGACCTTCCATTTGTTCAGTTTGTTGACGGTCAAGGTAATTTAACTAGCGAGACACCATACGCCGGCACCTTTGTTAAAAAGGCTGACCCGTTAGTACTTGTTGACCTCGAAAAAGCAGGACTGCTCTTTGACGCTCCTAAATTTGAACACGACTATCCACATTGTTGGCGTTGTGACACCCCACTTATCTACTATGCTCGCGAGTCTTGGTTTATCAAGATGACCGCTGTTAAGGATGACCTTATCCGTAACAACGATACTGTTAACTGGATTCCCGAAAGCATTGGTAAAGGTCGTTTTGGCGATTGGCTTAAAAACGTTCAGGACTGGGGTATTTCACGTAACAGATATTGGGGTACACCGCTTAACATTTGGACCTGCGAATGCGGTCATATGCACTCTATCGGTAGCATTGAAGAACTTAAATCTATGTCTGACAACTGCCCCGATGATATCGAGCTTCACCGTCCTTACATTGATGAAATTACCATTAAGTGTCCACACTGTGGCAAGGCTATGCACCGCGTACCCGAAGTTATTGACTGTTGGTTTGACTCGGGCGCAATGCCATTTGCACAACACCACTATCCTTTTGAAAATAAAGATTTGTTTGAATCACAGTTCCCTGCCGACTTCATTTCAGAGGCTGTTGACCAAACTCGCGGTTGGTTCTATTCACTTATGGCAATTTCAACCCTTATTTTCAACAAAGCGCCTTATAAAAATGTAATCGTTCTCGGTCACGTTCAGGACGAAAACGGTCAAAAGATGTCTAAATCAAAGGGCAACGCAGTTGACCCATTTGATGCGCTCGAAAGCTACGGCGCCGACACAATTCGTTGGTATTTTTACACCAACTCTGCTCCTTGGCTTCCTAACCGATTCCACGGCAAAGCCGTAGTTGAGGGTCAACGCAAGTTTATGGGCACACTTTGGAACACCTATGCTTTCTATGTGCTTTATGCTAATATTG
>JAZSKN010000087.1:0-5313 GCA_045534895.1 Acutalibacteraceae bacterium
TACCCTTCCACTCAAGTGCATTTTCAGGTGGATTCTTGTCAAGACCTTCCCACCAAACCGTGTTATCATCAAGGTTAAGAGCAACGTTTGTGAAGATAGTATTCTTCTTGGTTGACTCAAGTGCGTTAAAGTTAGAATGAACGTTGGTGCCGGGTGCTACGCCAAAGAAACCGTTTTCAGGGTTAATAGCGTAAAGACGACCGTCAGGACCTATCTTCATCCAAGAAATATCGTCACCTACGGTCCAAATCTTGTAGCCCTTTTTACGTAAATATTCAGGTGGAATAAGCATAGCAAGGTTGGTTTTACCGCAAGCTGATGGGAATGCAGCAGCGATGTAGCGAACCTCACCCTGTGGATTCTCGAGGCCTAAGATAAGCATATGCTCAGCCATCCAGCCCTCTTTCCAACCTTGGTAAGAAGCTATACGAAGTGCAAAGCACTTTTTACCAAGAAGTACGTTACCGCCGTAACCTGAGTTTACAGAGATAATTGTATTATCCTGTGGGAAGTGACAAATATATCTCTTTTCAGGATCAACATCACAACGTGAATGCAAACCACGTACCCAGTCGTTGCTATCGCCCAAAACTTCAAGCACCTTAGGGCTAACACGGGTCATAATAACCATGTTAAGAACAACGTAGATTGAATCGGTTACTTCAATACCAACCTTAGCAATTGGTGAACCAATTGGTCCCATTGAGTATGGAATAACATACATTGTCTTGCCCTTGTAGCTGCCACGAGCAATGTCGTAAAGTTTTTTATACATTTCGGCAGGGTCACACCAGTTGTTTGTTGGACCAGCCTCTTCTTTAGTGGTTGTGCAAATAAAAGTTCTATCTTCTACACGTGCAACGTCGTTGGGATTAGTACGGTGTAAATAGCAACCGGGAAGCTTTTCTTGATTAAGCTTGTGTAATTCACCAATTTCACAAGCTTCTGCGCGAAATGCTTCGATTTGCTCTTGGCTACCATCAACCCAAACAACTTGGTCAGGTGTGAGTAATTCTTTCATCTCATCAAGCCATTTTAAAACAGTTTTGTTAGTGGTCATTTCATATTCTCCTTAAAAAAATAATTCAAATTTTTGCCAAATACATTATACATATATTATTTCTAAAAATCAATACAAATATTAAAATTTTTAAAATTTGTTACCAACACTTGACACTTTATTAACATTCGTGTAAAATTATTAAATATTTATTAATGAAAAGTGGTTTAAATTCTATGAAAAATGTTCCTTTTACTAAAGAAAATATTAAAAATTGGTCACAAAGTTACCCCACACCGTTTTACGTGTATGATGAGGTCGGCATTCGTAAATGTGTAACCGATTTATATAAAGCTTTTTCTTGGAACAAGGGTTTTAAAGAATATTTTGCGGTAAAGGCAACACCAACACCGGCAATATTACGCCTTTTGGCTGAGCTTGGTTGCGGCACTGACTGCGCTTCTGTACCAGAGCTTGTTTTGTCACAAAAAAGCGGAATATGTGGTAAAAACATTATATTCACCTCTAACGAAACAACTGTTGAAGAATACAAGGCTGCTATCGAATGTGGCGCAATTATAAATTTTGATGATATTACCCACATCGAATTTTTTGAAAAAATTGCTCCAATGCCCGATACTGTTTGTTGCCGTTATAACCCCGGTAAATTTAATATTACAAATGATATTATGGGTCACTTACACGATACCAAATTTGGAATGACACACGAGCAAATACTTGAAGCCTTTGCAATTTTAAAGCAAAAAGGTGTAAAGCATTTTGGTATACATTCTATGCTTGCGAGCTGTTCTTTGGTAGAAGAATACTACCCTCGCCTTGCTAAAAAGCTCTTTAAATTTGCACTCGAAATTAAAGAAAAGCTTGATATTAACGTAGAATTTATTGACCTTTCTGGCGGCATTGGTATTCCATATAAGCCAACCGAAGAGCCTGTCGACATTTTTGCCATCGGTGAAGGTGTACGCGAAGTTTATGACGAAATAATTGCGCCCACAGGTCTACAAATTGCCCTCTTTACCGAGATGGGTCGTTATATTACAGGACCATACGGTTATCTTGTAACAAAAGCGCTTCATTATAAGCATATTTATAAAGAATACATTGGCGTAGACGCAAGCTGTTGCGACCTTATGCGTCCTGCAATGTATGGCGCTTATCATCATATAACCGTTATGGGTAAAGAAAATGAAAAAGCAGTCGGTAAATTTGACGTTGTTGGTTCACTATGCGAAAATAACGATAAATTTGCCGTAGAGCGTGAATTACCGCAGGTAGATATCGGAGATTATCTTACAATTCACGATGCAGGCGCTCACGGTCACTCAATGGGATATAACTATAACGGTAAACTGCGTTGCGCCGAGCTTATGCTAAAGCCTGACGGCAGCGTACAGCTTATTCGTCGCGCACAAAGTATAGATGACTATTTTGCTACGCTCGATATAGACCCACTTTTTAAATAAAACATTTTCTTGTAATTATGTTTAAAATTTGATATAATTTATATGTATGGATTTTTAATATAAAGGGATGAATAAAAAATGTCTGTTGGTTTTAGAAAAAGTTTATTAGGTTTTAACTGTGATGATGTTATTAACTACATACAAGAATCACACAAAAAATTCTCTGCAAAAGAGGCTGAGCTTAACAGCAAAATCGAAAATCTTGACCAGACAATAGCGATGGTTAACAACCAGTTAAACGAGGTTATGACTGCAAAAGCCGCTGTTGAAGCACAGCTTAAAGAATACACCGACAAACAAGATGAAATTGAACGTCTTTCACAAAACATTGGTCGTCTTTATCTCGTTGCGCAGGCTAATGCAAAATCAATTATGCAAAATTCTACAGAAAATCGTGATATTACCAACCGCGAGGTAGAAAAAAATCTAAACTCAATTGATACCGCGCACGAACAGCTTGCTGCACTTAAGGCTGAAATTATGCAAACCTCTAACGAGTTTATGTCTCGTGTTGATTCGCTTGTTTCTTCACTTGCTACTGCGCGTGAAAAGGTTACGCAAAAGAACGCCGACAATCGCGAGCTTGCCGAACAATTTGAAAATTTGTTTGCCGATATAAATCAATGAGCGAATACTATATTAATACCGAAAATTTAAAAGACTATTGTTCAAAATTACGCGTGGGCGATAAAATTTATTTAAGCGGTAAAGTGTACACCAGTCGCGATGCCGCGCACAAGCGTATTTTTGAATGTATTAAAAACAAATCCTCTCTTCCCTACCAAATTAAAAATTCCACAATTTATTATGCTGGTCCCACACCCACGCCAAACGGTTTACCCATTGGCAGTTGCGGGCCTACAACCTCTTCACGAATGGATTTATATGCCCCCGCGCTTTATGATATGGGGCTTACGGCAACCATTGGTAAGGGCGAAAGAAATAAGGCTGTTATTGACGCAATTATTCGCAACAAAGCCGTCTATCTTTGCGCTATTGGTGGCGCGGGCGCGCTTGCCGCAAAAAGCATAACAAGCTGCAGCGTTATTGCCTTTGACGATTTGGGATGCGAATCGGTAAAATTGCTCGAGTTTAAAGACTTTCCTCTTATTGTTGGCATCGACTCACACGGCGGTAATATTTTTAATAGATAATTAAATAATAACTAAAAAATGCACTGTTCAATACGGTGCATTTTTTTGTGTCACAAAAACAAAATAAAAGTAGTTATATTTGGTATTTGTTCGCCGTCGGCTACAAGATATGCATTAAATTATGACGAATTTGGAAACACAAGTGAAATCTATGTAGAACAGCGACAATTGGTAGAGAATTAATATGACAATTTGCGCGGTTTATTACTACATTCAACATACGGTAATAATCATAAAGTTAGCTATAATTATAATTCTATTGACCAATTGGTAGAAAAGTTGTATAATAATACTGTAAAAGTAAAGTTCCGTTACGATAAATTTGGTAATCTTTACGAAAAACAAGATTTATTTACGGGTGCAACCTACCGTTACGGTTATGACCTTTCGGGCAGAATAACCGATATTACGGGTAGTAACAATACACGTCTTAACTACGTTTATGATAACTATAACCGTGTTAAAAACCAAATAACACACGTTAACAACAATACCAACATGCTGCAAAACATATTTTATTGGTATTTAGATTAAGGAGTGTACGAATAAATATGAAAAAATATTATTTGGAAGATTTTAATAACAAAGAGCAATATTGCAAATTTATAAACTATATGGTAAACAATAGTGATAAGTTTTCTTTGGTATATTTTAAATATTCTGAAAATCAAAAAGTCAAAATCACAGTAAAAGAAATGGAAAAACTATTAAAACCGTATAAGATATTTTCATATAACGGAAATCAATGGCCAAGCACTGTTACTCTAAACGAAAACAATCACATTTATAAAATAACATTATACAAAGTGGCACCTGGGGTAGAAGAAATACTTATCAAACCCAATGATTTATTTAATTGGGATTATCCAAATTTACCTATGGACTTATGTTTTTATAAAAATGGATATTCATGGTTTGCTTCATCAGCTCATGAACATTATGCTTGCATTTACTTAGAAACTAAAGAAGAATATTCAAACTTAATAAATCTGGGTGTAGAAATGTCATATGTTAAAGAAGTAGATAACTCAAAACTGTTTTTGGAAAGTTCTCTTAAGGTAAAGGTAAAGAGTTTCTCGGAAGCAAATCATATTTAAAACAATCAAGGGTAATAACACAGTAACACAGGATTGATGCGTCATATGTGCATGCTGGCATTGGAACATCTACACCATCGGTATTACCGATTAATATTTCTTATAGTGTTGGAATTGTGAAAGGAGTCAATGCAAAAGAAAACTATGCTAAACATTTTTGGGATATTGGAGCAGGAGCAATATATGGCTTTGACTACTGCTGGTGGCCTAACGGTGCAAGTGCGTATAGTTTTACGATAGGTAAATCATATGGAGTATATGGTGGATATGATTATTATTGGTGTTTAGATTAGGTTTGGGAGGAAGGGGACAGTGTACGAATTAATAAAAAGTAGTTTTCAAGCCTATGCTTCTGCGGCAGCATTTTCAGGACTTTGGATTTTGTTGGCTGTCTATGGTACATTTAAAAACACAAAAAACATTGAAAATAAAAAAACGAAAACAGTTTTACGCTTTAGTATAGGTGGTGTACTTATTTGTTTTTGGATATGGTTTTTTGTTTGTGTGAATCTATACCCAATTTCTTTGGCCTATTATGAATATAATCATGATTTTGCAGAGGAAAAGATCGGTGTTAT